>NZ_CP121648.1:0-318055 GCF_029714205.1 Methylobacterium sp. CB376 | reverse complement strand
CGGGCGAGATCGCCCCGCTCACCCGCCTGGTCCGGCCCGAGGTCGCCGTCGTGACGACGGTCGAGCCGGTCCACATCGAGCATTTCCGCGCCCTCTCGGGCATCGCGGACGCCAAGGGCGAGATCTTCTGCGGCCTGGAGCCCGGCGGGGTCGCGGTGATCAACCGAGACAACCCGCATTTCGAGCGCCTGCGCGACCACGCGCTGGCCTCGCGGGCGGGCCGGATCGTCAGCTTCGGCGAGCATCCGCGGGCGGATGTGCGGGCCGAGCGCGTGGTGATGCGCCCCGACCTCTCGATCGTGGACGCGCGGGTGATGGGCATCCCGGTCACCTACCAGCTCGGCACGCCGGGCCGCCACACGGCCCTGAACTCGCTCGCCGTGATGGCGGCCGTGCACGCGCTCGGGGCCGACCTCGCGCTCGCGGCCCTGTCGCTGGCGCAGCTGCGCCCGCCGGTCGGGCGCGGCGAGCGCACGCTGCTGCGCCTGCGCGACGGCGAGGCGCTGCTCGTCGACGAGAGCTACAACGCCAACCCGGCCTCGGTGCGGGCGGCGCTCGCGACGCTCGCGGGGATCGAGGTCCAGGGCCGGGCGCGCCGGATCGCCGTGCTCGGCGACATGCTGGAGCTCGGCGCGGAGGCGGCGCGCCTGCACCGCGACCTCGCCGCCGCCGTGGCGGAGCACGGGATCGACCTCGTCTTCGTGGCCGGACCGCTGATGGCGGAGCTGTTCGAGGCGCTGCCGGCCGGCACGCGGGGCGTCGCGGCGGCGAGTTCCGCCGATCTCCTCGACGCGGTCGTGGCCGAGATCCGCCCTGGCGACGCGGTCATGGTGAAGGGATCGAACAGCACCCGCATGGGCCGGATTGTCGAGGCCCTGAAAGCCCGCTACGGGGGCGGCGCGGACGCCATCGCCGCGCGACCGACCTGAGCCGCCGCGCGCGAGCCTCCGGGCGCCGGCGCGGCCGGCCTCCACCGAACGGCGCCGTCATCCCCGCCGGCGCTCACCTCCATATCGGGATGAGCCCGGGATGCTGTATCTCCTGTCCGAACTGAGCGGCGTCTTCTCGCCGTTCAACGTGTTTCGCTACATCACCTTCCGGACGGGCGGGGCGCTGTTCACGGCGGGCCTGTTCGTGTTCTGGTTCGGGCCCTGGATCATCTCGCTGCTGCGCCTGCGCCAGGGCAAGGGCCAGCCGATCCGCGAGGACGGGCCCCAGACCCACCTGCTGACCAAGCGCGGCACGCCGACCATGGGCGGGCTGATGATCCTGGCCGGGCTCCTGGTCGCGGTGTTCCTGTGGGCCAACCCGCGCAACAGCTACGTCTGGATCACCGTCGTGGTGACGCTCGGCTTCGGGGCGATCGGCTTCTACGACGACTATCTCAAGGTGACGAAGCAGAGCCACAAGGGCTTCTCGGGCAAGTTCCGGCTCGGCCTGGAGGCGCTGATCGCGGTGGCGGCCTGCGTGGCGGTGGCGGAGTACTCGGCGCCGGGGCTCGCCTACCGGCTCGCCTTCCCGGTCTTCAAGGACGCGATCGTCAACCTCGGCCTGTTCTGGATCTTCTTCGCGAGCTTCGTGATCGTGGGCGCCGGCAATGCCGTGAACATCACGGACGGGCTCGACGGGCTGGCGATCGTGCCGGTGATGATCGCGGCGGCGACCTTCGGGATCATCGCCTACCTGGTCGGCAACGTGATCTACGCCTCCTACCTGCAGGTGAACTATGTCCCGGGCACGGGCGAACTCGCGGTGGTGTGCGGGGCGCTGATCGGGGCGGGGCTCGGCTTCCTGTGGTTCAACGCGCCGCCGGCCCAGATCTTCATGGGCGACACCGGCTCGCTGGCGCTGGGCGGATTGCTGGGCACCGTCGCGGTGGCGACCAAGCACGAGATCGTGCTGGCGGTGGTGGGCGGCCTGTTCGTGCTGGAGATCGCCTCGGTGATCATCCAGGTCGCCTCCTTCAAGCTCACCGGCAAGCGCGTCTTCCGGATGGCGCCGATCCACCACCATTTCGAGCAGAAGGGCTGGAAGGAGCCGCAGGTGGTGATCCGGTTCTGGATCATCGCCGTGGTGCTGGCGCTGCTCGGCCTCGCGACGCTGAAGCTGCGCTGAGGGGCGGCCCGGGGCCGCCCCCTGCCGCCTCATCCCCGATCCCTTCGGGCCGGCGGATCCGGGCCTCGCTCAGGCGCCGCGCGGGCGCGTGATCCGGGATCCGCCGTGATCGGATCCCGGTTCACAGGATGAACCGGCTCAGATCCGCGTTCTGGGCGAGGCTCTCGACCCGCTCCCGCACATAGGCCGCGTCGATCGTCACGCTCTCGCCCGCGCGGTCGGGCGCCGTGAACGAGATCTCGTCGAGCACCCGCTCCAGCACCGTCTGCAGCCGGCGCGCGCCGATGTTCTCGACGGAGGAATTCACCTCCACGGCCACCCGGGCGAGGGCGTCGACCGCGTCCTCCGTGAAGGTGACGGCGACGCCCTCCGTGGCCATCAGCGCCACCGCCTGCTTGAGCAGGCTCGCCTCGGTCTCGGTCAGGATGCGCCGGAAATCGTCGACCGTGAGCGGCGCGAGCTCCACCCGGATCGGCAGCCGCCCCTGCAGCTCCGGCAGCAGGTCGGAGGGTTTCGAGACGTGGAAGGCCCCGCTCGCGATGAACAGGATGTGGTCGGTCTTGACCGGCCCGTGCTTGGTCGCGACCGTCGTCCCCTCGATCAGCGGCAGCAGGTCGCGCTGGACCCCCTCGCGGGAGACGTCCGCCCCGCCGCGGCCCTCGCGGGCGCAGATCTTGTCGACCTCGTCGAGGAACACGATGCCGTTGTCCTCGACCTCGCGGACCGCCTCCTGGACGATCGCGTCCTGGTCGAGGAGCTTGTCGGATTCCTCGGCCATCAGGGGCGCGTGGGCGTCCCGCACGGTGACGCGCCGCGGCTTGCCCTTCTGGCCGCCGAGCGCCTTGCCGAGCATGTCGCCGAGGTTGATCGCCCCCATGGCGGCGCCGGGCACGCCCGGGATCTCGAACATCGGCAGGCCGCTCGGCGCGGCGCTGGCGAGCTCGATCTCGACCTCCTTGTCGTCGAGTTCGCCCGCGCGCAGGCGGCGCCGGAAGCTGTCGCGGGTGGCCTGGCCCGCGGTCGGCCCGACGAGCGCGTCGAGAATGCGCGCCTCCGCGGCCGCCTCCGCCCTGGCCTGGACCGAGCGGCGCTTCTCGTCGCGCTTGAGGCCGATCCCGACCTCCACGAGGTCGCGCACGATCTGCTCGACGTCGCGGCCGACATAGCCGACCTCGGTGAACTTGGTGGCCTCCACCTTGAGGAAGGGCGCGTTGGCCAGACGGGCGAGGCGGCGCGAGATCTCGGTCTTGCCGCAGCCGGTCGGGCCGATCATCAGGATGTTCTTGGGCGCCACCTCCTCGCGCAGGGGGCCGTGGAGCTGCTGGCGGCGCCAGCGGTTGCGCAGCGCGATCGCGACCGCGCGCTTCGCGTCGGCCTGGCCGACGATGTAGCGGTCGAGTTCGGAGACGATTTCGCGGGGGGAGAAGGTCGTCATGGCGGGTCCGGAGATGCGGCGGTCGGGGCCGCCGTCGCGTGTCGTGACGGGGTGGCGTGCGGCTCAGGCCGCCTCCAGGCTCTCGATCACGAGGTTGCCGTTGGTGTAGACGCAGATCTCGGCCGCGATCGCCAGCGAGCGGCGCACGATCGCCTCGGCGTCGAGGTCCTGGTCCTCGAGGGCGCGGGCGGCGGCGAGGGCGTAATTGCCGCCCGAGCCGATCGCCATCACGCCGCCCTCGGGCTCCAGCACGTCGCCGGAGCCGGAGAGCAGCAGCCCGACCTCGCGGTCGGCCACCAGCATCATGGCTTCGAGCCGCCGCAGGTAGCGGTCGGTGCGCCAATCCTTGGTGAGTTCGACGCAGGCGCGGGTGAGCTGCCCCGGATACTGCTCCAGCTTGGCCTCCAGCCGCTCGAACAGCGTGAAGGCGTCGGCGGTCGCGCCCGCGAAGCCGCCGATCACCGCGCCCTTGGCGAGGCGGCGCACCTTGCGGGCATTGCCCTTCACGATGGTCTGGCCGAGGCTGACCTGCCCGTCGCCCCCGATGACGACGCGCCCGCCCTTGCGGACCATCAGGATCGTCGTCGCATGCATGCGGGGCAATGCCCCCGCCTCGTCGCTGCCCAAGGACCTCTCCCGTGCGGCTCGTCCGAAGCGTAGGTGGGGGTTGGGGAGGCGTTCGTCCACCTCGCCGAGGCGGGATGTCCCCGGCCGCCCTCGCGCGGTCCGCGACGAGGCCGAGCCTCCGAGCGATCAGACCACGACCGTGATCGCCTGGGCGGCCCGGGTCAGGCCGGTGTAGAGCCAGCGCCGGGCATGCTCCCGGAAGGCGTAGGATTCGTCGAACAGCACCACCCGGTCCCATTGCGATCCCTGCGCCTTGTGCACGGTGAGCGCGTAGCCGTAGGTGAACTCGTCGCTCTCGCGCTTCAGGATGGCGGGGATCGGCTCCTCGCTGCCCTCGATCACCGCGCGCAGCACCCGGATGTCCTGCGGCCGGCGGCGCAGGGCGGGGTCGTCCTCCGGCACCACGTCGAGCCGCACGAGGTCGGGCCGGGGCGCGGCGCGCAGCGCCTGCACGGTCCAGGTCGAGCCGTTGAGCAGGCCCTTGGTGCGGTCGTTGCGCAGGCAGACCAGCTTCTCGCCCACGGCCGGCATCGGGTCGGTCTGGCCCATCAGGTCGCGGATGCGGCCGTTGTAGAGCCGCCGGGTCCGGTTGAGCCCGACCAGCACCTGGTCGGCGGCGAGCACCGCCTCCGGGGTGATGCCCCGCCGGTTCACCACCGCGCTCGCCCCGTAGCGCCCGGTCTCCAGCTGCCCGCCCTCCCGCACCGCCATGGCCAGCCGGATGATCGGGTCGTCCGCCGCCTGCCGGTGGATCTCGGTCAGCATCACGTCGGGCTCGGCCTCCGTGAAGAAGCCGCCGCCCTTGACCGGGGGCAGCTGCGCCGGGTCGCCCAGCACCAGCACCGGCTTGCCGAAGGACAGGAGGTCGTTGCCGAGATCGGCATCGACCATCGAGCACTCGTCGATGACCACGAGGGCCGCCTTCGACACCGGGCCGGTGCGGTTGAGGGTGAAGGCCGGGCCGCCCTCCTCGCCCTCGCGGGCGCGGTAGATCAGGCTGTGGATGGTCGCGGCGTCGTGGCAGCCGCGCTGGCGCATCACCGAGGCGGCCTTGCCCGTGTAGGCCGCGAACAGGACCCCGCCCTCGACATCCTCGGCGACCCGCCGCGCCAGCGTGGTCTTGCCGGTGCCGGCGAAGCCGAACAGGCGGAAGACCCGGGGCTCGCCCGCCTTCAGCCAGGCGGACACCGCCCGCAGGGCCGCCTCCTGCTCGGGGCTGAACCGCGTCATCGCCCGTCAGCGCGCCTTGCCGACCGTGCGCCGGGCCTGGAATTCCGGCGGCGGCGCCTCGCTGCGGCGCAGCAGGGCGCGGAACTCGTCGCGGCGCTCGTGGATCGAGGCGATGACGAGGCCCATCGGCACTCCGACATCGACCAGCACGGCCTCGGAGAGCTGCAGCGAGGCCTCGATCGTCTCCGGCACCGCGTCGTCGACCCCGAGCTCGTAGAGGGCGGTGGCGTGGCGCGCGTCGCGGGCGCGCGCCACGATGGTGAGGTCGGGGCGCTCGGCCCGGGCCGCCGCCACCACCGCCTCCACCGAGCGCGGCGCGTCCAGGGTGACGACGAGGGCGCGGGCGCCGGCGATGCCGCAGCGGCGCAGCAATTCGGGATTGGCGGAATCGCCGAAATAGACCGGGTTGCCCAGGCGGCGCTGCTCGGCGACCCGGGCCGCGTCCATGTCGAGGGCGAGGTAGGGCACCTTGTGGCGCGCCAGCATCTCGCCGACCAGCCTGCCGACCCGCCCGTAGCCCGCCACGATGACCCGGCCCTGCTGCCGCTCCGGCGGCGGCTCCGCGGGGACCTGCGCGAGGGCCCGGCGATCGATCTGGCGGCCGAGGCGGCGGGCGAGCGCCGCCAGGAGCGGGATCATCACCATGGTGACGGTGGTGACGACGAGCGCCGCCTGCCCGAGACCCTCGGGCACGAGGTCGGCCGAGAGCGCGCTGCCGATCAGCACGAACGCGAACTCGCCCCCGGCCCCGAGCAGCAGGGCGGTCTCGACCGCCACCGCCCGCGACAGGCGCAGCGCCCGCGCGACGGCCAGGATCACCCCGCCCTTGATCAGGATCATGGCCAGCGACAGGCCCAGGATCGCGGCCGGCGCGTCGAGGAGCTGGGCCGGATCGAGGTTCATGCCCACCGAGACGAAGAACACGCCGAGCAGCAGGCCCTTGAATGGGTCGATGGTCGCCTCGATCGCCCGGCGGTACTCGGTCTCGGCGAGGAGCAGCCCGGCCACGAAGGCGCCGAGCGTGGTCGAGAGCCCGCTCGCCGCCGCGACGAGCGCCGTCGCCACGATGACGAGCAGGCAGGCCGCCATGAAGAGTTCGGGGCTGCGGGTGCGGGCGACGAGCTGGAACAGCGGGCGCAGCCCGAGCCGCCCCGCCCCGACGATGAGCGCGATCGCCACCGCCGCCTGGCCGAGGGCCAGGGCGAGCCCGCCGATCGCGTCCCCGTCCTTGCGCCCGAGCACCGCGATGGCGAACAGGACCGGGGCCACTGCGAGGTCCTGGAACAGCAGCACCGCGAAGCTCGCCCGGCCCGCCGGGGCGTTGAGGCGCTTCTGGTCGGCCAGCACCGGCAGGACGATGGCGGTCGAGGAGAGGGCGAGGGAGAGCCCGACCAGGCCCGCGGCGGTCGGATTCACGCCGAGCGGCAGCAGCAATGCCCCGAGCACCAGGCTCGACAGGGCGACCTGCAGCGAGCCGAGGCCGAAGACCAGCCGGCGCAGGATGCGCAGCCGCTCCCAGGACAGTTCCACGCCGATCATGAACATCAGGAAGATCACGCCGAGGTCGGCCAGGTGCGCGATCTCGCTGCGGTTGCCGATCGTCACCTCGGCGAGCCAGGGCGCGCTGCCGGTGAGCCGCCCGAGCCCCGAGGGGCCGAGCAGCGCCCCCGCCCCGATGAAGCCGAGGACCGGGCTGATCCGCAGGCGATGGAACAACGGCACCACGATGCCGGCCGTCACCAGGAACAGGATGGCCTCCTTGTAGGAGGCGCCGTGGACCACGGGGTCGGTCATCGGGGGGAGGGGTATCTCTCGCGACGCGGCGGGCCGGCCCATCTTGAGGAGCCGCGCCGCCGGGGCAAGCGGAAACGGGTCCCCCCGCCGGCTTTTCGCCCCTTCGCGACATTCCCGAAACTATGCGATGGGGAGCGCATGACGGGCTTCACGGGACACAGGCTTCGGCGCTGCCGCGATCTCTGGGGGGCGTGCCGCCTCGTCGAGGCCCCGCCGGCCGCGCGCGTGCTGGAGGACGTGCTCCTCGTGCCGCCCGGCGGCCCGGTCCCGGCGGGCCTGTTCGCGGCGGGGCGGCGGCTGCGCGGCGAGGGCGGCGAGGCGGCTCCCGGCGCGCTGCCGGTGGGCGAGCCGGCCCCGGACGGGCTCTACCTCTTCGTCCCGGCGCTCGCCCCCCATTACGGCCACTTCGTCACCGACACGCTCGCGCATCTGTGGCCCCTCGCCGCCTGGGAGGGGCCGCGGCCGCGCCTCGCCCTGCTGGCGCCGCCCCACGCGCTCGACGGCGCCGACTATGCCCGCGTGATCCTGGAGCGCCTCGGCCTCGGCCCCGGCGACCTCGTGCATTTCGACCGGCCGGTGCGCCTGCCGCGCCTGCTGCTGCCCGAGCCAGCCTTCGAGGAGCGGGCCTTCGTGCACGCGGTCTACGGCGCGCTCTGCCGCGAGATCGGCCGGCCCTTCCGGGACGGTCCGGCCCTGGACCGCCCGGTCTACCTGACCAAGACGCGGCTGCCCGCCGGCATCGCCCGCATCGCCAACGAGGAGGCGATCGTCGAGGAGCTCGACCGGCGGGGCGTCGAGATCGTCGCCCCCGAGACGCTGCCCTTCGTCGAGCAGGTGCGCCTCGTCTCGACGCGCCGGGTCGTCATGGGCTCGACCGGCTCGGCCTTCCACACCACGATCTTCGCGGCGCCGGGGCGGCGGGTGCTCGGCCTCAACTGGACCTGGAAGCTGCACGCGAACTTCGCGCTGCTCGACGCTGTCACGGGGACGGCAGGGCGCTACTACTTCCCGCTCGGCACCCGCTACGGGGCGGCGGACTCCTTCCATTTCGGCTGGCAAGTGCGCGATCCGCGCGCGGTCGCCGCCGAACTCCTGGCGCGGGCCGAGGCCTTCGACCGCCTGGACGCGATCGACGCGGCCGACGACGCGGCCGACCGCACCCTCCTCGGCCGGGTCCGCGGCCTGGTCGAGGACCTGCGCTGGCGCCTCTCCCGGGGGGGGCGCGGCGTGGCCGGCGGGCCCTGAGCCGCGCGCGCCGAGGCCGCCGGTTCGGGGGCGCGGCGCGGGTCCGATCCCCGCGGCAGGATCCGCGTCGGGGTTTCGCCGAGGCTCCGGGGCGCGTCAGGCCGTCAGCGCCAGGACGACGCTCTGGTCGCCGTGCGCGTTCAGGAACTCCGCGATCACGCGGGCCACGTCGTGGTCGAGCCCGGCCTGCACGACGCCGTTCATGACCAGGGTGCGCCCGCTGCCGTGCTCGCACAGGGTCCAGCCGAGCCCGTCCGGCCGCATCCCGTAGCGCGCGGCCGCGCCGGCGGCGCGCGCGCGCGTCCGGCCGGCAGCCTTCCCGGCCTCGGCCCGCGGCTCGGCGGTGGACCGGGGATCTTCCAGTTGCTTGGCGCAGCCCTGGACCTCCCCGATGTCGAAAATCAAACGATCCATGGCATTGTTCAGGTGCAGATGCGCCAAGTCTAATCGAATATGGAGCATCGCGCTGCGCGGATCTCTGCGTATGCGGGCCGGACGCGCCCGTCCAGGGAGGCGCGGCGATGTGGGACGGGGCGCGCCGGGAATGGAACGGCCGGGCCCGGGTGGAGGCGGTCCGGAAGGCCGATCGAGGCGCGGGCGCGCACCCGCGCCGCCCTCGCGCGCGGCCGCGGAGATCCGCGGGCGGCAGCCGGCGTAGGTCCGCCCGCGTCGCCCCTGTCCCGGCACGCCCGCCGGCGCCGCTCAGTCCAGCGTGGCGAGCGCGGCCTCCAGGTCGGCGATGAGGTCGTCCGGGTGCTCGATGCCGATCGAGACCCGGATCGTCGCGTCGGTGACGCCGAGCCGGTCGCGCACCTCCTTGGGCACGCCCGAATGGGTGGTGGAGGCCGGATGGCTCGCCAGCGACTCGGTGCCGCCCAGGCTCACCGCCAGCTTGAAGAGCTGGAGCGCGTTGAGGACCCGGAACGCCTCCGCCTCGCCCCCCGCCACGTCGAACGAGAAGGTCGAGCCCGGCGCCCCGCACTGCGCCGCGCAGACCGCGGCCTCGGGCGAGCCCGGCGACAGGTAGCCGAGGTGGTGCAGGCGCGTCACCTTCGGGTGGGCGTGGAGCATCGCCGCGACCTGCTCGCCGTTGCGGTTGGCCGCGCTCATGCGCAGGGACAGCGTCTCCAGGGAGCGGCCGATCATCCAGCAGGAATGCGGGTCGAGCTGGGTGCCGATCGCCGAGCGCAGCAGCCGCACCGGCCGCATCCGCGCGGCGGAGCCGAGGGCCGCCCCGGCGATCAGGTCCGAATGGCCGCCCACGTACTTGGTGAGCGAGTAGACCGAGATGTCCGCCCCGTGGCGCAGGGGCTGCTGGTAGAGCGGCCCGAGCAGCGTGTTGTCGCAGATCACGACCGGCGGCTCGCCGCCCTGCGCGGCCCCGATCTCGTCGGCGACCCGCCGCACCAGGGCGAGGTCGACCAGCGTGTTGAGGGGGTTGGAGGGCGTCTCGACCATCACCACGCTGACCCGGCCCGCCGCCCGGGCCGCCGCGGCGGCCTCCCGCACGCAGGCTGGGTCGGTGCCGTTCGCGAAGCCGTGCGCGGCGATGCCGAGGCCCCCGAGCGTCTTGGCGATCAGCGTCTCGGTGCCGCCGTAGAGGGGCTGCGAATGCAGCACCGCGTCGCCCGGCCGCGCATGGGCCAGGATGCTGGTGGCGATGGCCGACATCCCCGAGGAGAACAGGAGCGCGCTCTCGGCCTCCTCGAACACGGCGAGGCGATCCTCCACGATCTCGCTGTTGGGGTGGTTGAAGCGCGAATAGACCAGTCCCGCCGCCTCGCCCTTCGGCGGTTCGCGCCGGCCCGAAACGTAGTCGAAGAAGGCCTTGCCGTGCTCGGCGGAGGTGAAGACGAAGGTCGAGGTGAGGAAGATCGGCGGCTTGACGGCACCCTCCGAGAGGGCAGGGTCGTAGCCGTAGCCGAGCATCAGCGTCTCGGGATGCAGGCGGCGGTTGCCGAGCCGGTCCTTGTGGTAGCGGTTGTCCGACATGCGGGGGGCCCTCCGGGTCCGTCGGGGTGGCGAGGCGCGCCGATTCCCTCGCGGGATCATAGGGCAGCGCGGCCCGTCGCGCGCGGCAGGCGCGAATTCCGGTGCGCAACGGCACGCGGGACGCGAGGGGCCGGGGCGCAGGGGTCGCCCGCGGCGCATTTTCGGCACAAAACGGAAGCATATCAGGGGTTGAGTTGTCGTGTACGCGGCCGCCGTCGCGCCCGCGCGAGGAGCGTCGATGCTCGTGAGAAAGCCCCCGGACCGGATCGTCGCGCGCGAGCGGCGGGCCTGGAGCGACGAGACCGCCGCGTGGCAGCAGCGCCGCGCGGTCGAGAAGGGCTACCGCATCCGCTGGGGCTACGTCGCCATCGCCTACGTGGTCGAGGCGCTGGTGATCTGCACCTCCCTCGCCGGCGCGTGGTTCTTCGCGCAGACCTACGCCGACCCGCACGACCAGAGCTTCTGGTTCATGCTGCTCGCGCCGGTCGTCTACGCGGCGATCGAGCTCTGCCGGGTGCCGCTCGGCATCCTGATCCGGGTGCAGCGGGACTGGCTGATCAAGGGCTTGGCGGTGATCGGGATCGTGATGGCGGCGGGCGTGACCACCAAGTCGGTGTCCCAGCTCGGCGAGATGATGTTCCATCCCCGCCTCGCCGAGGCCTCCAAGGCCCTCTCCGTGCTGAAGGAGGCGCAGGCCGACCGGGCGAGCCTCGACACGCGCATCAGCCAGGCCGACGCCCGCGTCGCCCAGTACACCGCCGAGTCCCAGGCGCTGGAGAAGCGCAGCAGCGAGGCCTCCTCCCAGCTCGCCGGCCTGCCCGGCCAGCGCTGCGAGCGCCTGCAGGGCACCAACAGCCGGGGCCGGCGCTACTCCTACATGCGCTGCGTCACCGATCCGCGCACCGCCACCATCGCCGGCAGCCTGAAGAGCGCGGGCGACGAGCGCGCGGTCCTGGCCAGGAACCTCGCCGAGGCCCGGGCCGCCCGCGCCGCCCTCGATCGCGGCGCCTCCGACCGCCGCGTGACCGAGGCGGAGGTGGCCTACCGCGACGCGGTGCGGCGCTCGCAGCTCCACTCCTTCACGGCGATGGTCTACGGCGTCGACCCGATCGACGTCACGGATCAGCAGGTCCACGCCTTCCTGCGCATCTTCGTGTTCGCGCCGGCCCTGTGCGCGGCCTTCGCCTCGACGCTGCTCGCGCTCTGCGCCGTGCAGGTGCGCCGCACCTACCAGGACGAGGATGATCTCGGCGTCGCGCTCAACCAGGAGGGCGTGCCGCTCCTCCTCACGCAGATCGCCGAGAGCGCCGGGCAGCTCGACGACGCCCAGCGCGCGGTGCGCGAGGCGATCGCGGCCGGGGTCGCGATCCCCCTCGACCAGCGCCGCCCGCACGGCACCCCGCAGGGCTCCCCCCGCCCGGTCCCGGCCGGGATGACGACCGCATCGAGAGGCCGAGACCGTGAGCTACCTCGCCCCCGGCACCCCTGAGAACGTGGCCCTCGCCCAGCACGTGAACGGCCGCCTGCGGGCGGAGGCCCGCGTCGTCGCGGCCCGCGCCTTCCTGTTCCGGGCGCTCGGCCTCGGCACCTTCTCGGCCTTCGCGGGGATCGGGATCGGCGCGGGCTTCTACGGCTACGCGGCGATGCACGAGGTGCAGGGCGCGGCCGACAAGCTGGCGGCGGCCCTGACCACCGCGCTCGGCGACGTGACGCTCAAGACGAAGGGCGAGGTGACGCTCACCGACAACACGCTCCGGCTGGAGGGCGGCGCCCCGGCCAAGGCGGGGCGGCCGGACGTGGCGGCGCTCACCACCAACCAGGGCAAGTCGGACGCGCCCGCCTCCACGGCGATCCGCACCAGCTTCACGGTCTTCAAGACCGTGCCCTATCTCGACGGCTCGATCGTCACCGGCTGGAACTTCAAGGGCGACGAGGCCAAGCCCGAGAAGCAGTACTGCTACGTGACGCGGCCGCAGAGCTTCGGGGACGGGACCACCTCGAACCAGACCACGGTGGCGATCGATGGCCAGGTGCTGCCGCAGCCGGCCCGCTCCGAACTGAACTTCGCCGTGGTGGCGAAGAACTGCGTCTGGTTCGATCCGTCGAAGATCTAGCGCTTCGTCGGAGACGATGCGGCACAATCAAGGACCGAGAGCAGCGCCCGATGGCACCGTGATCGGGCGCTGCTCTGGACGGGTGGTCGGGCCCGCGCGGGACGCGGGATCGGGCTCGGCCCGTCCGCCGGCGCGCCGCCCTCAGCCGCGCAGCAGCGCGAGGACCTGCGCGGTCGCCTCCCGCGGCGTGAGCCGCTCGGTGTCGACGCGCAGGTCGGGGCTCTCCGGCGGCTCGTAGGCCGAGTCGATCCCGGTGAAGCGCGGGATCTCCCCGGCCCGCGCCCGCCGGTAGAGGCCCTTCGGGTCGCGCCGCTCGCAGGCCGGCAGCGAGGCGTCCACGTGCACCTCGAAGAAGGGCAGGCCGCGGGCGAGGGCGCGCGCCTCGGCGCGCTCGCGCCGGAAAGGCGAGATCAGCGCCACGATCACGGTGAGCCCGGCATCGGCCATCAGCCACGCCACCTCGGCGGTGCGGCGGATGTTCTCGACCCGGTCGGCATCCGAGAAGCCGAGGTCGCGGTTGAGGCCGCGCCGCAGGGCGTCGCCGTCGAGGATCGTGGTCGGCCGCCCCTCGGCGCGCAGGAGATCGCGCAGCTGCCCCGCCAGGGTCGACTTGCCCGCACCCGAGAGGCCGGTCAGCCACACGATGCAGGCGCGGCTCCCCGCTCCGGCCGGCAGCGCCTCGCCGACCGGGGAGGAGTCCTGGGCGGCGTGCGGGGTCGGGACACGGACCATCCGGGGATACTCCAGCCTGGGTGACACGGCCGTCGCTCATCCATCGTTGCCGGGCCGCCGTCAATCGCCCACCTCGCCGGGCCGCGTCGTGCGGCGCGGCGGGCATGGCTGCCCCGTGTCGGAGCCGCGAGCGCCCGGGGGCGCTCCGATATCTCGATCAGGAGCGCCTGGCGGCGCTCGGGCGCATCGGCCAGGAGCGCCTGGCGGCGCTCGGGCACCTCGATCAGGAGCGCCTAGCGGCGCTCGGGCGCGTCGGCCAGGAGCGCCGCCACCCGGGTCCCGAGCTCGCCCGAGGGAAACGGCTTCTCCAGCACCGCGTAGGCGTGCGGGATGCGCGCCGCCTCGGCGTGACCGGTGACGATCAGGAAGGGCAGGTCCGGCCGGCGCCCGCGCACCGCCTCGGCGAGGTCGAGGCCGGTCATGCCCGGCATGGCGAGGTCGGCGACGACGAGGTCGAAGGGCTCCGCCTCGATCCGCGCCAGGGCCGCCTCGGCCTCCGGCACCTCCACGGCCTCGTGCCCGAAGCCGCTCAGGAAGGAGGCGGTCACGTGGCGCACCTGCGGGTCGTCGTCGACCACCAGGATGCGGGCCCGCCGCCGCGGCGGCACCGCCGCCCCCGCGCGGGCCTCGTCGGTCTCGACCGGCTCGTGCGCCCGCGGCAGGTAGAGGTCGACCCTCGTCCCGCGCCCGACCTCGGTGTCGATGCGGATCGTGCCGCCCGATTGCTGCAGCAGGCTGAACACCATGGCGAGGCCGAGCCCGGTGCCCTGGCCCTGCGCCTTGGTGGTGAAGAAGGGCTCGAAGACCCGGCTCAGGATCTCGGGCGGGATGCCGGTCCCCGTGTCGGCGATCGCGATCACCGCGTAGTCGCCGTCCGGCAGGTCGGGATCGGGGCTGCCCGCCACCACGACGTTGCGGGTCGACAGGGTGACGATCCCGCCATCCGGCATCGCGTCGCGGCCGTTGATGCAGAGGTTGAGGATCGCGAGTTCGAGCTGCTCGGGATCGACCCGCGCCGGCCAGAGGTCGGGCGCGAGCGCGTGGTCGACCTGCACGAAGCCGCCGAGGCTGCGCCCGAGCAGGTCGTCCATCCCCCGGATCACGCCGTTGAGGTCGACCACCCGGGCCTGCAGGTCCCGCTGCCGGCTGAAGCTGAGGAGCCGCTTGGTCAGGGCGGCGCCGCGCTGGGCGGCCTGCGCGGCGTTGGTCATCAGCCGCGTCAGCCGCGCGTCGCCCGCGACCTTCGGCAGCGCCAGTTCGAGGCTGCCCATGATGGCGGTGAGGAGGTTGTTGAAATCGTGCGCGACGCCGCCCGCCAGGGTGCCGAGCGCCTGCATCTTGTCGGCCTGGCGCAGGCGGGCTTCGAGCTGCTTCTGCTCGGTGACGTCCCGCTCGATCGTGGCGAGATGCGCGAGCGCCCCGTGCGCGTCGCGGATCGGCACCCGCACCACCTGGGTCCAGGTCGGGGCGGCGGCGGGACCGCCCGCGATCGTCGCCTCGACCGGGTGAAGGCCGGCGGCGGCCTCCCGGTCCGCGGCCTCGACGCGGGCGGCCGTCTCGGGATCGAGGAAGCGGCTCTCGGGCTCGCCGAGGCAATCCTCGACGGCGGCGCCGAGCCGGGCGGCCTTGGCGGCGTTGAGGCGCACGAAGCGTCCCTGCGGGTCCTTGAAGGCGATCGCGTCCCCCGCATGGTCGAGGAGCCCGCGCAGGAGGGCGCGCTCCGTGGCGAGGTCGCGCCCGAGCCGGCAGCGCTCGTAGGCGGCCCGCACGGCGCCGCGCAGCAGGGCCGCGTCCCAGGGCTTCGTCACGTAGCCGGTGATGCCGCCGCGGTTCAGGGCCGAGGTCACGGCCGAGAGATCGGCGTAGCCGGTGAGGAGGATCGCCTGCGCGTCGCTGACCTCGCGGGCCCGCGCCAGCAGCGCGTCGCCGGTCATGCCCGGCATGCGCTGGTCGGAGACGATGACGGCGACGTCCGGCTCGGCGGCGAGCAGGGCGAGCGCGTCGGCCGGGCGGCTCGCCGTCAGCACCCGGAACTCGTCCTCCAGGAGGTCCTCGAGCGCGACGAGGATGTCCGGCTCGTCGTCGACCGCCAGGATGGTGCCGCGCGCCGCCTCCCTGTCCATGCCCCTCCGAAGGTTCGTCTCGTCGGTGATCATGCGGGCCGCCGCGGAATGCTGATCACGAAGCAGGCGCCGCCGCCGGGCGCCGTCTCGACCGAGATGGTGCCGCTATGCGCCTGAACCACGCTGTAGGCAATGGCGAGGCCCAGGCCGGTGCCGGAGCCGACCGGCTTCGTCGTGAAGAAGGGTTCGAAAATTCGCTCGCGCAGGGCCTCGGGCACCCCCGGGCCGGTGTCGCTGATCCGGATCACGTCGTTCTCCGCCTCGCTCAGCGTCTCGACGGTGATCCGGCCCTCGCCCGGAATCGCGTCCGCGGCGTTGCCGATGATGTTCATGACGACCTGGTTGAGGAGGGCGGGCGTGCAGCGGATCTCCGGCTCGCCCGCGAAAAGCCGCTCGACGGCGATGCGGGTGCCGAGCTTGTGCTGCAGCAGGGCGAGCACGGTCTCGATCGCGTCCGGCACGTTGACGCTCCGCATCTCGCCCTCGTCGAGGCGGGAGAACTTGCGCAGGTTGACGACGAGGTCCTGGATCCGACCGAGGCCGAGCCGCATCGCGCCGATCCGGTCGCGGGCCTTGGCGAGCGCCCGGCGCGCCGGCTCGGGCAGCCCCTCGGCCTGCTCCGCCACCTCGCCGACCAAGCGCTCGACCGTGCCCTGGTGGGCGAGAATGAAGGCGAGCGGGTTGTTGATCTCGTGGGCGATGCCGGCGACGAGCTCGCCGAGCGAGGCCATCTTGGCCGCCTGGACGAGCTTGGCCTGCGCGTCCTTGAGCTGGCGGTTGGCATCGGCGAGGTCGCGGTTGGCCCGCTCCAGGGCGCCGGCCAGCGCCGCCTTGGCCTCGGCGGCGGCGGCCTCGGCCTGGGCGCGCTCCACCGCCCGCTCGTGCTGGCGCAGCTCGTCCGCGACCCGGCGGTTGTCCTCCTCCAGGAGCTTGCGGCGCACCAGCGTGCGCACCCGGATCGCCAGCACCTCGCCCTCGGCGCCCTTCGGCACCACGTCGTCGACCCCCGCCGCGAAGGCCTGGACCAGCAGGTCCTTGCCGGCCGCCGCGGCGCTGCCGATCCCCACGAGGTAGAAGCCGGGGCCGCCCGCCGACTCCCGCAGGGAAGCGACGCGCCGGCACAGCTCGACCGCCTCGTAGGCCGTGGAGAGCAGATCGACGGTGACGCAGTCGAAGGCCGCGTCGGGCGCGGCCAGCGCCGCCAGGGCCTGGTCCGGGCCCTCGGCCGCCACGACCGCGTGGCCGTCCTGCCCGAACAGGCCCGCGAGGTAGGCCCGGTAGGTCGCGCTCGCGTCCACGACCAGGATGCGGGCGCGCCGGAAGGCCCCGTGCCCCGCCTCCTGGGCGGTGCCCGCGCCGCGCTCGCGCAGCAGCGCGCGGATGCGCAGGACGAGGAGGTCGCGGTCGGCGGATTTCGGCACGTAGGCGTCGGCGCCGCTCTCCAGCCCCTGGCGCTCCAGGTCGCGCCCCTGCGCCTCGGTCAGCATCAGCACCGGCGTGGCGCGGGTGCGCAGCGACAGGCGCATCTGGCGGGTGAGCTCGTCGCCGTTGATGCCCGGGAGGTGGTAATCGGCCACGACGAGGTCGGGCAGGCCCTGGTTCAGGGCGTCGAGGGCCGCCTCCGCGGTGGCGCAGCGCGTCACCGCGAAGCCGCTCCCTTCCAGGAACAGGCGCAGCTGCAGGGCCTGGGTCTCGGAATCCTCGACGAGGAGGATCCGGGCCGGGGCGGCGCCGGTCGGCGCGGCTCTCATCGGGCGGCTCCGGGCTGCACCGCGCGCAGGATCCGGGGCGCGATCATGTCGAGGGGCAGCACCGCGCTCGCGGCCCTGAGCCGCACGGCGGCGGCCGGCATGCCGTAGACCACCGCGGAGGTCTCGTGCTCGGCGATCGTGAGGGCGCCGGCTCGGCGCATGTCGAGGAGACCCGCCGCCCCGTCCTCGCCCATCCCGGTGAGCAGGATCCCGAGGGCCCGGGACCCGGCATGGCGCGCGAGCGAGCGGAACAGGGCGGTCGCGGAGGGCCGCTGGCCGCCGATCGGGGGATCGTCCGACAGGGCGATGAGGCCGCCGGGCCCGAATTCGAGGTGCCGGTCCCCGGGCGCCACGTAGACGTGGCCGGGCAGCGGGCGCACGCCCTCGGCGGCGATCTCGACGGCGAGGGGCACGACCCCGTTCAGCCAGGCGGCGAAGCCGTCCATGAAGGCGGCGCCCATGTGCTGCACGAGCAGGATCGGGGCCGGGAACGCGGCCGGCAGGGCGCCGAGGAGCCGCGCGAAGGCGGGCGGCCCGCCCGTCGAGGCCGCGACCGCGACGAGGCCCGGCGGCGCGCCGACCGCGTCCGGCCGGGCGGGCGGGTCGAAGAGGGGCGGGCGCTCGCGCTCGGCGCCGATCGGCCGGCGGCGGATCACCGGCACCTCGCTCATGATGCGCAGCTGCGTGCAGATCTCGTCCGCCACCGCCGCGTAGGCCCGGTGCCCGGTGCCGACCGGCTTCTCGACCACGCTGAGCGCCCCGGCCCGCAGGGCGTTCATGGAGATCTTGAGCGAGGAATCCTCGACCGCGTCGGCGATGACCACGATGGGGGTCGGCCGCTCGGCCATGATCCGCCGCGTCGTCTCCAGCCCGTCGATGCCGGGCAGGCGGATGTCCATGGAGATCACGTCCGGCTGGACGCGGTGGATCTCCCGCAAGGCCTCCTCCCCGGAAGGGACCGCCGCGACGAGGGCGAGCCGCGGGTCGCGGCTGACGATGTGGGCGAGGAGCTGGCGGACGACGAGGGAATCCTCGACCAGCATCACGCGGACCGGGGCGGTCATGGCGCCCTCCGGGCCGGGATGCGCCCGAGATCCGCGTGACGACCCGCGCGCGGGAGGGGTCCGCGGCGCGGCGGGAGCGGAACGGGGGCGGGGCGGGCGGACGCGTTCACAGGAGCTGGCCGATCGTGTCGAGCAATTCGCGTTGGTCGAACTTCTGCTTGGTGATGTAGGCATCCGCGCCGAGATCGAGGCCGCGGCGGATGTCCGCGGGGTCGCCGCGGGAGGTCATCAGGATGACCGGCAGGCGCGTCAAGGCGGGATCGGCCTTGATCGCCTGGAGCAGCCCGAATCCGTCGAGGCGGGGCATCTCGACATCCGCCACCACCAGATCCACCTCGGCGTGGTCGCGGCGCAGGCGCTCGAGCGCGTCCTGGCCGTCGACGCAGACGAAGACGCGGTAGCCCTGCGCCTCCAGGATGCTCTTCTCCAGGGTGCGGGTGGTGATCGAATCGTCGACCACCAGGATGGTCCAGCGCCGCCCGGGCGCCTCGGCGCGGGCCGGGGCCGGCGCGACCCGGCCCGCCGTCTCCCCGGCCCGGGCGAGGAGGCCGGCCGGGTCGAGGACGAGGGCCGGGGTCTCGTCCGTGAGCAGGATTGTGCCGGAGAACAGCCCCGCCTCGCCCCCGATCGGCGGCGGCGGGCCGACGAGGCTCGCGCGCACGTCGAGGAGGCGGTCGACGGCGGCGAGGCAGAGGTCGCTGCCGCTGCGCAGCAGCACGCCCCGCAGGAGCCCGTCCTCGACCGGGAGGGTGGCGTCGCCGCCGAGGAGCCCGGCGAGGGGCACGACCGGCACCACCGCGTCGCGGCCGTCGAGGCTGAGCCGGGCCGAGGGCACGCCCGCGACCGGCGCGATCTCCGCCGCCCGCAGCCGCAGCAGCCGCGCGGCGGCGCCGCTCGGGATCGCGTAGACGCGGCCCCCCGCCTCGACGAGGAGGAGCGGCCGGCGCGCCGCCGAGAGCGGCACCACCACGACGACCTCGGCCCCGTGGGGCTGGGCCCGGCGCAGGCGCGCCCGGCCGCGCAGCCGGGCCGCCGCCTCGGCGACGACGGAGAGCCCGACGCCGCGCCCGGAGAGGCGGTCGATCTTGTCGGTGGTCGAGAAGCCGGGCGCGAAGACGAGGCCGAGGGCCTCCCGGGTCGTCGGCCTGGCATCCGGGGCGATCAGGCCCTGGCGGCGGGCCGTCTCGACGATGCGGGCGACGTCCGGGCCGCGCCCGTCGTCGCGCACGGCGAGCACGAGGTCGCCCCCGCGCACGGCGAGCGACAGGGTGACGGTGAGCGCCTCGGGCTTCCCCTTGCGGCGGCGCTCGTCGGGCGGCTCGGCCCCGTGGCTCACCGCGTTGCGCATCAGGTGGAGGACCGGGTCCTTCAGCTCCTGCAGCAGGCTGCGGTCGATCGGGACGTCGAGGCCCTGCAGCCGCACCTCGACGGGAAGGCCCGCCTCGCGGGCGATCTCCCGCACCATCCGCCCGTAGCCGCCGAACACCGTCTCGGCGGGGACGAGGAGCAGGCGGTCGCTGCTCTCGCGCAGGCGTCGCGCCGCCGCCTCGACCGTGCCGGCGGCGCGGTGCTGGTCGCGGGCGAGGCCCGAGACGCCGCGCACCATCACCCGCGCCTCGCCGTCGAGGCGGCGGCCGAGGTCGAGGGCGGCCTCCAGGAGGGCGGCGCCGGGATCCCCCGCCTCGCGCAGGCGCCGCGCCAAGGCCGCGACCTCGCCGGTGCGCTCGCGCCACGCGTCGGCGGTCCGGCGCAGGATCCGGCCCTGCCCGTCGAGCGCCGCGAGGGCGCCGCCGATCTCGTCGTGGCCCTGAAGGGCGAGGGAGAGGCCGTGCACCGCCCGCGACAGGCCCTCGACGTCGTCGCTGGCGATGCGCAGGACCGAGAGGGCGGGCTCGGGCGCGGGCTCCGCCTGCGGGGCGGGGGCCGCGGGCGGCGTCGCCGGGGCGGCCTCCCGGTGAGGCGGCGCGGCCGGCGGCTGCAGGCCGAGCGCCCGGTCGAGGGCCGCGGCGGCGTCGGCGGGGAGCGGCGGGTCGGGCGTCTCGGCGAGCCCCGCCGCCATGCCCTCGATCCGGTCGAGGGCGAGCGTCACCGCGGCGAGCGCCGCCGCGTCGAGGGGGTGCGCGCCCTCGACGATGCGGTCGAACAGGGTCTCCAGCCGGTGGGCGATCTCCTCGATCGCCGGCAGGTCGACGGCGCGGGCCGCGCCCTTCAGGCTGTGGGCGCGCCGGAAGACGTCGTTCCAGTCCGGGCCGCGGCCCTCGCGCGCGGCGGCGAGGGCGGCCCGGATCGCCCCGAGATGCTCCCGATGCTCGGCCTCGAAGGCCGCGAGCAGCATGGCGCGGATGTCCATGCGGCGGCCTCAGCCCGCCCGCCCGCGGGCCCCGGCCCGCCCGCGGGCTCCGGCCCGCCCGCGGGCTTCGGCCCACCCGCGGGGCCCGGCCCGCCAGCCCGGCGCCGTCACAGCCGGTACCGCTGCGCCAGGGCCGTCAGGGCCGTCGCGAGCTCGCTCAGGTTGGCGGCCGCGCTCTCGACCTGCCGGGTGCCCGCCGCGGTCTGCTGGCTCGCCTGCCGGATGTTCTGCAGCGCCCCCATCACCTGCTCGATGCCGAGCTGCTGCTGGTTCGTCGAGGCGACGATCTGCTGGAAGGTCTGCACGCTCTCCTGCACGCGGGCGGTGATCTCCTCGATGGTCGCGTGGGTGGTGTCGGAGCGCTCCTTGCCGAGCGCCACCCGCTTCACCGCCTCCTCGGTCAGCATCACCGAGGCGTTGATGCCCCGCTGGATGTCGCCGAGCAGCGCCCGCACCTGGCCGGTCGCCTCCTTGGCCTGGTCGGCGAGCGCCTTCATCTCGCTCGCCACCACCGCGAAGCTGCGGCCGGACTCGCCCGCGGCGGCCGCCTCGATGGCGGCGTTGAGGGCGAGGAGATGGGTGCGCTCCGAGACGTCGTTCACGGTGGCGATGATCTCGCCGATGGCCTGCGTCTTCTCGCTCAGGGAGACGATGTTGGTCGCCACCGCCTCGCTCTGTTCGCGGATCGCGTCCATGGCGCGGGCGGTCTCGTCGACGGCGCGCAGCCCCGCCTGCGAGGTCTGGGCGGTCGCCTGCGCGGTGGCGATCACCTCCTGGGCGCGCTTGCCGATCTGCGCCCCCGCATGGGTGATCTCGTCGACCGTGGCGGCGGTCTCCTGCACGGCGGCGAACTGCTCCTCGACGCTCGCGGCCTGCTCCTGGGCGGAGGCGCGGATCTCGGCCGCGGCCGCGTTGAGGTTCGCGGTGGCGCCGCGGTTCTGGCTCGCGAGCTCGCGCAGCCCGTCGACCATCTGGTTCAGCACGAGTCCGAGCCGCCCGAACTCGTCCCGGCTCCGGTCGGCGATCCGCCCGGTGAGATCGCCCTCGCCGACCCGGCCGACGAAGGCCATCACGGTCTCGAGCGGATGGGCCACCGAGCGCCGGATCAGGGCGGTGATGACCAGCGCCATCACCACGCAGGTGGCGAGCGCCGCGATGGTCGAGATGCGGCTCTCCTCGTAGACCGCGCCGACCCGGCGCTGCCCCGCGGCGATCGCCTCGTCGAGCGCGTCGCGCGCCGAGACCATGGTGCGCCCGAAGCTCTCCTGCGCCTGATCGAGATCCGTCTCCGCATTCTGCACGGTCGCCACGTCGCCGGCATCGAGGGCCTGGAACTGCCGTTCCGTCCCGGTGCGGATCGCCCGCAACTCGACCCCCGCCGCGGTCAGGATCTCGCCGATCCGCTGCCAGGCGGCGGCCCGGTCGGCGGAGAGGGACTGGCCGCGATACTCGTTGACGTTGGTGATGGCGCTCGCCAGCGCCGTCTCGGCCGCGGTGGCGGCGCGGCGCCAGCCGACCGCCGGCTCCTCCTTGGGCGGCACCTCGCGGTTGAGGGCGCGCAGGAAGTAGCGGGTCGTCGCCTCGTCGCGCAGGTCGCTCATCCGGCGCTGCGCCTCGCGGATTCCTTCCAGCTGGTGCATCACCGCGAGGTCGCGGCTGACGATGAGGTCGGTCGCGCGGCGCACGTCGCCGATCTGGGCGAGGGCGTAGAGGCCGAGCGCCACGATCACCAGGATCACGGCGGTGAAGCCGAGGAGGATGCGGTTCCCGATCGAGATCGACACGCTGGTCACTGGCTCCGGAAGTGAGGGGGGATTCAGGTCCGCGGCGCGGCGCCGAGGATGGGCTGCAGGAGGGCGGCGAGGTCGAGGAGGGCGAAGCTTTCCCGGAGCGCGAAGCGCTCCGCGTCGGCCGCCTCGGCGCGGGCGTGGCCCGCGACGGCCCGCCCGGGCGGGGCGGGGCCGGGATCCAGGAGCGCGTCGAGCACGGCGAGCGCCCGCTCGACCCGCAGGCCCAGCCGTGGCGCGTCCCGGCGCAGCACCACGAGGTGCGCGGCCGCCTCGGCCGGGAGCGGCGGCAGGTCCAGGGCGGTGGCGAGGTCGAGGATGCTGAGCAGGGCGCCGCCCCGGCCCGAGAGGCCGATCAGGGCCGGCGGCGCGCCGGGCACCGGCGTGCAGGGCCGGAACGGCGCCACCTCGGCCACCGCGTCGAGGGGCAGGGCGAGGCACTCGGTCCCGATCCGGCACAGGAGCACGCGGCGGCGCGCCCGCGTCTCGGCCGGCGCCCGGCCGCGCTCGGCCAGGGCGCGGCTGCGCGCGTCGAGGATCGCCTCGACCCGGGCGGCACCAAGTGCCGCGTCGGCGCCAAGTGCCGCGTCGGCGCCAAGTGCCGCCTCGGCGCCAAGTGCCGCCTCGGCGCCAAGTGCCGCCTCGGCGCCAAGTGCCGCGTCGGCGCCAAGTGCCGCGTCGGCGCCAAGTGTGGCCCCCGCGCCAAGTGTGGCCTCCGCGCCAAGTGCCGCTCCGGGCGCGGCCGTCGGATGAGCCGGACCCGTCACGGCGCCACCGCGTCGAGGAGCGGCCGGGCCGCGTCGGTGAGGCGCGCGGCGGTCAGGCCGTCGCCCTCCGGCAGTTCGGTCTCGGGCGGCAGGGGGCGGCGAGCCGCAGGGCGTTCTCGACCGCCCGCCGTCCCGCCGCCCCGCGCCCGAGGGCGATCAGGGTCAGGCCGAGATGGTAATGGGCCATGACGAAGCCTTTCTCGAGGTAGATCGCCGCGCGGAAGGCGCGCTCCGCCTCCTCGGGCCGCGCCCGCGCCCGGGCGAGCAGGCCCTCGTAGAAGCGCAGCCGCGCGTCGGTCGGATCGGCCTGCAGGGCCGCCCGGCAGGCCTGCCAGCTCGCGTCGAGATCCCCGGCATCCGCGAGCGCCCGCACGGCGGCGAGCGCCGCGCCGGGCGGGGACTCGCTTGGCGGGGACTCGCTTGGCGGGGACTCGCCTGGCGGGGACTCGCCGGCCGGGGATGCCGGAGGCGCGGGCGGGGGCGACGGTCGCGCCGGGGCGCGGCGGGCCGGGCGCGACGGGGCGGGCGGCGGGACGCGCGGCGGGAAGGATTCCTGGGCCGGTCCGGGCGGGAGCGCCGGGAGAGGGGCCGGGTCCTCCTCTGGCCGCCGGTAGGCGGCGGTGCCGGGCAGGCTCACCGGGCGCAGGATCTCCGCGAAGGCCGGGTTGGGCTCGGCATGTCCGAGCAGCAGCCAGCCGCCGGGGCGCAGCCGCTCGGCCAGCGCCCGCACCACCGCCATGACCGTGTCGGGATGGAAGTAGATCAGGACGTTGCGGCACAGGATGAGGTCGTAATCCGTGAGCGCGAGCGAGGCCGTGCCGTCGACGAGGTGGAGCAGGTTCTGCGGCTCGAAGCGGGCGAGGCCGCGGAATTCCGGGCGCAGCGCGAAGGTGTTCTCGCGCGCGCCGCGCCGGAAGTAGCGCGCCCGCTCCTCGGCCGAGAGGCTGCGCAGGGCCCAGGCCCCGTACTCGGCCCGGCGCGCGACGGCGAGCACCTCCCGGTTGATGTCCGTGCCGGTGAGCGCGATGCGCCACTCCGCCAGCGCCTCGCCGAGGATCTCGTGCAGCAGGATCGCGAGCGAGTAGGTCTCGGGACCGGTCGAGCAGCCCGCGCTCCAGATCCGCAGCCGCTTCTCCCGCGCCCTCGCGGCGATGCGCTCGGGCAGGATGGTCCGGCGCAGGGCCGCGAACTGCTCCGCGTAGCGGAAGAAGAACGTCTCCCCGATGGTGATCTCGGCTTCGAGCGCCGCCCATTCCTCCTCGCTGGCGCTCAGATGCGCCAGGTAGGCGCCCGCGTCCGGCGCGGCGGCGGCGCGCAGCCGGCCCCGCAGGCGGTCCCAGAGCAGGTCGTCCTTGTCGGCGTAGTAGTGGTGGCCGGTGCGGGCGACGATCGCCGCCTTGAGCGCCGCGAAGGCCGGATCCTCCGTCGGCGCCCGCGGGGTCAGGCGGCCCATTCGGCGAGCCGCTCCTGGGCGAGCCGCGTCTGCGCGTCGAGGCGCGCCCGCTCCTCGGCGAGGAGGATGCGGGACACGGCGAGTTCGTGCAGCAGGCGCCCGCCGCACCGCAATTCCCCGGCGACGCAGCCGTTGAGGGCGGTGCCCTGCGGGAGCGGCGTCACGGCCTCGGGTTCCACGCTGACGAGGTCGTCGACGCGGTCGACCAGGAGGGCGAGCGGCGCCGCCTCGCCCACGAGGAGCAGGTGACGGTAGAGCATCGGCCGGCCGGCGGACGCGCCCGCGAGCCCGAACAGGACCGCGAGGTCGAGCACCGGCACCGCCGCGCCGCCCAGGCTGAAGAAGCCGGCCAGCGCCGCCGGCACCCCGGGGGGGCGCCACAGGCGCGGCAGCGGCAGCACCTCGCGCACGGCCTCGCGCCGCACGGCGCAGCCCGTGCCGGCGACATCGACCACCAGGAAGGCCGCGGCCCCCGCCATTCTCCGCCTACCCGCCAGACACCCGGATGCGGCCGAGATAGGGGAGGGCGCGGGGATTCCCAATGCTCCGCCGCCGCCTGCCCCGAAAGTCGAAGCAGGCTCCGCGGCCGAGGACGCCGGAAAACCGGTTGACCGGCCCGGTCCGGGCGCGTAGGTTCCGCGCCACTTTTCGGGATGGGTCGACGCGACATGCGCGCGGGTCTTATTGTAGGGTGGGCGCCACGGACGGGGCGGGCTTGAGAGACAGCCCGTGAGCCCGCCGGTGGCGCATGCAGGGTCCTTCGGGGCCCTTTTTTATTGCCCGAACCGGCCGCTGCACGAGACGAGACGCGAGCACAAGGAGGGGATCAGATGGGTGCGGCTGAGGTCATGACCGGCGCCGAGATGGTGATCCGGGCGCTGCAGGATCAGGGCGTCGACACGCTGTTCGGCTATCCGGGCGGCGCGGTGCTGCCGATCTACGACGCGCTGTTCCACCAGGACAGCGTCAAGCACATCCTGGTCCGCCACGAGCAGGGGGCGGTGCACGCGGCCGAGGGCTACGCGCGCTCCTCGGGCAAGGTCGGCTGCGTCCTCGTCACCTCGGGGCCGGGCGCCACCAACGTCGTCACGGGCCTGACCGACGCGCTCCTCGACTCGATCCCGCTCGTCTGCATCACCGGCCAGGTGCCGACCCACCTGATCGGCTCCGACGCGTTCCAGGAATGCGACACGGTCGGCATCACCCGCAGCTGCACCAAGCACAATTACCTGGTGAAATCGATCGACGACCTGCCGCGCATCCTCCACGAGGCCTTCTACGTCGCCTCGCACGGCCGGCCCGGTCCCGTCGTGATCGACCTGCCGAAGGACGTCCAGTTCGCGAGCGGCCTCTACCGGCGGCCGGTCGAGAACGGCCACAAGACCTACAAGCCGCAGATCCAGGGCGATCGGAGCAAGATCCGGGCGGCCGTGGCCCTGATGGCCGGCGCCCGGCGCCCGGTCTTCTACACCGGCGGCGGCGTGATCAATTCGGGGCCCGAGGCGTCGCGGCTGCTGCGCGAACTCGTCCGCACCACCGGCTTCCCGATCACCTCGACGCTGATGGGGCTCGGCGCCTATCCGGGATCCGACCCGCAGTTCCTGGGCATGCTCGGCATGCACGGGACCTACGAGGCGAACTTGGCGATGCACGAATGCGACGTCATGATCTGCATCGGTGCCCGCTTCGACGACCGCATCACCGGCCGGCTCGACGCCTTCTCGCCCTTCTCCAAGAAGATCCACGTCGACATCGACGCCTCCTCGATCAACAAGAACGTGAAGGCCGATCTCGCCATCCTGGGCGACTGCGCCTCGGTGCTCGCCGACATGCTGGCGGAGTGGCGGGCGATCACGCCGACGCCGGACAAGGGCCGCCTGACCGAGTGGCTGTCGAAGATCAACGGCTGGAAGGCGCGCGAGTGCCTCGGCTACTGGCCCTCCGCTACCACCATCAAGCCGCAGCACGCGGTCCAGCGCCTCTACGAGGCGACCAAGCACCGCGAGACCTACGTCACCACCGAGGTCGGCCAGCACCAGATGTGGGCGGCCCAGTACTACAAGTTCGAGGAGCCGAACCGCTGGATGACGTCGGGCGGCCTCGGCACCATGGGCTACGGCCTGCCGGCCGCGATCGGCGCGCAGCTCGCCCATCCGGGCGCCCTGGTGATCGACATCGCGGGCGAGGCCTCGATCCTGATGAACATGCAGGAGATGTCGACGGCCGTGCAGTACCGCCTGCCGGTCAAGATCTTCATCCTGAACAACGAGTACATGGGCATGGTGCGGCAGTGGCAGGAGCTGCTGCACGGCTCGCGCTACTCCGAGAGCTACTCGTCGAGCCTGCCGGACTTCGTGAAGCTGGCCGAGGCCTACGGGGCCAAGGGCATCCGCTGCGAGAGGCCCGGCGACCTCGACGCGGCGATCCAGGAGATGCTGGACTATGACGGCCCGGTGATCTTCGATTGCATCGTCGACAAGACCGAGAACTGCTTCCCGATGATCCCGTCCGGCAAGGCGCACAACGAGATGCTCCTGTCCGACTATCTCGGCGAGACGGGGGGCGATCTCGGCTCGGTGATCGGTGAGGAAGGCAAGGTCCTGGTCTGAAGGCCGCGGGGGAGACCGATGAACGCGATGAACACCCACTACCCCGAGCCGGTCCGGGTCGAGCCGGTCGCCCGCCACACCCTGGCGGTGATCGTCGACAACGAGCCGGGCGTGCTCTCCCGGATCGCCGGCCTGTTCTCCGGCCGCGGCTACAACATCGAGAGCCTGACCGTCTCGGAGACCGAGCACACGCAGCACCTCTCGCGCATCACGATCGTGACGACCGGCACCAACGCCGTGATCGACCAGATCAAGGCGCAGCTCGACCGTCTGGTGCCGGTGCACCGGGTGGTCGACCTGACCCTGCAGGGCGAGTCGCTGGAGCGCGAACTCTGCCTCGTGAAGGTGGTGGGCAAGGGCGAGCACCGGGTCGAGGCGATGCGCCTCGCCTCGTCCTTCGGCGCCCGCACCCTCGACGCGACGCTCAATTCCTTCGTGTTCGAGCTCACCGGCTCCACCGACGAGATCGAGCGCTTCATCAGGCTGATGTCGGAGATCGGGCTCGTGGAGATCTCGCGCACCGGCGTCGCCGCGATGAGCCGCGGCGCCGAGCCGATGTAGGGCGGGATGCGGGATCGCCGCCCGCCCACGCGGCAGGCGGGCCCGGCGCCTGCCGCGCCGCGCGGATCCCGCCCCGCCGGCGCGGTCAGAACAGCTTCCGCAGCTCGCTCTTGAGGATCTTGCCGCTCGGATTGCGCGGCAGGATCTCCTCGTGGAAGAGGATGCGCACCGGCACCTTGAAGGCGGCGAGCCGCGCGGCCACGAAGGCGCGCAGCTCCTCCTCGGAGGCGTTCTCGCCGCGCGCCAGCGCCACCACCGCGGCCGGCTCCTCGCCGAGGGTCGGGTGCGGGACCGCCACCACGGCCGCGTCGACCACCGCCGGGTGCTCGTGCAGGGCGTTCTCGACCTCGCAGCAATAGATGTTCTCGCCGCCGCGGATCAGCATGTCGCGGGCCCGGTCCACGATGGTTAGGAACCCCTCCGCATCCATCCGGGCGAGGTCGCCGGTCGCGAGCCAGCCGTCGCGGAAGGACGCCGCCGTCTCGTCCGGGCGGTTCCAGTAGCCCGCCACCACGTTGGGGCCCTTCACCTGCAGCTCTCCGACCTCGCCGGGCGGCAGGACGCGGCCCTCCGGATCGACGATCCGCGCCTCGCCGATCGGCAGCGGCGGGCCGCAGCTGTCCGGGCGGTGGAGGTAATCCTCGCCCATGTGGTGCGTGAAGGTGGCGGAGGTCTCGGTCATGCCCCAGCCGGTCGCGGGCGTCGTCCGCGGGAAGGCCGCGCGCAGGCGGCGGACCAGCTCGGCGGGGGCCGGGGCCCCCCCGTAGGTGATCGTCTCCAGGGAGGACAGGTCGTGCGTCCCGGCGGCCCAGCCGTCGAGGAGCTGCCAGGCGATGGTCGGCACGCCGCCCGCGCTGGTGCAGCGCTCGCGCGCGATCAGGTCGAGGGCCTGGGCGAGGTCCCAGCGCCGCATCAGGACGAGGCGCCCGCCGCGGTGGAGGTTGGTGACCAGAGTCGCGAAGCAGCCGGTGACGTGGAAGAACGGCACCGAGACCAGCGCCACCTTCTGGGGCGCCGCCGGATCCGGGACCGGGACCGGCTCGCCCCGGCGCAGGGCCGCCCGGGCGGCCGAGTAGGGATGGGCCAGGACCGCGCAGGCGCCGTTGCGGTGGGTGCCCATGGCGCCCTTCGGCCGGCCCGTCGTCCCCGACGTGTAGAACAGGGTCGCGAGGTCGTCGGGCGCGAGCGGCACGTCCGGCACCGTGCCGGGCGGGAGCGCGGCCCAGGCCGCGACGGGCCCGATGATCTCCCGGAGGCTCTCCGCATCCGGCGCCTCGCCCCGGGCGAGGAGCACGCGCCGGAGATCCGGGCAATCCTGCCGCCGCTCCGCGAGGCGCGCGAGGCGCTCCGCGTCCACCACCGCCACGCTGGCGCCGCAATCGGCCAGGGCGTAGGCGAGTTCGGGACCGGTCCACCACCCGTTGAGGGGCGCCGCCACCGCGCCCGCCAGCAGCGCGGCGAAGAAGGCGACCGGCCATTCGGGCAGGTTGCGCATCGCGATGGCGACCCGGTCGCCCGGGCGGACGCCGCCGCGGATCAGGTCGGCCGAGAGCGCCAGCACCGCCCGCGCGAAGGCCTCGAAACTCGCCCTCTCGTCCTCGTAGACCAGGAAGGTCTTCTCGCCGTGGCGGCGGCCGACCAGCAGGATGTCGCGCAGGGTCGGGGGCGCGGCGGCCCAGATCCGGGTCGGCACGCCGCGGATCACCGCCTCGTCCACCGCGAAGGGCGAGCCCGGCGCGGTCAGCCGCGCGGTCGCCTCGGCGAAGGAGAGCGCGGGCCAGGCAGGGGATTCGGTCATCGGCATCTCGGGATCAGTGATCCGACATCCGACGGATTGCGTCGCGATGCGGATGTCGGCTTCGCTCAAGCGCCGCGCGGGCTCGTCATACGACATCCGACGGATTGCTCCGCAATGCGGATGTCGGCTTCGCTCAAGTGCCGCGCGGGCTCGTCAGACGCTGTCCGGACGTGATCGTCCGGAGAGCGTATGGCACGGGACAGGCCGCGCGGCGAGGGCCCGCCTCGCCGTCACGTGATGGTCTGGCCGCCGTCGATCACGATGCTCTGGCCGGTCATGAAGGCCCCGGCGGGACTTGCCAGGAACACCGCCGCGCCCGCGATCTCGTCCGGCTGGCCGATCCGCCCGAGCGGGGTGCGGGCCGTGTAGGCGGCGCGGCTCGCCGGGTCCTCCCAGAGGGCGCGGGCGAAGTCGGTCTGGATCAGGCCCGGCGCGAGGCAATTGACCCGCACGTTGTGGGGGCCGAGCTCCACCGCGAGGTTGCGGGCGAGCTGGAAATCGGCGGCCTTGGAGACGTTGTAGGCGCCGATCACGCCGGAGCCCTTCAGCCCGCCCACCGACGACACGATGATGATCGCCCCGTCCCGCCGCGCGATCATCCCGGGCGCGCAGAAGCCGATCAGCCAGTGATTGGCCACCACGTTGTTGTCGAGGATCTTGCGGAAGGCCTCGTCGCTGATCCCGCTCATCGGCCCGTAATAGGGGTTCGAGGCGGCGTTGCAGACCAGCACGTCGATGCGGCCGAAGCGCTCCTCCGTGCGGCGCGCGAGGCGCTCGAGGTCGGCCTTCGACGAGATGTTGGCCGGCACCACGACGGCCCGCTCCTCCCCGTGCCGCGCGTTGATCGCCTCCGCCACCGCCCGGCAGGCCTCCTCCTTGCGCGAGGAGACCACGACCCGCGCGCCGTGCTCGGCGAGGCGCTCCGCGATGGCGCGGCCGATGCCGCGCGAGGAGCCGGTCACCACGGCGACGCGGCCGGTCAGATCGAACAGCGGCACGGGCCTCCCTCCAAATTCGCTTGCCAAATTCTCTTGCGTTTTGCCCGGACCTTAGCTCTCAATGGCGATTAAGCAAGCCGTGTTTTCGAAAAGCGCGGCGGCGGGGATCCGGTCGCCGAGGGAACGGCCGGGGTTTCGGGCCTTGCGGCGCCATACCCATTCCCCGATAACAGCCAGGGCGCCCGGCCCGCCGCCTCTGCGGAAGCCGGCCCGAGGAGGAAACTGGAGATGCGGGAAGCCGTCATCGTCGCGACCGCGCGCACGCCCATCGGCAAGGCCTACCGGGGCGCCTTCAACGACACCCAGGCTCAGGCGCTCGGCGGCCACGCGATCGCCGCCGCGGTGGCGCGGGCCGGCATCGACCCGGCCGAGGTCGGCGACGTGGTGATGGGGGCGGCGCTCCAGCAGGGCTCCACGGGGTCCAACATCGCCCGGCAGGCGGCCCTGCGGGCGGGCCTGCCCGCGAGCGTCGCCGGCATGAGCCTGGACCGGCAATGCGCCTCGGGCCTGATGGCGATCGCCACCGCCGCCAAGGAGATCGTGGCGGACGGGGTCGACGTCGCGGTGGGCGGCGGCCTCGAATCGATCTCGCTCGTGCAGAACGACCGGATCAACCGCTTCCGGGGGACCGACCCCTGGCTCGTGGAGCGGGTGCCGGCGCTCTACATGACAATGATCGAGACGGCCGAGACCGTGGCGGAGCGCTACGGGATCGACCGCGCGGCGCAGGACGCCTACGCCCTGCAATCCCAGAGGCGGACCGCCGAGGCCCAGGCGGCCGGACGCTTCGCCGACGAGATCGTGCCGCTCGCCACCCGCATGACCGTCACCGACAAGGCGACCGGCGAGACCGCCTCGCGGGAGGTCACCCTGGCCCAGGACGAGGGCAACCGGCCGCAGACGCGTCCGGAGGACCTCGCCGCCCTCAAGCCCGTGTTCAAGGATGGCCAGCGGGTGAAGGAGGGGCGCTTCGTCACCGCCGGCAATGCGAGCCAGCTCTCGGACGGCGCCTCGGCGAGCGTCCTGATGGAGGCCCGCGAGGCCGAGCGGCGGGGCCTGCAGCCGCTCGGGGCCTACCGGGGCATGGCGGTGGCGGGCTGTAACCCCGACGAGATGGGCATCGGCCCGGTCTTCGCGGTGCCCAAGCTGCTGCGCCAGCACGGCCTCTCGGTCGAGGACATCGACCTCTGGGAGCTGAACGAGGCCTTCGCCTGCCAGGTGCTCTACTGCCGCGACCGGCTCGGCATCCCGGACGAGCGGCTGAACGTGAACGGCGGTGCCATCAGCATCGGCCACCCCTACGGCATGTCGGGCGCCCGGATGACCGGGCACATCCTGCTGGAAGGCCGCCGCCGCGGCGCCAAGTACGGGGTGGTGACGATGTGCGTCGGCGGCGGCATGGGGGCGGCCGGCCTGTTCGAGATCTATTGAGGCGTTCGGAACGAGGCCCGTCGGGCGAGGTCGGCACGGCGCCCCGCGCCGGCGGACCGGTTCGACGCGGTCGCAATGCGCTCGGAGGACAATTCGCGATGACTGAAGCCACCCCCGTCTCCGAGAGCCGCGAGGGCGCGGTCGCGGTCCTGACGCTGCAATCGGGACCCGTGAACGCGCTCGGGACGGCGTTGCGCGAGGGCATCGCGGCGGCTCTGGCCCGCGCCGAGGCCGATACCGCCGTGACGGCGATCGTGCTGATCGGCGGCGGGCGGATGTTCTCCGCGGGGGCCGACATCACCGAGTTCGGCACGCCGCCGCGCGGCATCTCCCTGCCGGACCTCCTCGACCGGATCGAGGCCGCGACGAAGCCGGTCGTCGCGGCGATCCACGGCAACGCCCTCGGCGGCGGGCTCGAGACGGCGCTCGCCTGCCACTACCGGGTGGCGGTGCCCTCCGCGAAGGTCGGGCTGCCGGAGGTCAAGCTCGGCATCCTGCCGGGCGCGGGCGGCACGCAGCGCCTGCCGCGCATCGTCGGGCCCCGCAAGGCGCTCGAGGTGATCGTCGGCGGCGCCCCGCTCGGCGCCGGGCAGGCCGCCGCGATGGGGCTGATCGACGAGCTCGCCCCCGAGGAGGGCCTGCGCGCCCACGCGGTCGCCTTCGCGCAGCGCGTCGTCGCCGAGGGGCGGCCGCTCACCAAGATCCGCGACCGCGACGAGCGCCTCGCCGAGGGCCGCGACGCGCCCGGCCTGTTCGACGCCTTCCGGAAGGAGAATGCCCGCAGGATGCGCGGCTTCGAGGCGCCGGAGGCCTGCATCGCCTGCGTCGAGGCCGCCTGCCGCCTGCCCTTCCCGCAGGGCCTCGCCTTCGAGCGCGAGCAGTTCCTGAAGCTCGTCTCCGGGAGCCAATCCGCCGCGCAGCGCTACGTCTTCTTCGCCGAGCGCCAGACCGCCAAGATCCCGGACGTGCCCGAGGACACCCCGACCCGCCCGATCGCCCGGGTCGGGGTGATCGGTGCCGGCACCATGGGCGGCGGCATCGCGATGAACTTCCTCAATGCCGGCATCCCGGTGACCATCGTGGAGGCCAGGCGCGAGGCCCTCGACCGCGGCCTCGCGGTGATCCGCAGCAATTACGAGAACACCGCCAGGAAGGGCCGCCTGCGGCCCGAGGACGTCCAGACCCGCATGGGCCTCCTCGCCGACACGCTGGCGATCGAGGATCTGAAGGACTGCGACCTCATCATCGAGGCCGTGTTCGAGGACATGGGCATCAAGAAGGAGATCTTCTCCAAGCTCGACCGCGTCGCCAAGCCGGGCGCGATCCTGGCCTCGAACACCTCCTACCTCGACATCGACGAGATCGCCTCGGTGACGGGCCGCCCCGCCGACGTGATCGGCATGCACTTCTTCTCGCCCGCCAACGTCATGCGGCTGCTCGAAGTGGTGCGCGGGGCGAGGACGGCCAAGGACGTGATCGCCACCGCGATGCAGGTCGGCCGCAAGGTCGGCAAGATCGCCGTGCTGGTCGGCGTCTGCCACGGCTTCGTCGGCAACCGCATGCTGGCCGAGCGCCAGCGCGAGGCGAACCGGCTGATCCTGGAGGGCGTCACGCCCTGGGACGTGGACCGGGTGATCTACGAGTTCGGCCTGCCGATGGGCCCCTTCGCGATGAGCGACCTCGCGGGCCTCGACATCGGCTGGAGCCGGGAGACCAACCGCTCGGAGAGCGTGCGCGACCTCCTCTGCGAGATCGACCGGCGCGGGCAGAAGACCGGGGCGGGCTTCTACGACTACGACGCCAAGCGCAAGGCCTCGCCGTCGCCGGTCACCGAGGAGATCATCGCCAGGGTCGCGGCCCGGCAGGGCGTGGCGCGCAAGCCCGCCTCCGACCAGGAGATCCTGGAGCGCTGCCTCTACCCGATGGTCAACGAGGGCGCGAAGATCCTCGACGAGGGCAAGGCGATCCGCGCCTCCGACATCGATATCGTCTGGATCAACGGCTACGGCTGGCCGGTCTATCGCGGCGGCCCGATGTTCTGGGCGGACGGCATCGGCCTGCCGACGGTGCTGGAGCGCCTGCGCGCCTACCAGGCGGAGTACGGCGACGCCTTCGCGCCCTCGCCCCTGCTGGAGCGGCTCGCCGCCGAGGGGAAGGGGTTCCGGGATCTCTGACGGGCGGCCCCCGCGGCCCGGCCAGCCGGGCGGCAAGCCCGGCAACCACACGATCGGGAGGCTGACATGGACCTTCGTTTCACGCCCGAGGAGCGGGCCTTCCGCCAGGAGGTCCGCCGCTTCTTCGAGGAGAACCTGCCCGCCGAGATCCGCCAGAAGCTGATCGACGGGCACCATCCCTCGAAGCAGGACATCGTCACCTGGCAGCGCATCCTCAACGCCAAGGGCTGGGCGGTGCCGAACTGGCCGGTCGAGTGGGGCGGCACCGGATGGGACCCGGTGCGCCAGTACATCTTCCTCGACGAGCTGCAGAGCTTCCCGGCCCCCTCGCCGCTGCAATTCGGCGTCTACATGGTCGGGCCGGTGATCGCGCAGTTCGGCTCCGAGGCGCAGAAGCGCCACTTCCTGCCCCGCATCGCCAACCTCGACGATTGGTGGTGCCAGGGTTTCTCGGAACCCGGCGCCGGCTCGGACCTCGCCTCGCTCAAGACCCGGGCCGTGCGGGACGGCGACCACTACGTGGTCAATGGCCAGAAGACCTGGACCACGCTGGCCCAGCACGCCGACTGGATCTTCTGCCTGGTGCGCACCGACACGGCCGCGAAGAAGCAGGAGGGCATCACCTTCCTGCTCATCGACATGCGCACGCCCGGCATCACCGTGCGGCCGATCCAGACCCTCGACGGCGGCCGCGAGGTCAACGAGGTCTTCTTCGACGACGTGCGGGTGCCGGTCGAGAACCGGGTCGGCCAGGAGAACAGGGGCTGGGACTACGCCAAGTTCCTGCTCGGCAACGAGCGCACCAACATAGCGCGGGTCGGCGTCTCCAAGCAGCGCATCCGGCGCCTCAGGGAACTGGCGGCCCTGGAGCGGGTCGGCGACGCGCCGCTGATCGAGGATCCGCGCTTCCGCGAGAAGCTGGCGGCCCTCGAGATCGAGCTCAAGGCCCTGGAGATGACGCAGCTGCGGGTCGTGGCCGCCGAGCGCACCCGCGAGAAGGGCAAGCCCGACCCGGCCTCCTCGATCCTCAAGATCAAGGGCTCGGAGATCCAGCAGGCCACCACGGAACTCCTCCTCGACGTGGTCGGCCCCTACGCCCTGCCGTACCTGCCCGAGGACGAGGACCAGGGCCACAACGAGCCGCCGATCGGCCCCGACTACGCGGGCCCGGCCGCGCCGACCTACTTCAACTGGCGCAAGATCTCGATCTACGGCGGTTCGAACGAGATCCAGAAGAACATCATCGCCAAGGCGATCCTGGGCCTCTAGATCGGCGCCCGATCGCGCCGCGATCGGGCGCTGGTCCAGGTCCTTGGTTTTGCCGCGTTTTCTTCGACGAACCGGCATCCACTTCGTCAGGAAATGCTCTCGCGGGCCCGCGCGGCCTGGAATTCGGGGAAGAGACGTCGATGGATTTCGATCTCAGCGAGGAGCAGAGCCTCCTCAAGGACAGCGTCGAGCGGCTCCTCGCCGACCGCTACGATTTCGAGGCCCGCACGCGCCACGGCCGCCACCCGGAGGGGTTCTCGCCCGAGATGTGGCGGTCCTACGCGGAGCAGGGCCTGCTCGCCGTGCCCTTCGCGGAGGAGGACGGGGGCATCGGCGGCGGGCCGGTCGAGACCATGATCGTCATGGAGGCCTTCGGCCGCGCCCTGGTCCTCGAACCCTACCTCGCCACCGTGGTCCTGGCGGGCGGGCTGATGCGCCGCGCGGCCTCGGCGGCGCAGCGGGCCGAGTGGCTTCCGGGCCTGATCGGCGGCGAAACCCGCTACGCTTTCGCGCATCACGAGCGGCAGGCGCGCTACGACCTCCACGACGTCGGCCTGAGCGCGCGCCGGGACGGGGCGGGCTACGTCCTGGAGGGCGACAAGTCCCTGGTGCTGCACGGCGACAGCGCCGACCGGCTGATCGTCTCGGCCCGCACCGCCGGCTCCCGGCGCGACCGGGGCGGGATCGGGCTGTTCCTGGTCGATGCCAGGGCGGAGGGCGTCTCCCGCCGCGGCTACCCGACCCAGGACGGGCAGCGGGCGGCCGAGATCTCGCTCTCCTCGGTCAAGGTCGGGCCGGAGGCGGTGCTGGGCGCGCCGGAGGACGCGCTGCCGGCGATCGAGCGGGTGGTCGAGGAGGCGATCGCGGCGCTCTGCGCCGAGGCGGTCGGCGCCATGGACCGGATGCACGCCCTCACCGTCGAGTACCTCAAGACCCGCAAGCAGTTCGGCACGCCGATCGGGTCATTCCAGGTGCTGCAGCACCGGGCGGCCGACATGTTCATCGCCCTCGAACAGGCCCGCTCGATGGCCTTCCTGGCCACCATGATGGCCGGGGAGGAGGATGCGGCGGAGCGCGCGCGGGCGCTCTCGGGCGCCAAGGTGCAGATCGGCCGCTCGGGCCGCATCGTCGGCCAGGGCGCGGTGCAGCTCCACGGCGGCGTCGGCGTCACCATGGAGTACAGCGTCGGCCACTTCTTCAAGCGCGTGACGATGATCGACACCCTGTTCGGGGATGCCGACCACCACCTCGCCCGGGTGGCTGCGATGGGGGGCCTGATCGCGGCCTGAGCCCCGCGAGGCCGCGGGACCCGGGGGCCGGCAACGCCCGCGGAGGGGTTGGATTCCCGGGCCCCGTGGGGGAGAAGGGCGGTGTCCCCCTTCGAGTCCCTCCCGATGCCCGATCCATCCCGCCGGCCGGCCCCGATCCCGCTCACGGTCCTCACCGGCTTCCTCGGCGCCGGCAAGACGACGCTGCTGAACCGGCTGCTGCGCGACCCGGCCCTGGCCGACACGGTCGTCATCGTCAACGAGTTCGGCGAGGTCGGGCTCGACCACCTGCTGATCGAGACCGTCGACGAGGGCATGATCCTGCTCGGCGCCGGCTGCCTGTGCTGCAGCGTGCGGGGCGACCTCATCGCCACGCTGGAGGACCTGCTGCGCAAGCGCGACAACGGGCGCATCCAGCCCTTCCGGCGCGTGATCATCGAGACGACCGGTCTCGCCGACCCGGCGCCGATCCTGCACGGGCTCCTCTACCACCCCTACCTGGCCCTGCGCTTCGCCCTCCAGGCCGTCGTCACGGTCGTGGACGCGGTCAACGGCGCGGGCACGCTCGACGCGCATCCCGAGGCCCTGCGCCAGGCCGCCGTGGCCGACCGCCTCGTCCTGACCAAGACGGATCTCCCGGGCGGGGAGGCGGCGGCGCTGCGGGCGCGCCTCGCCGCCCTCAACCCGGCCGCCCCGGTGCTCGGGCCCGACGCGCCGGCCGAGGCGCTGCTCGGCGGCCTGTTCGGCACGGACGGCAAGATCGCGGACGTCGCGGCCTGGCTCGGCGCCGAGGCGGTCGCGGCCGCGGAGGCGCGCCACCACCACGCCCAGCATCACGGCCACCACCACCACGACCTGAACCGGCACGACGCCGCGATCCGGGCCTTCAGCCTGGTCAGCCCGGAGCCGGTGCCGCGGGCGGCCTTCGAGATGTTCCTGGACCTCCTGCGCTCCGGCCAGGGGGCCAAGCTCCTGCGCCTCAAGGGGCTCGTCGGCCTCGCCGAGGATCCCGGCCGCCCCGTCGTGGTGCACGGGGTGCAGCACGTCGTCCACGCCCCGGCCACCCTCGACGCGTGGCCGGGGCCGGACCGCACCTCGCGGCTCGTCCTGATCCTGCGCGACGGCGACCCGGCCTTCGTGCGCCGCCTGTGGGACGCCTTCCTCGGCCGCCCGGCCCCGGACGCGCCGGACGCCGCCGCCCTCACGGCCAACCCCCTGGCGATCCCGGGCGGCTGAGGGCGCCCCCGCCCGGAATGGTTCTTGATCGGTAAACCGGGCGCGGCCGCCTCGGCCGCGGATCCGTCCCGATCCGGGACGATCGGGCCACCCGATCCGGAGCGGTCGGGCCAAAGGGGGGCAGGCATGACGACGACACCCTTCTCGGTGATCCAGGGCGGAATCCGGGAGGAGGGGCGCTGGAGCGCCGAATTGCGGCACCCGGCGAGCCTGCGCGAGGCCGAGATCGCCGCCTGGCGGGCGCTCCTGCCCCGGGCCCTGTCGCCGGGCTTCGCCGGCGACCCCGACTTCGTGCTCACGCTGGCCCAGCACCTCGCGGAGGGGCGCCGCCTCGCCCTGCTCCTCGTCTGGCAACACGGGGACGGAATGCCCGTCCTGCGCGGCGTGCTGCCGCTGCAGCTGCCGGCGGGGCTGCGCCCGGGCCGGACGGCGCAGCTCTGGGTCCTGCCGCTCGCCGAGGGGGCGGCGCCGGTCGTGGACGCCCGCGAGACCGCCGCAATCCTGCGCGCGGCCCTCGACCACCTCGCGGGGGCGGGCTCGCGCGTCGGCACCCTGCGCCTGCCCGGGCTGCTCCCGGCCGGCCGCCTGATCGCGGCGCTGCGGGAGGTCGCCGCCGCGAGCGGTCGCCCCCTGACGGTCGCCTCCCGGCCGGCCCCCGGCCCGGCGGCCGAACCGCTGCCGACCCTGCCGCGGGGGCGCACCTCGCTCGAGCGGGTGCGCGCGCCCCGTCAGCTGCGCGACGCGGTCGAGCATTTCCTGGTGCTGGAGGGGGCGCGGCCCGGCCCCAACCTCCTGCACGACGCGGACGCGGCGACGGCCCTGCGGGTCGTCACCCGGCGCTTCGCCCAGCGCCGCGCCTGCGGGGTCGACCTCGTGCGGCGGGACGGCGCCGTGGTGGCGGCCGCGATCCGGCTCGGCCCGGCCGGGCAGGACCGGATCTGGCGCGAGGCCGGCTGCGCGCTCGCGCCGGCGCGCGAGCGGCCGGGCGTGATGCTGCTCGACGCCGCGGTGAGCGTCGCGCCGGCCCGGCGCGCGGCGGACGGGGAGCGCCGCTCGGCCTGAGGGAGCGGGGCGCGCAGAGGAGCGCGGGCCGTCGCGCCGCGCGCACCGCGGGGAGGACGACGGGCGCGCGGCGCGACGGCCCCGCCCCTACTCGTCCTCTCCGAACCGGTTGGCCAGGAGCGCCGCGATCGCCTCCAGGCAGGCATCCTGGTCGGGGCCGAGAGCGGTCACGAAGATGCTGGTTCCCTGCGCGGCCCCGAGGGTCAGGAGGCCCATGATCGAGCGCCCGCCCACCGTCTCGCCGGCGCGCGTCACCGTCACCTCGGATTCGAAGCGCTCCACCGCCTGGACGAACTTGGCGGAGGCGCGGGCATGGAGGCCGCGGCGGTTGATGATCGGCAATTCCCGCGCCGTCGCGCCCTCAGGCACCGCCGGAGCGTCCCATCCACCCGCATCGTCGTCGTTCATCGGAGATCGGATCCTGCTGGAGCCGGTTGCGATGGCGTCGGCGGCCGTCCGGCTCTCGTCGTGGCGAAAACGGGGAGGGCGAGCGCTATTTCCCGGCGAGGACCCGGGAGGCCACGTTGATGTATTTGCGGCCCGCCTCCTGCGCGTGCAGGACGGCCTCGCCGAGGCTCTCCTCGTCGCGGACGCTCGCGAGCTTGATCAGCATCGGCAGATTGATGCCGGCCACCACCTCCACCGAGCCGCCGTTCATGCACGAGAGCGCGAGGTTCGACGGCGTACCCCCGAACATGTCGGTGAGGACCACCACGCCCTCGCCCGTGTTCACCCGGCAGACCGCCGACATGATGTCCTTGCGCCGGACCTCCATGTCGTCCTCGGGGCCGATCGTGATGGTTTCGAGCTGCTCCTGCGGACCCACGACATGCTCCAGCGCGGCCTTGAACTCCGTCGCGAGCAAACCGTGGGTGACGAGCACCATTCCAATCATCGACACGAGTTCCGACGCCCCATACAGAGCCGAGCCGCCATTTTGTGCAGCGCAAGGGCGAGCGCAAGAGCAACGAGGCGGAATCCGCATCACTCCGTCATCATGATGCCACGAGGGCGGCGCCAGCGCCACAACACGGTGCTCGTCCGGGAGGGGTCCCGGGGAAGGATCATGCGGGGGAGGGAGACCCCCAGGAGAGTCGTTTTCTCCGCCCCCGCCTCGGGCATCCGCGGGGCCGTCTCGGCGAGGTCCAGGACGAGCCGCACAACCGCCGAAGGCAGCGTGTTCTCAAGGGTTTGAAGGCCCACGCCGCGGATCTCGACGAGCCCCGCCAGGGCCGGGTGCGGCCGCGCCACCAGGCGGCCGTGGCAGGCCTCCACGATCACCCTGTCGTCGCCCACCAGGGCGGCGTGCAGGCCGCACTGGGAACCGCCCGCCAGGAGGTCGCGCGCCAGGGTCGTTTTGCCGCTCCCGGCCGGCCCCCGAATCAGCACGCCCGATTCGCCGAGCACCACGCAGGTGGCGTGGAGCGTGACCGGCCCGGCGCTCAGCGGTGCAGCCCCGGGATGCGCACCACGAAGCGGGCGCCGAGCAGGCAGGGCTCGCCGTCCTCGCCCGGCGGCCCGAGCCGGTTCTCGGCCCGGATCGTGCCGCGATGGGCCTGCACGATCTGGCGCGAGATCGACAGGCCGAGGCCGGAATTCTGGCCGAAGCCCTGCTCGGGCCGGTCGGTGTAGAAGCGCTCGAAGATGCGCTCGAGGGCGTGGGGCGGGATGCCCGGCCCGTCATCCTCCACCGTGAGCTCGATCGTGTTGCGCAGGCGGCGCAGGTTCACCCGCACGGTCGCGCCCTTGGGCGAGAAGGAGCGGGCATTGTCGAGCAGGTTGTTCACCACCTGGCCGAGCCGGCTGTCGTGCCCGATGATCGCGAAGGGGTCCTCGATGCCGGCCGGCGGCGCCTCCACCGTGAAGGTGATGGCGGCGTCCCGCGGCCGGCGCCGCTCGTTGGCCACCGAGGTCACGGTGGTGAGGAGCTTCTTCAGGTCGACCCGCGCGGCCTCGGCCCGGGCGAGCTCCGCGTCGAGGCGCGAGGCGTCCGAGATGTCGCTGATCAGCCGGTCGAGGCGCTTCACGTCGTGCTGGATGATCTGCATCAGCCGCCCGCGCGACTCGTCGGTCTTGGCCAGCGGCAGCGTCTCGACGGCGCTGCGCAGGGAGGTGAGCGGGTTCTTGAGCTCGTGCGAGACGTCGGCCGCGAAGTTCTCGATCGCGTCCAGGCGGCGGTAGAGCGCCTGGGTCATGTCGCGCAGGGCCCGGGAGAGGTGGCCGATCTCGTCCGAGCGGGTCGTGAAGTCGGGGATCTCCTGGCGCGACCTGATCCCGAGCCGCACCCGCTCGGCCGCCTCCGACAGGCGGCTCACCGGCCCGACGATCTGGCCGGCGACCAGGAGCGAGAGCACCACCATCACGAGCGCCGCGATCAGGAACACCTGCAGCAGGGCGAAGCGCTCGGAGGCGATGATCTTGTCGATGTCGCCCTCCTGGGTCGAGAGCAGCAGGGCGCCGCGCACCGTGCGGGCGCGCATGATCGGCACCGCGACCGACACGATGGTCTCGCCGTGGGCGTTGCGGCGCACCAGCGTGCCCCGGCTCCCGGCCAGCGCCCGCTGCACCTCGGGCAGGCTGCGCCCGTCCGAGGGCCCGGTATCCTCCGGCCCCGGCTCGCGGTGCGGGAAGGGCAGGTGCTGGCGCAGGCCGTCCCAGGCCCGCTCCATCAGGCTCGGGCGCTCCTTGCGCACCGGCACCTCGCCCCGGGCGAGGTCGCCCCGCACGTAGAGGGCGCGCGAATCGATCAGGTTCGACCCGTCGCGGTCGTAGACCCGCGCGCGGGTGCCGGTCGGGGTGATCAGCCGGCGCAGCAGCGGCGCCACCCGCTCCGGGTTGAGGGAGAATTCGAGGGCCGAGACCGGCTCCTCCGCCCCGGCGCCCGGATCGCCCGCTTGGAGCTGCAGCAGGCGGTCGGGGTCGATGCTGATCGCGTCCGTGTCGACCGTGGCGGAGGCCGCGATCGCCCCCGCGATGATGTCGCCCTGGGTCAGCAGGCTCTTCACCCGCGCCTCGATCAGGCCCTGGCGGAACTGGTTGAGGTAGAGGAAGCCGACCAGCAGGGCGATCAGCCCCGCGAGGTTGAGCACGACGATGCGCCGGGTCAGGCTGGAGGAGGCGCGCTGGGCGATCCAGCGGCCGACCAGCCGCAGGGAGAGGGGCTCCCGCGGCGCCTCGGCGTCGGGATCTGCCTCGCTGCCTGTTCCGGGCGCACCGGCCCCGAGGAGGCGCCGCATGGCGCCGAGTGCGGAACCGCTGCTCACGTGCCGGGTCTCAAGCTTCCTTGAAGCGGTAGCCGACGCCGTAGAGCGTCTCGATCATGTCGAAGTTGGTGTCGACCACCTTGAACTTCTTGCGCAGCCGCTTGATGTGGCTGTCGATGGTGCGGTCGTCGACGTAGACTTGGTCGTCGTAGGCGGCGTCCATGAGGGCGTTGCGGCTCTTCACGACGCCCGGGCGCTGGGCCAGGGCCTGCAGGATCAGGAACTCGGTGACCGTCAGGGTCACGGGCTCGCCCTTCCAGGTGCAGGTGTGCCGCTCGGGATCCATCATCAGCTGGCCGCGCTCCAGCGAGCGAGCGGCGGCGGCCTCGGCCTCGCGGGCGGCGGCGGCCGGGCCGGCCTCCTTGGCGGCGAAGCGGCGCAGCACCGCCTTCACCCGCTCGACCAGCAGGCGCTGCGAGAACGGCTTCCGGATGAAGTCGTCGGCGCCCATCTTGAGGCCGAAGAGCTCGTCGATCTCCTCGTCCTTCGAGGTCAGGAAGATCACCGGCAGGTCCGACTTCTGACGCAGGCGACGCAGCAGCTCCATCCCGTCCATGCGCGGCATCTTGATGTCGAAGATCGCGAGATCCGGCGGCGAGTGCTTGAGCCCGTCGAGGGCCGAGGCGCCGTCCGTGTAGGTCTGGATGCGGTACCCCTCGGTTTCGAGCGCGATCGACACGGAGGTGAGGATGTTGCGGTCGTCGTCGACGAGGGCGATGGTCGGCATGGTCATTCCCTGGGACGAGGATGGCGTCGTGCGACAGGATCGCAGGATCCTCCTGAACGCCACCCGACTTCGCGCCGGTGCGGATCCGGCCTGAGACGCGGGCCGCCGGCTGTCTGCCACAAAGCGCTGGACAGTGACAACCGGGCCACGGTTTCGACACCCTTAGGCCCAAAGCGATCAAAAAGCGAGCACCCGGGGCGGCGGCGGCGCGCGGCCCCGCCGCACCCGCGACGCGAGGCGCGATGGACGGGCGCGCCCGCCCCGGCCAGGGTGGCGCGAGACGCGGGAGTTGGACGCCATGGCGGAGAGCGACAGACAACCGGCAGCCCCCTTCGCGGCCGCCCAGGCGCCGTTCGACGCGGTCGGGCTCGCCAAGGACCTGCTGCGCAGCACCCGGTCGGGGGCCCTCGCCACGCTCGATCGCGGCGACGGATCGCCCTTCGCATCGCTCGTCACGGTGGCGACCGACCTCGACGGCGCGCCCCTGATGCTGCTCTCGCGCCTCTCGGCCCACACGCTCAACCTGGAGGCCGAGCCGCGCTGCTCGCTCCTGCTCAGCCCGGGCGGCAAGGGCGACCCGCTCGCCCATCCGCGCCTCACCGTGGCCGGGCGCGCCGCCCGCAGCGACGACCCGCGGGTGCGCGCCCGCTTCCTCGCCCGCCACCCGAAGGCGAAGCTCTACGCCGACTTCCCGGACTTCGCCTTCTTCCGGCTGGAGCCGGCGGCCGGGCACCTGAACGGCGGCTTCGCCAAGGCCGCGACCCTGAGCGCGGCCGAACTCCTCACCGACCTCGCCGGGATGGAGGGCCTCGCCGCGAGCGAGGCCGGGGCGGCCGCCCACATGAACGACGACCATGCCGACGCGCTCGCCCTCTACGCGACGCATTTCGCGGGGGCGGAGCCCGGCCCCTGGCGCCTCACCGGGCTCGATCCCGAGGGGCTCGACCTCCTGGCCGCGGACCGGACCGCCCGCGTGACCTTCCCGCGCCGCCTTCGCGACCCCAGAACCCTGCGGCAGGTCCTGGTCGAGATGGCCGCCGAGGCCCGCCGGGAACGGCCGGCGGTCCCGGGCGGCGAATGACAAAACTTGTGGCCTGTTACACCGCTGCGGCGCGTTGGCAATTGAACCGCGAAGTTTCGCCACCTACTAACGGCCCTCACCTGGTCACACGCACCGCGTGAGCGGCGCGGACCCGGCCGGGTGCGGCGGTCGCCACGTCCAGACCTTGCGGCGTCCGACGGAACGAGGGCATCGGCCCGTGCCGGGTGGACCCCCGCCCCGGACGGCGCCAGGAGGAACACTCGTGAGCGACATCGGCGTATACAACGCGGCGTTCGGTCCGGATCGGGCCGGCCTGCGCAACCTCAAGCGCGTCTTCTGGAACCTGGAGGCCCCGAGCCTCTACGAACAGGCGCTGCAGCGGGGCGAGGCCCAGCTCGCGGCGGGGGGCGCGCTGGTGGCCGAGACCGGCATCCACACCGGCCGGTCCCCGAAGGACAAGTTCGTCGTCCGGGATTCCGGGACCGAGGATCAGGTCTGGTGGGACAACAACGGCGCGATCACGGCCGAGCAGTTCGACCGCCTGCACGCGGACTTCGTCGCGCACGCGGAGGGCAAGGACCTCTTCGCGCAGGATCTCTACGGGGGAGCGGAGCCGGCCTACCGGGTGCGGGCGCGCGTCTACACCGAGTATGCGTGGCACTCCCTGTTCATCCGCAACCTGCTGATCCGGCCGGAGCGCGACGCGCTCGGCGCCTACGAGCCCGACCTGACCATCATCGACCTGCCGAGCTTCAAGGCCGACCCGGCCCGCCACGGGGTCCGCTCCGAGACGGTCATCGCCTGCGACTTCACCCGCAAGATCGTGCTGATCGGCGGCTCGTCCTATGCCGGCGAGATGAAGAAGTCGGTCTTCACCTACCTCAACTACATTCTGCCGAAGGCCGGCGTGATGCCGATGCACTGCTCGGCGAACGTGGGCGCGCAGGGCGACTCGGCCCTGTTCTTCGGCCTGTCCGGCACCGGCAAGACCACCCTGTCGAACGACCCGGCCCGGGTGCTGCTGGGCGACGACGAGCACGGCTGGGGCCCGAAGGGCATCTTCAACTTCGAGGGCGGCTGCTACGCCAAGACCATCCGCCTGTCGCGAGAGGCCGAGCCCGAGATCTACGCCACGACCGAGCGCTTCGGCACCGTGATGGAGAACGTGGTCATCGACCCGGTCACCCGGCTGCCGGATTTCGACGACGCCTCGAAGACCGAGAACACGCGCTGCGCCTATCCGCTGCCGTTTATCCCGAACGCGAGCGCGACGGGCCGGGCGGGGCACCCGAAGAACATCGTCATGCTGACCTGCGACGCCTTCGGGGTGCTGCCCCCGATCGCCAAGCTCACCGGCGCCGAGGCGATGTACCACTTCCTGTCGGGCTACACCGCCAAGGTGGCGGGCACCGAGAAGGGGCTGAAGGGGCCCGAGGCGACCTTCTCGACCTGCTTCGGCGCGCCCTTCATGCCGCGCCACCCGAGCGTCTACGGCAACCTGCTGCGCGACCTGATCGCCCGCCACCACGTCGATTGCTGGCTCGTCAACACGGGCTGGACCGGCGGGGGCGTGGGCACCGGGCGGCGCATGCCGATCCGGGTGACGCGCCGGCTGCTGACCGCCGCCCTCGACGGCTCGCTCGCCAAGGCCGATTACCGCCGCGACCCCTATTTCGGCTTCGCGGTGCCGACCTCGGTGCCGGGCGTCGAGCCGCACATCCTCTACCCGGTCAAGACCTGGGCGGACAAGGCGGCCTTCGCCGAGACGGCCAAGCGGCTGGTCGAGATGTTCCAGGCCAACTTCAAGCGCTTCGAGGCCCACGTCGACGCCGACGTGCGCGCCGCCGAGCCGACCATGTCGATCGCGGCGTGAGGGGCGGGCGGGGCCCGGCGGGGCTCCGCCGAGCGTGACGAACGGGGCGCGGCGGTCTCCTCGCGGGGGGCGCCGCGCCACGCAACAGCCGCGCGGGGGGATGTGAGACATGCTGGTCCTCGTCATCGGCGCGGGCGTCGTGGGGCTCGCCTGCGGACGCGCCCTCGCCCTGCGCGGCCACGAGGTCATCGTTGCGGAGGCCGAGGCCCAGATCGGCACCGGGGTGTCCTCGCGCAATTCCGAGGTGATCCACGGCGGCATGTACTACCCGTCCGGGTCGCTGCGGGCGCGCCACTGCGTCGAGGGCCGCCGCCGCCTCTACGCCTTCTGCGCCAGCCACGGCGTGCCGCATGCCAGGACCGGCAAGCTCATCGTCGCGGCGACCGAGCCCGAGCGCGCCAAGATCGCGGCGATCCACGCCCAGGGGCTGGCGAACGGGGTCGAGGGGCTCGCGCTCATCGACGGCGCCGAGGCGCGGCGCCTCGAACCCAACCTCGCCTGCGTGGCGGCGCTGCTGTCGCCGGAGACCGGCATCGTCGACAGCCACGCGCTGATGCTCGCGCTCCAGGGCGACCTGGAGGCCCATGGCGGCGCGCTCGCCTTCCGCACGCCCGTCGAGCGGCTGATCCGCGACGGCGGCGGCTGGGTCGCGCTCTACGGCGGCGAGGCGCCGGGCGAGCTGCGGGTCGACGCGGTGGTGAGCGCGACGAGCTTCGGCGCGCAGGCGCTGGCCCGCGCCACCGAGGGCTACCCGGAGGCGCGGGTGCCCCGCCTCGTCCTCGCCAAGGGCAACTACTTCGGCTGCCTCGGCCGCCCGGCCTTCACGCGGCTGATCTACCCCGCCCCGGTCGAGGGCGGGCTCGGCATCCACCTGACCCTCGACCTCGCCGGGCGCACGCGCTTCGGGCCGGACGTCGAGTGGATCGACCGGCCCGATTACGAGGTCGATCCGGCCCGCGGCGCCCTGTTCTACGCGGCGATCCGGCGCTACTGGCCGGACCTGCCCGAGGGCGCCCTGTTCCCCGACTACGCGGGCATCCGCCCGAAACTGTCGGGGCCGGGCCAGCCGGCGATGGATTTCGTGATCGACGGGCCGGCCGAGCACGGCCTGCCGGGCCTCGTGCAGATGTTCGGCATCGAGAGTCCGGGCCTGACCTCCAGCCTGTCCCTCGCCGAGGACGTGGCGGACCGGCTCGGCGCCTGAGGGGAGGCGGCCCGAAGCCGGCCCGATGCCGGGGACCGCGTGCGGCCCGCCGCCGGCTCGACACTGGGACGGCGTGCGGCCCGCCGCCGTCTTGGCGCACGCATCCCCCGCTGCTATCTCCCGTCCGCCTTCCCGATTTACGCCGTGCGCCACGCCCTTCGCCGCGCCTGGGCGCCGGAGACCGCCTGCTGATGACCGCCAAGCCCATCGACACGATCCGCAACTTCTCGATCGTCGCGCATATCGACCACGGCAAGTCGACCCTCGCCGACCGGCTGATCCAGCTCACCGGGGCGCTCTCGGCGCGCGAGATGACCGAGCAGGTGCTCGACTCGATGGACATCGAGCGCGAGCGCGGCATCACCATCAAGGCCCAGACCGTGCGGCTCGACTACAAGGCGCAGGACGGGCGCGAGTACGTCCTGAACCTGATGGACACGCCCGGCCACGTCGACTTCACCTACGAGGTGTCGCGCTCGCTGGCGGCCTGCGAGGGCTCGCTCCTCGTCGTCGATGCGAGCCAGGGCGTCGAGGCCCAGACCCTCGCCAACGTGTATCAGGCGATCGACGCCAACCACGAGATCGTCCCGGTCCTCAACAAGATCGACCTGCCGGCGGCGGAGCCCGACCGCGTCAAGGAGCAGATCGAGGAGGTGATCGGCATCGACGCCTCCGAGGCGGTGCCGATCTCGGCCAAGACCGGCCTCAACATCGAGGCGGTGCTGGAGGCGATCGTCGCCAAGCTGCCGCCGCCGAAGGGCGACTGCGAGGCGCCGCTGAAGGCGCTCCTGGTCGATTCCTGGTACGACGTCTACCTGGGCGTCGTGGTGCTGGTGCGCATCGTGGACGGCGTGCTGCGCAAGGGCATGACCATCCGGATGATGGGGGCGGACGCGGTCTACGGCGTCGACCGCGTCGGCGTCTTCCGCCCCAAGATGCAGGACGTGGCCGAGCTCGGGCCCGGCGAGGTCGGCTTCCTCACCGCCTCGATCAAGGAGGTGGCCGACACCCGGGTCGGCGACACGATCACGGAGGACCGGCGCCCGACGGACCAGGCCCTGCCGGGCTTCAAGCCGGTCCAGCCGGTGGTGTTCTGCGGCCTGTTCCCGGTCGACGCCGCCGAGTTCGAGAACCTGCGCGCCGCCATGGGCAAGCTGCGCCTCAACGACGCCTCGTTCTCCTACGAGATGGAGACCTCGGCGGCCCTCGGCTTCGGCTTCCGCTGCGGCTTCCTCGGCCTCCTGCACCTGGAGATCATCCAGGAGCGGCTGGAGCGCGAATTCAACCTCGACCTGATCTCGACCGCGCCGAGCGTGGTCTACCGCCTCAACATGGCGGACGGCACCATGCGGGAACTGCACAATCCCGCCGACATGCCCGACGTGATGAAGATCGATACGATCGAGGAGCCCTGGATCCGCGCCACCATCCTCACGCCGGACGATTACCTCGGCGGCGTGCTCAAGCTCTGCCAGGACCGGCGCGGCGCCCAGATCGACCTCAACTACGTCGGCAAGCGCGCCATGGTCGTGTACGATCTGCCGCTCAACGAGGTGGTGTTCGACTTCTACGACCGCCTGAAGTCGATCTCGAAGGGCTACGCCTCGTTCGACTACCACATCTCGGATTACCGCGAGGGCGACCTCGTGAAGATGTCGATCCTCGTGAATGCCGAACCGGTCGACGCGCTGTCGATGCTGGTCCACCGGACCCGGGCGGAGTCCCGCGGCCGCGCGATGTGCGAGAAGCTCAAGGACCTGATTCCGCGCCACCTGTTCCAGATCCCGGTCCAGGCGGCGATCGGCGGCAAGATCATCGCCCGCGAGACCATCCGGGCCCTCTCCAAGGACGTCACCGCCAAGTGCTACGGCGGCGACATCTCGCGCAAGCGCAAGCTCCTCGACAAGCAGAAGGAGGGCAAGAAGCGCATGCGCCAGTTCGGCAAGGTCGAGATCCCCCAGGAAGCCTTCATCGCCGCGCTCAAGATGGACAGCTGAGGCGCCGCGCGGGAACGGGAGCCTCCGGCGCCTCGCGCGACCGCCGTGCCGATCGGCGCGGTCGCGCCGGCCTCCGACGCGTCGCGGGTCTGCCGACACGGCCACCACCGGCTCGGACGCCGGGATGGCGCGGGACCGACGGCCCGAGCGGAGATGCCGCGAGCCGTTCTGCTCGGGGAGGGCGCCAGGACCGGCCGATCCCCCGCGGGCGCCTGCCCGCCCCTGCCGGGCTCGCCCTCGTCAGGACCACATCGCGCAAAATATAACCTAAGGTTGTTTGGATTAGACCTTTCGTTGTGATTGGACATAGGCCTTCTAACCTGAAGGTTTTGGCGCACGCATAAGAAGTTCCGTAACGGAAGAGGCGGTTCAATCCGCTTCGAATTCCGACGGGGGTGCGTGGGTGCGCGGGAAGCTCGCGAAGCTCGCCCGGAGCTTCTGGCTCGCTGGGGCGGCCAACGTGCTGGTCATCTTTGGCCTCGGCGCTCCTGTGCTGTTCGGGGTGGTCGGCATCACGGTCGACTACGCGATCTGGCTGAATCAGAAGCTGATCCTCCAGAACGCGGCGGACGCGGCCGCCCTGGCGATCGTCGCGGACATCCAGATCGCCGCCCCGCAGCTGGAGCGCATGCAGGCCATCGCCGAGAGCCAGGTGCGCCGCTTCGTGCCGCTGAAGGAGGGCGACGGGCCGGTGGCGGTGAGGACGGCGCCGCGCTACCGCAAGACGTCGGACGACCCGTTCGCCCCGGGGCCGGTCGAGGGCGACGTGCGCACGGCCAATGGCTGGTCCGTGACCCTCACGCAGCGCAAGCGCGCGATCATGAGCCGCCTCGTCACGCCGACCCTGACGGACATCACCGTCGAGGCGACGGCGGAGATGGCCGGCACGATCAAGGTCTGCGTCCTCGTCCTCGACGCCGCCGCCAGCGGCGCGCTCGCCCTCAGGGATCAGTCCCGGATCGACGCCGGCAACTGCTCCGTCTACGTGATGTCGGCCGATCGCCGGGGCCTCCAGATGACCGACGGCGCGGCGCTGACCTCGCTGAAATCCTGCGTGGTGGGCGGCTACGCGGGCGGCGGCTACGTCAGGCCGCGGCCGATCTCGGGCTGCCCGCCCATGCGCGACCCGCTCCAGGCGCGGGAGCCGCCGCCGGTCGGCGGGTGCACCTACACCAACCTCGCCATCGCGGACGAGCGGCGCACGCTCATGCCCGGGACCTATTGCGGCGGCCTGATGATCAACGCGGGGGCGAGCGTCACCCTCGCGCCGGGCACCTACGTGATCAAGGACGGGCCGCTCGTGGTCGGCTCGGAGAAGCAGGAGACCCGCTCGACGGGGTGGGGCTGGTGGGGGTTGCGGGGCTGGCGCCCGTTCGTCCCGCTGCTGTGCTACTGGCCGGAGCTCGTCCCGGGCTCGCACGCGCTCTGGTGTCCGAGGACGACCACCACGAATTCCCCGCCCGGGATCCTCACGGGGACGAATGTCGGCTTCTACTTCACCGGCAAGGTCCCGCCGGACCAGGACGGCGCGGTGCGCCCGGTGCAGTTCATGCCCCGCTCCACGGTGTCCCTCACGGCGGGCAAGACCGGGAGCATGGCCGGGCTGTTGTTCTTCGAGGATCGCGACGCTCCTCCCGGGCGCCAATTCGCCGTGCTGAGCGATTCCGCCCGGCGCCTCGTCGGCACGATCTACCTGCCGCGCGGCACCTTCACGGTGAGGACGAACCAGGTCGTGGCCGACCAGTCCGAGTTCACCGCCATCGTCGCGCGCGGGATCGACCTCTCCAGCGCGCCCCGCCTCGTCATCAACGCCGATTACGGCGCGACCGACGTGCCGGTGCCCAAGGGGATCGGGCCGACCAGCGCCATGCCGACCCTGACGCATTGACGATCCGGCGGGCCGACCCGCCGCGCCCGTCAGCGCGGCATGAGCGAGAGTCCGGTCCGATACGTCCGGCGAGCGGAGCACGGGTCGGTGATGGGGGACACCTCGCGGAGGCGCCGAGGCGTGTCGGGGTGAGCCGCGCCGCGAACGTCGTCATGGCATTCGGGGTCATGGCATTCGGGGTCATGGCATTCGGGGTCATGGCATTCGGGGTCATGGCATTCGGGGTCATGGCATTCGGGGTCATGGCGTTCGGGCTCGGGGCCCCGGTGCTGTTCGGGGCCGCCGGCATCGCCGTCGCCGACCAGTCCGAGCACATGGCGATCGTGGCGCGCCGGCTCGACCGGTCGCGGGTCCCCGCCTCGTCATCAACGCCGATTGCGGCGCGGCCGGCGTGCCGGTGCCCAAGGGGATCGGGCCGACGAGCGCGGCGCCGGTGCCGACCCGCTGAGCGGCCCCGCGATCAGGGCTTGGCGGAGGCCGGCTCGGCGTCGGGCCGCGGCTCGGCATTGGCCCAGGCCTTGGTCTCGAGCATCGGCTTCAGCCGCTCCTCCAGGGATTGGGCGAGGTGGCGGGTATAGGCGCCGCGGAAGTAGCGCGCGCCGGTGCCCGGCCCGTGGCGCAGGTCGTGGTCGCGCATCATGGCGTCGACCTCGGGGCGGCAGAGGTAGCCGATCACTCCGGCCGCCTCGTACCAGCGCCCGCTGCGGGCATGGGCGAGGGCCGCCGGGTTGTTGCCGATGCTCTCGGCGAAGCAATCCGTCGCGGCCGCCTCGCGCGGCGGGACGCTGCTGTGCTGGGGCTCGCGGGCGGCCGCCGCGGTGGCGGTCGCCGCGCAGAGCATGCCGAGGAGGAGGGGTCTCATCATCCGGTGCCGGCCGAAGCGGTTCGAGGGTCCTAGCCGACGACCCTGCCCCCCGTCCGGGGCGAATCTGCGGCAGGTTCGCCGGAGGGCTGTGGCGCGGGCCGCCAGCGACCGTCAGCCGCGGCGCTCGGCGTTCCAGCGCCCGCCGCAGCGCGTCCCGCCGGAGGTCGTCCAGGTGCCGTTGCCCCAGCCATTGGCGAGGCGCCCGACCACCTGGGCGCTCGCGTCGCCCCGGCTGATCGCGCCGCGCACGACCCCGTTCGGCTGCACCCGGCCCGTGATGGTGAAGTCCGAGCCCCCGGCGTAGCGGGCTTGCCCGTCCTGGATGATCAGGCCGTAGCGGTAGGCGCGGTCGCAGGTGCCGGTCTCGGTGATCACCTCGACGCTCCAGGTCCCGTCGAAGCGCTTGACCGATGGCGCGCTGCGCTTCGCGGCCAGGGCGGGACCCGCCGCGGCTGTCAGGATGATCATGCCCGCTAGGGCGGCCCGCAGCATCGTCGTCACTCTCGTCTCCCCTTGGGATAGCCCCCGGCCACAAACGCCCGAGCTTCGCGGCGGTTGCCCCGGATCGGTGCGCCGTCGCACGAGGCGGGCGACGGCGCGCGGGGAGCCCCGATGTCAGGCCCGGGCGAGGTCCTGCGCCTCCTCCAGGAGGCGCAGGAGGTCGCAGCCGGCGTAGAGGTCGCGGGTCACGCCGGCCTCGCGCAGGGCCGCCTCCAGGGCGCCGGGCCGGCCGGCGAGGTAGAGGCTGCGCGCGCCGGCCTCCGCCAGGGCCCGGGCGGCCGGCACCGCCTCGGCGGCGTAGACCTCGTCGGACGAGCACAGGCAGGCGAGCGGCGTGCCGGCCGCGCGGAAGGCCGCCACCAGGGAGGCGAGGTCCGGGAAGCCGTCATTGGTGAGCGCCTCGACGCCCCCCGCCTCGAAGGCGTTGCGGGCGAAGGTCGCCCGGGTGTTGAAGGCGGCGATCGGGCCGAGATTGGCCAGGAAGACCCGCGGGCGCCGGCCCGTCGCGGCCAGGGCCGCGTCGGAGGCGTCGCGCAGGCGCTCGAAGGGCTCGGCGAAGCGCAGCGAGGGCAGGGCGCCGGCCGGGGTCGCCGCCGCGGGGGCGGGGGCCAGCACCGCCACCGGCGCCTCGGCGAGGTGGGGGAACTCGCTGGTGCCGGTGATCGGCTGGCGGCGGGTGGCGAGGTCGCGCCCGCGCGCCTCTCGGATCGCGGCGAGCCGGCCGCCGAGCCGGCCCGAGGCCAGGCTCTCGACGAGGCCGCCCTCGCGCTCGATCTCCTGGAACTGCGCCCAGGCCTGCGCGCAGAGTTCGGCGGTCAGCGCCTCGAAGCCGCCCGCGCCCGCGGCCGGGTCGACGACCCGCCAGAGGTTCGATTCCTCCAGGAGGACCACCTGCGTGTTGCGGGCGCAGCGGCGGGCGAAGGCGTCGGGCAGGCCGAGCGCCGCCGTGAAGGGCAGCACCGTGACGGAATCGGCCCCGCCGAGCCCGGCCGAGAAGGCCGCCGCGGTGGCCCGCAGGAGGTTCACGAAGGGGTCGCGCCGGGTGGTGGTGCGCCACGCCGTCTCGGCGTGGAGGGTGAGCGGCTTCGGGGTCAGGCCGCAGGATTCCTCGACCCGCGCCCAGAGCCGGCGCATCGCCCGAAGCTTCGCGACGGTGAGGAACTCGTCCGCGTCGGCGACGAGCAGGACCGCGATGGCGTCGCGCGCCCGTTCGAGGTCGTGCCCGCCGGCCTCCAGGGCCCGCAGCAGCGCGACGGCGCTCGCCAGCACGGCGGCGAGTTCTCCCGCCTCGGTGGCGCCCGCCTCGTGGAAGGGCCGCGCATCCGCCAGGAACGCCCTCCCGGCGAAGCCCCTTCGGTCGAGGCCCGCCAGGGTGGCGGCGAGGCCGGAGGCGACCTCCGGCCAGGGGCCGGGCAGGGCGCCCGTCGTGGCGAATTGCCCGATCGGATCGATGCCGAGGTCCAGCGACAGGCGCCCGAGATCGTCGCCCCGCCGCGCCGCGAGCGCGACCAGGGCCTCGGCCGCGGCCGCGGCGCCGGGGCCCGCGTCGAGTCGCAGGGCGATCAGCGGCAGCATGACCCCGTCGAGCGCCCGCTCCAGCGCCTCCGGGCCGGGCAGGCCGAAGCCCCGGGCGGCGCGCGCCCCGGCCAGCACGAGGGTGAGCGCGTCGGCCCCGCCCTCCAGGTCGGCGAGGGCCAGCGCGTTGGCCTCGGCCGGGTCCGGGTGGTCGACCCGCTGGGCGATGCGCCAGGGCGCCGGCGCCCCGGCGCCGCGCAGGGGCTGCGGGCTCGGCGCGGCGGCGCCGTAGAGGGGCTCGACGCGGATCCCGTCCCGGGTGCGGTGCACGAGGCGCTTCTCGTACTCCGCGCCTTTGAGCACGCCGTCGACGAGGGCGCGCCACTGCTCGCCCGTGGCGGGGGGGAACGCGGCGGCGAGCGTGAGATCGTCCATGGCGGGGTCCTTCGCGGCGGATGTCCCTCTGCATCACACGGGATCGCGGCGCCACCCGTCAATGGTCGAGCCCGCCCGTCGCGGCGTCGCGGCCCCGGCTTGACTCGCGGCCGCGCCGCCCGGAGCGTGGCCGCCGGGACCTCCAGCACCTGGCGGGACCTCCAGCACCTGGCGGGACCTCCAGCACCTGGCGGGGCCTCCAGCACCTGGCGGGGCCTGCCGCACCCGGCGGGACCTTGCGACGGATTCGGACCGGAATGGACGCGACCGCGATCGAGGAGATCTTCTCGGGGCTCGGGCCGGTGACGGTCCGGCGCATGTTCGGCGGCAAGGGCATCTATCACGGCGGCCGGATCGTCGCCGTGGAGGTGCGGGGCGACTTGCTGCTCAAGGCCGACGCGGCGAGCGCGCCCCTCTTCGCGGCGGCCGGCGCCACGCAGTGGAGCTATGCGGGCCGCAAGGGCCAGGCGATCCGCATGCCCTACTGGTCGATCCCCGCCGACGCCTACGACGATCCCGACGCGATGGCGCGCTGGGTCCGGCTCGCCCACGAGGCGGCCCTGCGCGCCGACGGGGCGGCGGACCGGCCCTGAGCCGCCGCCCGGCCCCGGCTCAGCCGAACACGATCAGCCCCGCGAAGCCCGCCGCCCCCACCAGGATGCGCCACCACGCGAACAGCCCGAAGCCGTGGCGGGAGACGTAGTCGAGGAGCCTGCGCACCACGAACAGAGCCGACAGGAACGCCACCACGAAGCCGATCGCGATCAGGCCGACGTCGTCGCGCGAGAGGTACTTGTAATTGTCGAGCAGGTCCTTGGCGAAGGCGCCGGCCATGGTCGGCATCGCGAGGTAGAACGAGAACTCGGTCGCGGCGCGCTTGCCCGCGCCCATCAGCATCGCGCCCACGATGGTGGCGCCCGAGCGCGACACGCCCGGGATCATCGCGAGGCACTGGAACAGGCCGATCTTGAGCGCCATTCCGAGGGAGAACTGGTGGACGTCGTCGTACTTCTGATCCAGCTCGGTCTCGTCGATGACGAGCAGGACGAGGCCGCCGGCCACCAGCGTCGAGCAGACGATCCAGGGATTGAACAGGTAGAGTTTGATCGTCTTCGAGAAGATGCCGCCGATGATCGCCGCCGGCAGGAAGGCGAGCAGGATCGCCAGGATGAAGCGGCGGGCCTTCGGGTCGCGCGGCGCCCGCAGGGCGAGGTCGAGCAGGGTCCGGAAATAGACGCTCACGATGGCCAGGATGGCGCCGAGCTGGATCAGCACCTCGAAGGTGTTGTTCGGGGACTGGAAGCCGATGAAGTGGCCGACGAGGAGCTGATGGCCGGTCGAGGAGACCGGGATGAACTCGGTGGCGCCCTCGACGAGGGCGAGGATGACGGCCTTGCCGATGCCCGCGAGGTCCATCAGCGCATCCCCCGGCCCGCTCGGAGCCGCCCCGCCCGCCATGCCACAGCCGTCATCATCGCTCGCTCGCTCGTTGGGAGGCCGCTGCTCGCGGCGGGACAGTGTCGGGGATGGTTGCAACCGTCGCACGACATGGTTTCGGGTCGGTTACCAGCCCGGCGCGCCCGTGTTAAGGATGCGGCTCATTCCGCGGGGACGATGACCGGCCGTTAATCCGTTCCGGGCTCAATCGCCGCGCAAGGCCTGCCCGCCCCGGCCAGCCCAGACACGAAGCGCGACACGGCCCGTATGGCGACGCTGCATCATTCCCCCTTCTGCCCGCATTCCCGCTTCGTCCGGCTGGTCCTCGCCGAGATGGGCATGGAGCCGGTCCTGGCGGAGGAGCGGCCCTGGGAGCGCCGGGAGGAGTTCCTGATGCTCAACCCCGCCGGCACGACGCCGGTGCTGGTGGAGGAGGGCGGGCTCGCGGTGCCGGGATCCGGCGTGATCGCCGAGTATCTCGACGAGACGCGGGGGCTCGGCCTGTCGGGGCGGCGCCTGCTGCCGGAGGCGCCCGCCGCGCGGGTGGAGGTGCGCCGCCTCCTGGACTGGTTCCTGGCCAAGTTCGACCAGGAAGTGACCGGCTACCTCGTCACCGAGAAGATCCACAAGCGCTTCATGACCCCGGATCTCGGCGGCGGCCCGCCCGACATGAACGCGATCCGGGCGGCGCGCACCAACGTGCGCTACCACCTCAAGTACATCGGCTACCTGATCGCCCGGCGGAACTGGCTGGCGGGCGACCATCTGACCTATGCGGATCTGGCGGCGGCGGCCCATCTCTCCTGCGTGGATTACCTCGGCGACGTGCCATGGGACGAGGACGAGATGGCGCGGACGTGGTACGCGCGGCTGAAATCCCGCCCGTCCTTCCGCGGCCTGCTGGCGGACCGGGTGCCCGGGATGGCGCCGGCCGACCATTACGCGGACCTGGACTTCTGACGCGGGACGGCGCGGCGCTGCGGCACCTCCTGGAGGAGCGCGCCCGCGCCCTCGGCTTCGACGCGCTGGCGGTGACGGGGCCGGAGGCGGTGCCGGAGCTGCCGGGGCGCCTGCGCGCCTGGCTGGCGGCGGGGCACCAGGCCGGGATGGGCTGGATGGCGGAGCGGGAGGCGCAGCGCGCCTCGCCGGCCGCGCTCTGGCCCGCGGTGCGCAGCATCGTGATGCTCGGGGTCAATGCGGGCCCCCAGGAGGATCCGCGCGCGGTGCTCGCCGCCCGCGACCGGGCCGCCATCGCGGTCTACGCGCAAAGGCGCGACTACCACGACGTGATCAAGGGCAAGTTGAAGGAACTCGGCGCCGTGCTGGCCGCGCGGGGCGGCGCCGACCTCAAGGTCTTCGTCGATACCGCGCCCGTGATGGAGAAGCCCCTCGCGGCCGCGGCGGGGCTCGGCTGGCAGGGCAAGAACACGCTCACGGTGTCCCGCGCCTTCGGCACATGGCTGCTGCTCGGGGCGATCTACACCGATGCGGAACTGCCGCGCGACGCGCCGGCGCGCGACCGCTGCGGCGCCTGCCGGCGCTGCCTCGACGCCTGCCCGACCGACGCCTTCCCGGCCCCCTACCGGCTCGACGCCAACCGCTGCATCGCCTACCTGACGATCGAGCATGCCGGCCCGATCCCGCCGGAATTCCGCGCGGCGATCGGCAACCGGGTCTTCGGCTGCGACGATTGCCTCGCGGTCTGCCCCTGGAACAAGTTCGCCGGGGCGGCCAGGGAGGCGCGGCTCGCCGCGCGCAGCGACCTCGCGGCGCCCGCCCTGCGCGACCTCGCCCGGCTCGACGAGGCGGCGTTCCGGGCGCGGTTCGCCGGCACCCCGATCAAGCGCACGGGCCGCGCCCGCATCCTGCGCAACGTCCTCGTCGCCATCGGCAATTCGGGCGATCCCGGCCTCGCCGGAGAGGCCGCGCGGCTCCTCGCGGATCCCTCGCCGCTGGTGCGCGGCATGGCCGTGTGGGCGCTCGCGCGGCTCGCGCCCGGGCACCTGCCCCCGCATCCGCCGCCGGGCGAGGACGACCCGGACGTGCTGGCCGAGTGGGCGCGCGCCCACGCGGCGAGCATACCCGGGCGGCGGGAGGGCGAGCCCCCTTGCGCGGCCGGGGCGGAGCCCGGCATCACACCGGTTTCCCTGGGGCACTCGGCATGAACCTCCTCGTCTTCGGGCTCGGCTACACGGCGCGGCACTTCGTCGAGCGCGAACGGGCGCGCTTCTCCCGCATCGCCGCGACCGCGCAGGCGCCGCGGCCGGACGCGCCCGAGGGCGTGATCGCGCGGGTGTTCTCGCCGGTGCGGGCGGATCCGGCGATCCTGGACGACGTCGCCCGCAGCGACGCGGTCCTGGTCTCGATCCCGCCCCAGGACGGGGATCCGGTGCTGCGCGCCTACGCGGAGGCGCTCGCGGCGGGGCCGGCGCGCTGGATCGGCTACCTCTCGACGATCGGCGTCTACGGGGACCAGGGCGGGGCCTGGATCGACGAGGCGACGCCGCCCGCGCCGACCCATGAGCGCACCCGGGACCGGGTCGCCGTGGAGGAGGCGTGGCGGGCCCTCGGGGCGCGGACCGGCAAGGCGGTCCAGGTCTTCCGCCTGTCGGGCATCTACGGGCCGGGGCGGAACGCCTTCGTGAAGCTGCGCGAGGGCCGCGCGCAGCGCATCGTCAAGGACGGGCAGGTCTTCAACCGCATCCACGTGGACGACATCGCCACGGTGCTGGCGGCCTCCCTCGACCGGCCGCGGGCGGGGGCGGTCTACAACGTGACGGACGACGAGCCGGCCCCGCCGCAGGACGTGACCGCCCACGCGGCCGCGCTCGCGGGCCTGCCGCTGCCGCCGGAGATCGACTTCGAGACCGCGTCCCTGAGCCCGATGGCGCGCAGCTTCTACGGCGAGAACAAGCGGGTGCGAAACCGGCTGATCCGGGAGGAGCTCGGCGTCGCCCTGCGCTTCCCGACCTACCGGGAGGGGCTGGCGGGGCTCGTCGCGGAGGCGGGGTGAAGGCGGGCGCCCGGCGCGCCGCGACCCGTCCGCCGCGGTTCAGCGCCGGGTGCAGACCATCCTGCCGCGCGTGCAGGCGATGCCGGGGGTGGTGCAGCCGATCGCGTCCCCGTCCCGGATGCACAGGGTGCAGTCGTCGGTCCATTCGCGGCAGGTCGGGTCCTCGGCCGGCGAGGCCGCCTGCTGGCGGGGGGCGGCCGGCGCCGGGCGGGGGCTCGGCGCGAGGTTCGCGACGAGGACGACCGCGACGGCGAGCGCGGCGATGCCGCCGGCCAGGGTGGCGTCGCGGCTGCGGTCGGGGGACGGGACGGGCTCGGCCATGGGCGCACTCCTCGCGTGCCGGCGCGCGGCCTGTCAACCGGGCGGCGCCCGGCCCCTCAGGCCGCCCGGGCCGCGCCCGCGAGGAGCGGGGGCAGGGCGGCGAGGTCGAGGGGCTTCGACAGGAACCCGTCGAATCCCGCGGCGCGGGCGGCGGCCTCGTCCTCGGCGCCGGCATTCGCCGTGAGCGCGACGAGGCGCGCCGGGGCGGCTCCGCGGGCGCGCTCGAAGGCGCGCAGGCGCCGCGCCGCCTCCAGCCCGTCGAGGCCCGGCATGCGGATGTCGAGCAGGGCGAGGTCGAAACCCTCCGCCGCGCCCGCGGCGGCGGCCTCCAGGTGGCGCAGGGCCTCCGCCCCGTCCGGCACCCAGGTCACGGCGGCGTCGAGCCGCTCCAGGGCCTTGCGGGCGAGGAGCGCGTTGATCGGGTTGTCCTCGGCCAGCAGCACCCGCGCCCGCCCCGGCGGCGGGCCGCGCCGCTCGGCCGGCGCGCCCTCGCGCAGCTCGCCCCCCTGCGGCCGCGTCGCCTCGCACAGGCGGGCGTAGAGCGAGCGGGCCCGCACCGGCTTGATCAGGTAGCGGTCGAAGCCCGCGGCGGCGGGCGAGCCGAAATCCCGCCGGTCGAAGGGCGACAGCAGGACGATGCTGCGCGGCACCCCGGCCCGCTTGGCCGCCCCGGCGATGCGCCGCACCGCCTCGTCGCCGAGGGCCCGGTCGGCCAGGACCGCGTCGAAGGGGCGGGCCCGCAGGGCCTCGCGGGCCGCCGCCTCGCCGTCGGCGCTCACCACCTCGGCGCCGCTCCGGGTGAGGCGCGCGCGCAGGAACGGCCCCTCGACCGCCGAGGCCGCCGCCACGAGGATGCGCCGGCCGGTGAGGGCGGGCGGGCGCGGGCGCTCGCCGTCGAGGGCGCGCAGGGGCAGCACGACCCGGAAGCAGCTGCCGGCGCCCGGGCGCGAGGTCGTCTCGATGCGCCCGCCCATCCGGTCGACGAGGCGGCGGGTGATGGCGAGGCCGAGCCCGGTGCCCTCGTGGCGGCGGCTCGCGCTGCCGTCGCCCTGTTCGAATTCCTCGAACAGGAGCGGCAGCCGCTCCTCCGGAATGCCGGGGCCGGTGTCGTGGACGGCGAGGACGAGGTCCTCGCCCACCCGCTCCGCCGTGATCCCGACGCCGCCGGCCTCCGTGAACTTCACCGCGTTGCCGGCGAGGTTGAGGAGGATCTGGCGGACCCGGTCGCCGTCGCCCAGGACCCGCGGCGGCAGGTCGTCCGCGAGGTCGGCGGCGATCTCCAGGCCCTTGTCCTGGGCGCGCGGCGCCAGGAGCTCGACCACGCTCTCGACCAGGGCCGCCGGGTCGAAGGGCTCGCAGGCGAGGTCGAGGCGCCCGGCCTCGATCTTCGAGAAGTCGAGGATCCCGTCGATCAGGGTCAGCAGCGCCTCGCCGGAGGTCTTGATGGCGCGGATGTAGGTCTCCTGCTCGGGGCTGAGCGGCGTCTCCAGGACGAGGTCGGCCATGCCCAGGATGCCGTTGAGCGGGGTGCGGAACTCGTGGCTGACGGTGGCGAGGAAGCGCGACTTCGCCACGCTCGCCGCCTCGGCGCGGCTGCGCGCCTCGTCGAGGGAGCGCACCGCCTCGACGCGCTCGGTGATCTCGCGCCCGGCGCGCAGGACCTCGGGCCGGCCGTCGCGCCCGACCACGGCCGACTCCACGACGGCGAACCAGCGCGGCGGCCCGCCCGCGGCCGGGGCGATCGCGAGGTCGGCGGTGCGGCTGCCGTCCGGCCGGGTCTCCGCCGCCAGGCTCTCGGCGATGGTCGCCTCCCGGGTCGTGCCGAGGAGCGCCTCCGGGCTGGTGCCGAGGAGGCGCGCGAAGCCCTCGTTGGCGAAGGTGATGCGCCCCTCCGCGTCGCGCTGGACGATCAGCTCGATCTGCGCCTCGACGAGGTTGCGGTAGCGCTCCTCGCTCTCGGCGAGGTGCCAGATCCGGTCGTGCAGGTGCTCGACCTCGCGCTCCCGCCGCCAGCGCGCGAGCCGCCGCGCGTACCAGGCGGTCGCCAGGACCAGGAGGGCGAGGACGAGCCCCGTCGCCCCGAGCGCGTCGGAGCCGGCGCGGACGAGCCCGGCCTCGCTCCGCGCAAGCGCGCCGATCTGCGCCGTCGTCGCCGTGCCGGCCGGCCCCGCGCCATCACCCATGCCATCCCCCCGCCTGCCCGCCGCCGCAGCATGGGGCCGGCTCCTCAAGGATGGCTTGCCGGACAGGCTTAGCGGCGGGCAAACGGCCCGCGGCGAATCCGCGTGAATCCGCGGCGTCGCCGGGCGGCGCTACGCCGCCTCGGGGCGCGGATGGGTGCGGCCCCGGTAGGAGAGCGCCTCGGCGAGGTGCGCGCGCCGCACCCGGGCCTCGCCGTCGAGGTCGGCCAGCGTGCGCGCCACCCGCAGCACGCGGTGGAAGCCGCGGGCCGAGAGGCGCATGGCGTCGGCGGCGTCGCGGATCAGCTTCTGGCCGTCCGGATCCGGCCGCGCCGCCTCCTCGATCACGCCCGGCGGGCACGAGGCGTTGGTGGTGCCGGGGGGCAGGCCGGCCTCGGCGTAGCGGTGCTCCTGGCGCCCGCGCGCGGCGGCGACGCGGGCGGCGGCCTCCGCCGAGCCCTCCTGCGGCGGCGGCAGGATGAGGTCGGCGGCGGTGACGGCCGGCACCTCGATCCGCAGGTCGATGCGGTCGAGCAGCGGGCCGGAGAGCCGGGCCTGGTACTGCGCCACGCAGCGCTCGTTGGGGCCGCGGCGGCAGGCGAAGCCCGGCTCCGTCGCGTGGCCGCAGCGGCAGGGATTCATCGCCGCGACGAGCTGGAACCGGGCCGGATAGGACACCCGGTGATTCGCCCGCGCGATCATCACGCTGCCGGTCTCCAGGGGCTGGCGCAGCGAATCGAGCACCTGGGGCGAGAATTCCGGTAGCTCGTCGAGGAAGAGCACGCCGCCATGGGCGAGGGAGGCCTCGCCGGGCCGCGCCCCGGCGCCGCCGCCGACCAGGGCCGCCATGGAGGCGGAGTGGTGAGGCGCCCGGAACGGGCGGCGGTTGGAGAGCGCGCCGTCCTTCAGCTCGCCCGCGACCGACTGGATCATCGAGACTTCGAGGAGTTCGCGCGGCCCCAGCGGCGGCAGGATCGAGGGCAGGCGGGCGGCGAGCATCGACTTGCCGGCCCCGGGCGGGCCGCTCAACAGAAGATTGTGGGCGCCCGCCGCGGCGATCTCCAGCACGCGCTTTCCGCCCTCCTGCCCCTTGATCTCGCGCAGGTCGCCGAGGGGCCGGCCGGGCTGCGCCACGGCCGGGCGCGGCCGGGCCATCACCTGGCTTCCCTTGAAGTGGTTGGCGAGCTGGATCAGGGAGCAGGGCGCCAGCACGTCCATGTCGCCGCCCGCCCAGGCGGCCTCGGGCCCGCTCGCGGCCGGGCAGATCAGCCCGAGGCCGCGGCCATTGGCGGCCATGGCGGCCGGCAGCACGCCCGCCACCGCCGTGATGCCGCCGTCGAGGGCGAGTTCCCCGAGCACGCAGTAGCCGGCGAGCGCGTCCGCCGGGAGGGCGCCGATCGCGCCCATCACCCCGAGGGCGATGGGCAGGTCGTAGTGGGACCCTTCCTTGGGCAGGTCGGCCGGGGCGAGGTTGACCGTGATGCGCTTGGCCGGCAGCGCCAGCCCCGAGGCGATCAGGGCCGCGCGCACCCGCTCGCGGGATTCCGCCACCGCCTTGTCGGGCAGTCCCACCACCGTGAAGGCGACGGCGCCCGCCGCGATCTGCACCTGCACGTCCACGGCCCGCGCCTCGATCCCCTCGAAGGCGACGGTGGCGACGCGCGTGACCATAAGCTTGCGTTCCGGATGACCCAACGTCAGGTTAGGCGGACTCGCGGCGCCGCACAACCCGCGCGGCCCCGGGCGCCCGCCCGCCGCGCAGCGGCCGGGCACGCAACCTGCTTCTCGGGGTTGCGCGGCACCCGGGGGCGGACGCCGCGTTGGATCGTTGAGGCCCGCGGCGGCGGGCCCGCGGCGCGAGAGGAGGCAGCATGATCACTCCCCCGAAACAGAGCCCGCTCCTTGCCCTGGCCTACCCGGTCGCCTTCCTGGCCGGGGCGCTGCTGATCGGCACCCTCACGAGCCGCTGGATCCTGGCGGAGCCGGCCCCGGCTTTGGTCGCCTCGGCGGCGGCGAGCGCCGAGCCCTGAATCGCCCGGGCGCGGTCAGGCGGCGCTGCGCCCCTCCAGGAAGGCCTTCTGCTCGTCGGCCGGCGCGCCGAGGAGGCGGTCGATGGCGTCCTTCGGCATCGGGGCGCCGAACAGGTAGCCCTGCCCGAAATCGCAGCCCTGGCCCGACAGCCACTCGACGCTCGCGGCCGTCTCGATCCCCTCGGCGGTGGTGGTCAGGCCGAGGCTGGTGCCGAGCTTGATGATCGCGTCGACGAGCTTGGCGCGCTCGTCGCTCATGGTGATCGAGTCGACGTAGCTGCGGTCGATCTTCAGCTTGTCGAAGCGCAGCTCGCGCAGGTGATAGAGGCTCGAATAGCCGGTGCCGAAATCGTCGAGGGCGATGCGCACCCCGAGATTCTGCAGCGAGGTCAGGGTGGCCCGGGTGGCCTCGAGATCCTGGACGAGGGCGGATTCGGTGATCTCGACCTCCAGGCGGTTGGGCGGGAAGCCGGTCTCGGTGAGGATCGCCAGGATGCGCTCGGCGAGCCAGCGGTCCTGGAATTGCTGCGGCGCGATGTTGACGGCGAGGCGCAGGTGGCTCGGCCAGCTGCGCGCGTCGAGGCAGGATTGCCGCAGCAGGCGGTAGCTGAGTTCGGCGATCATGCCGGTCTCCTCCGCCGCCGCGATGAACTGGTTGGGGGTGAGGAGGCCGCGGGTCGGGTGGCGCCAGCGGGCCAGCACCTCGACGCCGACGAGTTCCTGGTTCGGCAGCGCGACCACGGGCTGGTAGAAGGGCTCGATCTCGCCGGTCTCAATCGCGGTGCGCAGTTCGCTCTCGAGGAGCGCCCGCTCCTTCAGTTCGAGGTCCATGGCGCTCTGGAAGAAGCGGTAGGTGCCGCGGCCTTCCTTCTTGCCCTGGTACATGGCGAGGTCGGCGGCGTGCATGATGCCGTGGGCGTCGACGTCCTCGCGGGAGATCAGGGTGATGCCGACCGTCGCGCCGACCTTGAGTTCGGCCTGCGCCCACTCGACCGGGCGGGCGATGGCGGCGATGACCTGCTCGGCGAGCCTGGCGAGCGCCTCGCTGCCGGTCTCGCCGATGACCAGGAGGGCGAATTCGTCGCCGCCGAGGCGGGCGGCGAGGCCCTGGCTCGGGGCGAGGGAGCGCAGGCGGTCGGCGACGGCGCAGAGCACCGCGTCGCCGGCCGCGTGGCCGTAGAGGTCGTTGACGGGCTTGAAGCGGTCGATGTCGATCAGCAGGACGGCGCCGGAGACCGCGGTGGCGCTCGACCGCATCAGGCGGTCGATCGCCTCCAGCAGCAGGCGGCGGTTGGCGAGGCCGGTGAGCGCGTCGTGGCGGGCGACGGCTTCCGCGTGGGCGGCGGCGGCATCGCGCTCGCGCATCACCCGGCGCAGCTTCAGCGACTTGCGGACGGTGACGCCGACCATGGTCAGCCCCATCAGCAGCATGAAGGTGAACAGGTCGGTGAGGCCGCTCTCCAGCATGAATCGGCCGAAGGCCTGGAACACGCCGGACTTGGCGCCGATCAGGCCCCAGAAGCCGGCAATGACCAGCAGGCAGAGGCCCTCGTAGAGCTCGCCCTCGCCCCATGTCGATCGCGCCCTTGTCGATCGCGCGGTTGTCGATCGCGTCTTGGCAGACATGATTCACCCCGTACCCTGGTCGGGCTGTGATCGCACCGCCGATTTAAGAAATCTGCCCGGTCGGTCGCGGTGGGATCCGCCTACGCCCGGCGCGGTTAAAAATTCCTGACGCGTCAGTCGAGCCAGGGATTCGGGCATGATCCACCCAAGTATCGTGCCGGCCGGATCTGGGGCTGGGGCCGCGGCGGGGCGGCCGGGCGGCCGCAACCTTGCTGGAGGTCGGCCGGGGCGCGGCGTCAGATCGTGGCCGCGCCCAGGGATGATCGGCGCGACCGCCCGGAGCGCGGCGCGGATCGCCGGCCCGCCCGGGTGCCGGCCCGAACCGCACGATCGGGGGTGACGCGCCGTGTCCGGTCGGCTATCGCTTCGCCGGCTGCGCCGCGCGGGGCCCGTAGCTCAACGGTTAGAGCCGGCCGCTCATAACGGTCTGGTTGCAGGTTCGAATCCTGCCGGGCCCACCACCATCATCGAGAGGTTGGCGGGATCGCGCAGTGGTCCTGGTGGGGCGCCCACCGAAGATCCCACATATCGAGGCGTCCGGCTGCGCGCGGAAAACCTCTCCGCCGCGCCGCGTTGGCGGTCCGGGTGATGCTGCCCGTCCGCGTCCCGCAGCATCTGCACGGTCATGCCGAGCTAGCCCGCCAGCGCGCCGAACGACGGCCCCACCTCGGCGAATGTCGGATCGGCGCAGGCGGTCCTCGCGCAGACCTTCGACGTCGTGGACGCGTCGGCCGCGGGCGCCCGGATCGACCCGGTCGCCATCGAGACCGTCGAGGGCGGCGCCGACGCGCCCGCGGGCAGATGGTATTTGTGGTTGCGCTCAAACAACCATTCCGGGTATGGTCCCGCTCACTCTGCGGCATGACGTATCGGAGTGGCGGTGACCTGATGGCCCAATTCGTCATCAACCCGGATCTTCTGCCCGTCGGCAGCGTGTCGCGGATGCTGCGCAGCACCTCGCGGAGCAACGGCCAGAACCTCGCGGGCGGAGATCAGGTCGTTGCGACGTCGTCCGGTCACTGCACCGCCTCGAAGACTTGCGCCGTCTTGCCCGTCAGGGACCGTGATCGATGTCGACCGCCCGGTCCGCCGGTCGCGGTTGGCCTCGGATGACACCGGCGCTCACACCGTGTCGGCCCGCCCGCTGAGCACGCCGACCGTCGACTTCGTCGCGGACGTCGAGCCGCGCGTCGACACCCCGACATCCCCACGCGAGAGATCAGCATGGCGCCGCCTCCGGTCCTGCCTGAAGACGTGTTCCGCGCCGCCAATCCGGCCAACAACCCGTCCTCCGACGTGTACGACCCGCCGAAAGGCGACATCATCGCACTGCTCCGGTGGATGCTCGACGCGGTGACCGCCTGCTCGGCCGCGACCGGCGTGGACCCGACGATCGTCTCGACCTTGCGGACCAGCCTGACGAACGAGATCGCGCGAGCGCAGCGCGAGGAGGGCGCGCGCTCCCGGGCGCAGCTCCGCGCGCTGCTCGGGACCGTCGCGGCCCTCGACCTGCCCCCCAGGGGCCCCACGCCGGTCTCGTGGGTGGACGACAGCGCGCATGCACGCTCGATCGCGATCCCGGACCCGGCGAACACGCTCCCGCTCTACCCGATCATGGGGCAGTCCAACGCCTTCGGCGCCACCACCGGCGCCGTGGTGTCCACCTCGAACCCCTATCCGGGCCGGGTGCTGATGCCGGAGGGCGGGCTGCACACCTACGGCGGGGTGGCCAACCTCGCGGACATGCAGGAGGGCATCGACCTCGTCGCCCACGAGACCATCGCCTCCGGCTTCGCCACCCACCTCGTGCGCGACCTCGACGCGGCGATCCCGAACACGAACTTCCGCGTCGCGAGCTTCATCAGCGCGCTCGGCTCGCGATCCTACCCTCAGCTGACCGAGGGCTCGGATCAGTTCACGTTCGGCATGCGGGCGATCAGCCAGATCTACCAGCAGCAGCGGCGCAAGGGCTGCCGCGTGCTGGTCCCGGGCGTGCTGTGGGTGCAGGGCGAGAACGACAATACCGGCGGCTGGGGCGACCACTACGACGGCATGCTGGATCAGCTGCAGCAGCGGCTGGAGACGCGAATCCAGCAGATCACCGGCCAGATCGAGCCGGTGATCCTGTACCTCGCCCAGACCAACAGCATCAACACGTGGGACAGCATCCTCGGACAGAGGGTACAGGAGGCCCAGATCCGGGCGGCGGCGCGCAATCCGCTGCTCTGCCTCGTCGGCCCCATGTACTCCTTCGCGGTCAACCCGGCTGACCACGTCCACAAGACGAGCCGCGGCGCCTACGAGATGGGCCAGATGTTCGGTCGCGCGGTGTTCATGCGCCAGTACGGCTCGGCCCGCGCCGTCGCGCTCACGCCGCTCGACGTGTGGCGGGCGACGCCGCCGGCGGGCGTGGCGGCGCGCATCAGCGCCACGTTCCGGGTGCCTGTCGAGCCCCTCGTCCTCGACGCCTCGGGCAACGTCATCGCGGTGTCCGGGATGGCGGCGGTGCCGAGCGGGACCGGCGGCGGCTACGGGTTCGACGTGTACGACGACCTTGGCAACGTGGTTCCGATCAGCGCCGTCTCGGTCGGGGTGCCCTCGACGCAGTACGCCGGCCCACCGCGCCTCGACATCGACCTCGCGGTGGCGCCGACCGCGCGCCGGCTGCGCGTGAACTACGCCCAGCGCCGCGACGACGCGCGCCCCGACACCAGCGACGGCCCGCTGACCGGTGCCCGGGGCTGCCTGCGGGACAGCGCGGCTCACACCTCCATCGTCGGTGGCGGTCCGCAATACAATTGGTGCGTCCAGTTCTCGCGCCTGATCGCGGCCTGATCCCTCACAGCTGTCGGAGTTAACGGATGGTCGCTCTGGGTCGCCTGGGCGCGCTGACGCCTGCCGGCGTGTCGCTCGATCTCAATCCACTCACCGGGCTGGCGATGGTGTCCGGCGTGAAGTCCTCGCTCGAGGACGCGATCACCTTCGCCCGTGCCGGCACGGCCTGGGACTACGATGTCGGCGGCCTGCTTCGCCAAGCCGCCGCGGGCATGCCGCGCCTCTCCTACCACCCGCATTCGGGGTTGCCGCTCGGCCTGCTGATCGAGCCGCCGAGCGCCGATCTGTGGGACCGCACCGAGGATTTCGAGAACGACGCCTGGACCAAGACGGGCCTCCAGCTATACGTCGGCTCCGTCTCCGGCCTCGACGGTCGCAGCATCGGCACCCGCATGGTGGACACGGGGTCGTCGCGCGGATTGATCACCCGGAACATCGCCGTCGGGTCCGGCGACGCCGCGTACTCGGCCGCGTTCACGGCGCGCGCGATCCCCGGCGGGGTCAGGTCCATCGAGGCCACCATCCACTTCCACGGCGGATCGGGGAACCAGGGCGGCAGCGCCGTCTACGACCTGTTGCTCGGCAAGGTCGTCTCTGGCACCGGCGCCTCCTGCGGGATGGTCCCGGCGCCGTTCGGGGCGTGGCGCTGCATCCTCGCGGCCTGCAACACCCACGGCCATACCGGGATCACGGTCGGCCTCGGGCGGTGGGCGCGGGACCCCGACAACGGCTACGATGTTCTGTCGATCTCCATGGAGGCCCGGGAAGAGGCGACCTCCCCGATGCGGTCAGGCGCAGGCCTATCGACCCGTGCGGCCGGACGGCATCCCTCGCCGTGGGCGACTGGTTCAACCCGGTCGAGGGCACCTTCGTCGCCGAGTTCATCGCCAACGGCAGCCCGTATTCGGATCAGCAGGTGTTCGCCCTGCGCGGTGAGGGCGGCGCATTCATGGGGATGAGCCGGAGTCATTTCGGTCCGGCCGTTGGTGTGGCGGCGTCCGGCGTCGGCCTCGCGATGTACGGCGCGCCGCAGTTCGGCCTGATCCGTGCGGGCTTCACGTACCGAGACTCCGCCTGGATCGCCGCGAAGTCTGGCGGCGGCAACGACTACCTCTACGGATCGGTCGCGACAGCAACCTGGCCCGTGCCGACGAGCCTGACCACGCTGGACATCGGGCACTACGCCGGCGGCTCTCAGCTCAACGGCTATCTCCGGCGCCTGCTCTACATCCCGCACCTTCTCAGCGCGACCGAACTGTCAAACATCGTCGTCATCTGAGGTCTGCGCCATGGCAGCAGAGCCGCAGCCCGAGACCGTGCGCGAACAGCGCTTCCGCCCGGCGGACCGCTCGCGGCCGTCTCCATCGTGCTGAGCTGCACGGATGGCGAGATCCGCTGCGCCGTGGAGGGGACCGCGCCGCCGCGGGGGTGAGACCCGCGCGGCCACGGCGCGGTGCGACGGCAGCGCGCCGCGTCTCCGGACGTCCCGCCGGCTCCCCGAAGCCGGCTCCCCGAAGCCGGACCCCGCCGAAGCCGGACCCCGTCGAAGCCGGACCCCGCCGAAGGCGGGCGCCGTCGCGGGATCCGGGACCGGCGGCGCGAGGGCGGGACTCCGTCCCGGTGCCGCGCCCGGCGCCCGGTTCCAACCCCACCCGCCGCGGTGTAAGCCTGGGCGTGGGGGCAGCTTCGCGCGAAGGGGAGGCGGGCGCATGATCTTCTCCGGCCGCACGCTGGTCGCGGCGCTCGTCCCCCTGGCGGCCGCCCTGGCGGCGGTCGGGCTCGCGGCGCTCACCGGGTTCAGCCAGGCCCGCGCCGAGGCAGCCGGCTACGGGGCCTGGGTCTACGGCTTCTTCCTCGACCAATTCCCCCTCTACGCCGTCGCGATTATCTACGGGGTCGCCCGCATCCTCGCGGTGACCGCCGAGGCGCTCGACCGCTCCGCCGCCCGCCGCCTCGCCGGCGCCGTCCTCGGCACTGCCCTGCTCCTCGGCCTCTCGCTCTACCCGACCTTCGGCGGCGCGGTCCTGAGGGCCGGGTTCATGGTCGGGGGCATGAGCTTCCTGAACGGCGTGCCACTGGCGGCGGCCCGGGCCCTCGGCGCCCTCGCGGCCCTGCTCCCGTTCGGGGCGGGGCTGGCGCTCGCCGGACTCGTCGGCGGGCGGCGGCGGAAACCCGGCTGGCTCCCGGCCCTGGCCGCGCGCGCCCTCGCGCTCTGGTGGGCGCTCGGCCTCCTCGGCCTCGGCCGCGCCGCCGGCCTCGCCGCCTGGCCGCAGCGGCCCCTCGACGGCGCGCAGGCGCTCCTCGCCGCCGGGCTCGTGCTCGCCGCCTTCCTGCCCCACGCAGTCCTGGCCGGGCTGCGCCGCCCCGGTTGAATCGGGGGCCCGGAGGCGCTAAGCAGGCGTCGGAGCCGGGCCGCCGGTCTTCACCAAAAATCTTCGCCAAAACAAAAGGCTAGGCATGGTCGCGGGAGGCCCCCGCGGCACCCCGGAGGCCCCCGGCGAGACGATCCGGACCGGCCGGACGCACCACGATCGAGCGGCGCCCGGTTCGGCGCATCGGGAGGAGAGACATGGGTGACCCTGTGCGCGTTCCGTCGCCCAGCCATCCGGATCGGCCCTGGCTGCGGGCCTATCCCGAGGGCGTCCCGGCGGAGATCGCGACCGACCAGCTCGGCACCCTCGCCGACCTCTTCGCCCGATCGACCGCGCGCTTCGCCGACCGGCCGGCCATCCGCTGCTTCGGGGCGGACCTCACCTACGCGGACCTGAGGGCGGGGGCCGAGGCCTTCGCGGGCTGGTTGCAGGCGCAGGGCATCCGCAAGGGCGACCGCGTCGCCCTGATGCTGCCCAACGTCCCGGCCTACCCGATCGCCCTGTTCGGCGCCCTGATCGCGGGGGCGACCGCGGTCAACGTCAACCCGCTCTACACGGCGCGGGAGCTCACCCACCAGATCGGCGATGCCGGCGCCCGGGTGCTGATCGTGCTGGAGAACTTCGCCGGCGTGGTCGCCGAGGCGCTGCCCGCGCTCCCCGGCCTGGAGCGGGTGGTGGTGGCGGGGCCCGGCGACGCGCTCGGCCTGCGCGGGCGGCTGATCGATCTCGCCTCGCGGCACCTGAAGAAGGCGGTGCCGCCCTACAGCCTGCCCGCCGGGCGCTTCGTCGCCTTCCGGGCGAGCCTCGCGGCCGGGCGCCGGGGGGCCGGCTTCACGCCGGTCGACATCGCGCCCGACGACCTCGCCTTCCTGCAATATACGGGGGGCACGACCGGCATCTCCAAGGGTGCGATGCTCACCCACCGCAACGTGACCGCCAATATCGAGCAGAGCCGCCTCTGGTTCGGCATGCGCGACGACGAGGGCCCCGGCCGCGTCATGGTCACGGCGCTGCCGCTCTACCACATCTACGGGTTGACCTGCTGCTTCTTCTTCATGACGCGGCTCGGGGCGTGCTGCCTGTTGGTGCCCAACCCGCGGGACATCGCGGGCTTCGTGAAGCTGCTGCGCACGAACCGCTTCACCAACCTGTCGGGCGTGAACACGCTGTTCAACGCGCTCCTCAACCATCCCGACATTGGCCAGGTCGACTGGTCCGCCCTCGAATACGCCAATGCGGGCGGCATGGCGGTGCAGGCCGTGGTGGCGCGGCGCTGGAAGGCGCTCACCGGCAAGCCGATCATCGAGGGCTACGGCCTCTCCGAGACCGCGCCCGTCGTCTCGATCAATCGCCGCGACCTGACCGAGTGGTCGGGGACGATCGGTTACCCGGTGCCCTCGACCGAGGTGTCGGTGCGCGATCCCGCCGGGCAGGAGGTGGCGGCCGGCGAGGCGGGCGAACTCTGCGTGCGCGGCCCGCAGGTCATGCCCGGCTACTGGCGCCGGCCCGACGAGACCGCCCGGGTGATGACCCCGGACGGGTTCTTCCGCACCGGCGACGTCGCCGTGCTGCAGCCCGACGGGCAGCTGCGCCTCGTCGACCGGATGAAGGACATGATCCTGGTCTCCGGCTTCAACGTCTACCCGAACGAGGTCGAGGACGTGCTCGCGACGCATCCGGGCGTGCTCGAAGTGGCGGTGGTGGGCCGGCCGCTCCCGGAGACCGGCGAGACGGTCGTCGCCCACGTGGTGCGGCGCGACCCCGACCTCACCGCCGACGCCCTGCGCGCCTTCGCGCGCAAGAACCTCACGGCCTACAAGGTCCCGCGGGAATTCGTCTTCCACGGGACGCTGCCGAAGAGCAATGTCGGCAAGGTGCTGCGCCGCGAACTGCGCGACGGCGCCGATTGAGGGCCGCGGCGGGTCGGGCCACACCCGTCAGATCGGCCGCACCTCGCCGGGCCGCAACTTGAGGCGCGCGGTCAGGCGGTCCGAGAGCGTCCCGCTGAGTTCCACCGCCGCGTCCGGGGCCGCCACCGCGCGCACGGCCGCGAGGGCGCGGGGCGCGTCCGGCGCCATCGCCACGTAGACCTGCAGCGCCACGCTCCCGGCCTCGTCGGCCGGGGCCGACACCGCCACCGTGTAGGCGATGTGCTTCGAATTCTTCGCGGGCATGCGGCTCTATCGCACGGGCGGTCCGTGGTGTCCGCGGTTTTCTTCGCTGCAGCGCGGCGCGATCGTGCCCTTGTCTTGCCGCAAGGTCACTGCCTTATGCTGGCGGCTCTACGGACAACGGACCAACTTTCCCATGGGCGTCACGAAGCCGACCGTGCTGCCGTCCGCGCGGCTCTCCGCCGCCGACGTGATCGACAGCGGCGACACGCTCGCCCTGCGCTTCTCGGGGCAGGGCGGGGACGTCTTCGTGCTGGTGCCGGTGGAGGAGGTCGCCGGTGTCGCGGCGGCCCTCGCGGCCGGGACCGCGCAGGCGCTGCGCGTGCGTGCCGCGACCCTGCAGGGTCGCCCGCTGCCCCTCGCCCGGACGATGCTGCCGCCGGCCGGGGCGGGCCTGGCGCCCGCCCGGGCGGGTTCGCCGCCCGCCGCGGAGTAACCGCGGATCCGGCCTCGCCGAACCGTGATTGGCGTCGGCGCCGCCGCGTGCCGATCTGCCGGGGATCGGCCACCGTGGATCGGCGGCCCGGCAGGAGGGCGGCGCGGCCGCCGCAGGGAGACGAGCATGCACATCAAGGCGCGGCACGGCTGGGAGATCCCGGAGCATCTGGCGACCCCCGAAGCCCTGTTCTTCGACCGCCGGGCGCTGCTGGGCGGCCTCGGCCTCGCGGCCGCCGCCCTGGCGGGGCCCGCCCGCGCCGCGGTGCCGGGGGAGGGGACCGGGGCGCGCAGGACCGCCGACCTCTACCCGGCCAAGCGCAACGCGGCCTACACGCTCGACCGGCCGCTCACCGAGGAGCGCTATAGCGCCGACTACAACAACTTCTACGAGTACAGCACCGCCAAGACGGTGACCCCGGCCTCGAACGCCCTCAAGGTCGATCCCTGGACGATCCGGATCGACGGGTTGGTCGAGAAGCCGTTCGAGATCGGCTTCGAGGATCTGGTGCGCAAGATGCCGCTCGAGGAGCGGCTCTACCGGCACCGCTGCGTCGAGGCGTGGTCGATGGCGGTGCCCTGGACGGGCTTCCCGCTCGCCGCCCTGGTCGCCCTCGCCAGGCCCACCGGCGAGGCGAAGTACATCCAGATGCAGACCTTCCTCGACAAGGCGATGGCGCCGGGCCAGCGGCAGTTCTTCTATCCCTGGCCCTACACCGAGGGCTTGACGCTGGCGGAGGCCAACCACGACCTCGCCTTCCTGGCGACGGGCGTCTACGGCAGGCCGCTGCTCAACCAGTTCGGCGCGCCCCTGCGGCTGGCCGTGCCGTGGAAGTACGGGTTCAAGTCGGTGAAATCGATCAACCGCATCACGTTCACGGCCGAGCGCCCGAAGACCTTCTGGGAGGCGCTGCAGGCGTCCGAGTACGGGTTCTGGGCCAACGTGAACCCGGCCGTGGCGCATCCGCGCTGGAGTCAGGCGAGCGAGCGGGTGCTCGGCACGGACCAGCGGGTGCCGACCCTCCTGTTCAACGGCTACGCCGAGCAGGTGGCCGGGCTCTACAAGGGGCTGGAGAAGGAACGCCTCTACGTCTGAGCCGACGAAAAGGCCGGGCCCCGCGGGACCCGGCGGGAGCGGAGGCCGGCCGCAGGGACCGGGCCCGTCCAGAGGGGATCGGCCGATCGACGCCCGATGACCGGCCGGGGCCATGACCGCCGCATCCGCAGCCGCGGCAACCGCCCGAGCGGCATGGCCGCGCGTCGATGCACATGGAACCGCCCCGCGCCGGCCCGGCGCTCGGTCCTGCGCGTGGGTGGCGACCGCGCGAGGCGGCGGCGAGCGCGGTGTCTCGGGCACGGTCGCCACTGCTCTGCGCTGGCTGCACGGCCACGGCTTGGCGATGGACCCCTCGCGTTGGGGACGAGCGAGGGTGCCGCACTGCTTGCAGGAAGTGCGGTTCGTACGGTCGTGGCGCCGGCGACGGTGCCGGGCCGCGAAATCCTGTTCCTGTCTGCCGGTGGACGGCAACTTGGCCACTGCCGCCGCGGACGGGGTCTTTGACAAGCGCCGACCTATGCGAAATCCAACGGATCGCGTCGACCTGCGGATTTCGGCTTCGCTCAAGCGCCGCCTGGGAAGCAACCGACGCTCGCCGAACGCGGTTGACGTAATCCTCCATAGTATGTCGCCTGATAAACAGGCGTATATGTGCCCCATGAAGTAACTGTATATAGGGCATGGACGCTAGTCCAAACCCTTTGACGATCGCAAATTGCGATTGATACAGCATTATCATGGCAACACTCACGCAAAAAATAGTAAGTCTGGCTTATAGTATCGTTCAAAAAATCCTCTTAACAAGAATATGACGTGAAACGGCTGCCGTCACTCCCTCCGTCGCAACGCGAAACTCGATGTTGCTCGAAAATTCAAGCAGCTGGAAATCGAATATGATCGTTTTGTTCGATATTCTACTATCTGTCACCGCTTCTTCGTGTACTGCCAAAAGATGTGATCCCATGCCCGCGGTGGCATCAAACCGAAGATATCCTGTGTTGGAATTGAGTTCCGCCTCCAGGATCTGGAATTCGAGTTTGTATCTACCGGCTGGCAGATCAATGTAGGGCCCGATTAGAACGTGCCCATTCTTGGCGTGAACCACGTACTTCATTCCTGCGCGCTCTTGCAGGACTCCCGAAATAGCACTTAACTCGAATTTCATGCCGCCGTTTTTGTCGTAAAAAATCTTCGATCCACGTTGATAAATTTCATTATCGAACCGAGTGAGGTACTTTATCCTCGTGAGGACAGCCTCGTCGGAATAAATACTCGGACGCTGCTCGGCAGAGGCATTGATTTTGCGGCCCTTTTGACTTGCGGAAATGCCAAGAATGCCGCAAAGGTTCATAAAGGAGAAATCGAAACACTCCGAAAGGCCTATATAATCTAACTTCTCGAGATTCTCGCTTGCCACGCCAAGTTTGGATTCCGCGAGATCTGCGATATTAACGCCTGGGTCGTACTCGCTTGCAGCGAATTCAGTCTGGGACAGCCTGAAGGTAGCATCGTTTGCCAGATGAGTCGCGAAGTTCTCCGTTTCACTGGACATGATAAAATCGTAATCGTTAATAGAATTAAGTATGGTCATCAATCCTGACGGATTGTCTTTCTGTCGTCGCAGGAAACGCAGCATCGAAATGAAGCGCTCGACTGGATCTCTGATAAACGTGGCAGTGATCAGATGACCATCAATGACTCTTATGTGAGAAAAGCCGCAATGAAGGACGAAATACGTCCACTTGTTGAGCAGACTTTTTGGTACAACATGAAGATCGTTGAAACGGACCGGGCAGATCATTTCTGCAGGAACTTGTTCTGACAAAGATACGAAAATGTTTGTTCCAGCAGTCTTGGGAATATGTATCAAAAACAACTTTGGAATAACGAGGGCATTCTCCACCATTTGCTCATCCACCATCGAGAAAGGTACCGTCTGGACGGCGATGATAACAGCTCGTTGTGGTCGATTCCAAGAGGCCGTTATGGATCGAAGACAGGGGTTGTGCTACTCAGGGTTCCGCGCCAGGCGCGTCGTCGAGCTCGGCCGGTGACCCTGCGGCCGGCTGCCCCGGCTCCTGCCCGCCGTACAACCCTGACCGGCCCGAAGGGTTCGCGTGAGCGACGCGATCGGCGGCCTCGGCCACTTGCGCGACGAGAACCCGCCCGCCCGGCAAGCCACCTCGGCCCCGCGGACCCCTCGCCAAAGTGCTGGCGCTGACCTGCTCTGGACCGCCCGCAGAGGTCACGCGAGGGTACAGGCCGCAGCGTGGCTGACGCGGTCGGGATCTCGTTCCGCTCCGTCCGGCGCGTCTGGGACGGGCGCAGCTGAACCCGCATCGTGCGCGCAGCTTCACGCGCTCCACCGACCCTGACTTCGCCGCGCCAGTCGATGACATTGTCGGGCCCTCCATGGACCCGCCGCGACACGCGGTGGTGCTGTTCCTCGACGATCCTTCCACAGGCTTCAGGATCAGGAGAGCCAGATCCAGCCCTGGATCGAACCCGCCCGAGGCGAAGGTGAGGCCGGGTCGCCCCGTCTCGACCATCCGGTTCCGGATAGTCGCGCTGATCCGGTCGCACCGTCCCGTCACGCAAGCATCTGCAGTGAGAGGAGCGCATTGGCTGTTTTTCGGCCAAGTTTCGCGAGATCACCTCCAGCTTGAACTGATGCTCCCAGCTGCAAATTGCATCCCTGTGATACAAGCCTGGCGATCATCATCTCGCGCGCCATGGTGCAAACCTCCAAGGCAGTGTCGCGAGCAGCGTTGGACGGAGGGCTGGCATCTGCGCGCTGCAGCATCCCCACGAACTCCGCCAACAGCGCGTGCACTGTCATGCCGTTACGCAGCGCCTCACCGTAAATCTCAATGCCACGTGGATCGGGATCACGCCCCAGTATCGCCGTATAAACAGCGCCGACGAGCGTGGCCGCGTCCGTTTTTCCTGGCATACGACGCTCACGCTCGAGAAACTCCTGGGATCCGAGAATATCTTCAATAACTTTGCTAGGAGTATCGGTCGCAAGAGCTTGGGAGTGTCCTTCGAGGCCGACCGGGTCCGGCGCACGGCCCAGAAGTGACTTGTACAGTCCCTCAACGACGGCTTGCCGAAAAGCGGCTTGTGCCGGTTGCATGGCAATGAACTCGCTGAGCAGCGCGTGCGCGGACATTCCGCTTCGAAGCGCGTTACCATACATCTCGACGCCGGCGGGGTCTGCTTCGCGTTCCAGGATCGCCGTGTAGGCCGCGGCGACAAGCGTGTCCGCATCGATCCCACTGAAATCGGCGCGGTGTCGTGCCTTGAACTCGTCTGACTTAAGTAAACCGGCGATCACCTGTCCAGGCGATTTGACCGTAAGCTCTTGAGAATAGGTGTCAAATCCGGACGGATCGGGCTCACGACCCAGCAGAGAAGCAAAAATTTCCCCAACTAAAGACTGACGAGCCATGCGCGTTCGCATGAAGGCGTCGTGAAATTCTCTTGATGTGAGAAGCTGATAAAGCTGGTCATGAAAATTCGATGGATTCTTGTCTATAATATCGCTAATCAATCTCACGCACTGGAACTCGTTGCCATGAGTCAATAGATGCTGATCAGTGATGGTGGGTGTCGGCTCGAACCGTGGGGTGTGCCGCGCCGCGTCCGCCGTCACGCCGGCATCGTGAGCAGATTGTTTGTCGACAGATGCATTCATTGTGTAATCCCAATCACGAGCCGCACTACAAGGCAGGGGTATACGACGCGCCGTGCATCAGGCTTAGCAGCCGTCCTCGGCAGTTTGCTGCGAAGTCTGTCCAAGTCGGAAGGCCGAGCAGGGCAATTTCCGCCGCCAGACGTCGCGCTTCCTGATCGTCTGCGATTCGATGAAACGCGCCAGCGACGGTCGCCTTGTTGACGGCACCTAATTGGATTTGGCCGTATTCCGGCACATCTTCGAGCGCCGGCAACGAAGCGGAAGCGATGAGCGGCACTCCAATGAACAAACTCTCGAGCGCTGGAAGTCCGAATCCTTCATTTTCGCTCACAAAGATCGAAGCACGCGCTCCTGAAACTAGTTCGACCAAAGCGGAGTCACTGAGGTCGTCGTGAACCCAGACTTTCGTATTCGTCGTTTCTACAATCCTCCGATACTTTTCGATCATAGATGGCAAGAGCTTTCCGGCAAAATGCAATTCCAGATCCGTCTCGACATCGTTGAACGCGTCATAAACCAAATCCTGGCCCTTCTTGCCATCGAATGCACCAACACAACAAACTCTTTTCCGGTCGGTGGAGAACGCTTGCCTCGCTCCGCCGAGTCCGTCTGCGCCGAGGCGCACGACAGCATCCTGGGAAGCGGCCGCCGCTCGCCGAACGCGGTTGACGTACTCCTCCCTAGTATTTCGGCTGATAAACAGGCGTAGATGTGCCTCATGAAGTAACTGTATATAGGGCATGGACGCTGGTCCGAACCCTTTGGCGATCGCAAAGTGCGACGGTTTCAGCCAAGGCATGAAATCAAATACAAGATAAGCATCTCTTATCCTGCGAGCCTCGCGCAACTCACGGTAGAATTTTACACGCTCCTGCGAGTAGAAAACCTCAGGGACAAAAACGATTTGGCTATCAGATACTTCGACTGGCCAGCCCGGCTGTGATGCAAGTTCCAGTGTGAGACGTTTTCCGATCTCGCCGGAGACGTCGTCGGCAAGAAACAATTCGTGTCTTAAAAGATCGAGCATCCGGGGAGGAATCTGAATGAAACGCCGTGCTGCCGGATCAAAGCGCACCCAGCGAAACAACCTGTCCTCGCCCCAGGCCACCAGCAGCTTCGAAACGACGCGCTGGATGCCCGAGCGCGCAGGAAATTCGACAAACTGTGAAATGTCGACCAAAATTTCGGCCATCTACGCGAATCCTAAGGCAGCGAGCAACTTTTCGGCATAGACATCCGGCGATCGCTCCCGCGCACAGAACGTGGCCTCGTCGATCGGACGTTCCTGGTTCTGCCGGGAATCAAGGATATCTAAGACCGCCTCCGCGATGAGGATCGGCGATAATTTATCCGGAATTCTCCGAACGAATGATGGAGCGATCATTGCCTCAGCCAGATGATCGTTGGCAATGGATGGTAGCGCGGCCGCTATGCAATCATTCAGCGCACCCGAAAGGCCACCCATGAAATATGTTCTCAGCTGCACGCCTATGTCTGCAGCAAAAATATATTCGCGATACAAGTCCTGAGGGACAAATTTCCTCTCGAATGACACCTTCTCGGTAATGCCAAGCTCTTCTACCAACTGAACTGCCCGAACACCCGTATCGTAGTGCGGCTGGCCGCAAAACTTTAAAGTTGCAGGAATCTTCCAATCATTAAGGATTTTTGTTGCCCAAATCAGTTCTTCTGGTGCTTTATCGTCGCTGACGTAACCGAAAGTGCAAAGTACGACCTCATCGTCCGACCAGCCGAGCTTCTGTCGTATTTCGCGGCGCCGCGATGGTGTCGCGGCGGTAAGGTCAAGGCTATTATATTGCGCAAATGGAAGAAGGACGGGGCGCTCTCTGTAATGTTCCTCAATTATGTTGGCTGTCATGGGAGAATGAACCATCAAGGGTTTCGCGCAACGGGCAATTTCTGACATGAATAAGATAGGGAGCCGATCCTGGTTATGGAGCCAGTCACGCACCGTGCTCTCCTCGACCGCATGTCCGCACTCCTGGGTGGCGATCTTGATCGCGCTCTCCATCCCGCGGAGCTGGACGTAATAGTTGATCATACGTGCGTCGTGTGCGATCGCAGCGCAGCCGTTTTCCAACAGGTACTCGAACTCGGACGTGTGAAAGTGCGAATTCCCGATGACCGCAACGGTTGCATCTCGCTGCCGAGCCGAGAATCGCGCTTGCGTTATTGAATTCAACGACGCGAACCAGGAGCACGGAGCGACTCCGGGAACGGACGTGTAGACGTGGAGATCAGCCTTTCTGGCAAGCGCCTTGAACGTGGCGGCCGAGTAATCGGCGACTCCCGACGCCGCGGGCGGCAGAGGCGACAACAGGGAGAGGCTCGGTCGGGCAGTTCCGCGATGGACGGAGGGGGCGGCGATCCGGCCGCGGTAGGCACCAGCGAGCCCGCGCAGGAAAGCCTCACCCACGGCCTCGACGGTAAAGCGTCTCCACAAGCCGTCCTGCGCGTCTTTTATAACTGACCACGAATGTGCATCGGTGCATAATTCATCGAGTTTCTTTCTCAACCCGTCTGGATCATCAGGGTTAAAACGATGCGCAGGATTAGGAAACAGTTCTGGATGTGCACCTACGTCGGACGCCAGCACGGGCGTACCTGCAGCATTGCTCTCCACTATTGGTATAGAGAATCCTTCAGCTTTCGACGCTACGACAGTAAGTACCGCGTTCGCGTAAAACTGCTGGAGATCCTCATCGGTAAGGTGGTTCAGGAATGATATACTGTGAGGATCTCCGCCATTGCTGGCGTGGAGAGTTCGTAATTTAAGACGGGTTTCCGGATTATAATTTCCAAATAGGACCAAATCGATTTTCGCCTCGCGCAGTCTGCGCGAGCGCGCGTGCGCGATCACCGCGCAATCCGGGTTCTTTCGCGGGTCTCCGCCTCCCGCGAACAGGACGTGCTTGCGTTCCTCGAAGGGGCGGACGGTCGAGGAAGGTGCGGGCTCGAGGCCTTGGCGCACCGCCACGTAGGACACAAAAATCCTGTCCGCAGGTATATTGACTATATTGGTGAGTTCGCCAACACAGAATTTTGAAATTGCCGAAAAGCAGTCGTACTTCTTGAGCCATAGGAGGTTCGTTAGAAACGACAGCTGACCCTCCAGATTCGGCAGATATCGATTTGGGAATTGGAGTTGTATAAGATCGTAGAACAATGATACTCTAAATATATTTGGATCAAGCAGATATTTAGATGCCCATACGGGATCGTGAGTCATAGACGAAAGACTTAAGAACAAAGATCCTGTCACGGCAGGATATCCGGTCGCGCTTATCTCATCAAAGAGCAGGGCATGTTCATCTGCAAGATGTTCCAAGCTTGGATCAATCAGGGCAACCATGCGGGGGCGCCGATCACCCCAGACGCAGAACCGCAAGGCCCGGAGGATGACCGTGGAATGCTGTCCGACGCCGCGGTAACGGTAATCCCGGTCCTGAAGCGCTCGCGCGTCGACAAGGATCGTCGACGGCGATATCGCAAATGGTGAGTGCATCAACATTGACTCCGTCGGTCAGACGATCTCGATTTCCGGAAATGGAAAAATGAGACGGCCGCCCCTCGCGAGATACTCCTTCTCGCGTCTCAAGATGTTTTCGCGGAAATGCCACGGCAACACCAACATGTAGTCCGGCTTCATTGCGCGAACTTCGGATTCCGGCAAGATAGGAATATGTGTTCCCGGCGTGAAATGACCGAATTTGTCGGGGTTTACGTCCGCAATACAGGGGATCAAATCGGGTCCGATCCCGCAAAACTGGAGCGTTACATTTCCCTTGGTCGATGCGCCGTAACCTGCGATCGTCTTGCCGTCCTCTTTCAGTGCCTCCAGCAACCGTACGAGGTCGAGTTTGTGGTTGAACACGCGCTCCTCGAACTGGCGGTAGGGGCGAGGAGTGGAGAGACCCATCCGCTCCTCTTGCTCCAGCAACCAGTTTATGACGCCCTCGCCGCCGCGGCGCGGATCCGCTTTTCGAACCGCGGTCACCGCGAAGCTACCGCCATTGATTCCGTTCATTTTGACATCGACCGGTCTCATACCTGCCGCGTCCAAAATCTTTTGGACTACTCCGAGCGAGTAGTATTCCAGGTGTTCGTGACACACTGTATCATATGAGTTCATGCGGAGCATCGACGGCATATAGCTTTGCTCAAAATGCCAGATGCCGCCAGGCGCTAAAACGCTTTCGATTTCCTTTGCAAAGTCGATCGGTTGTTCAAGGTCGTAGAACATTGCAATCGAAGTTATGATTTTTGGTGGCTTGCTCCCAGTGTTCCAATACGCTCGAGCTGAGAAAAAATCAGGTACCAGCGCAATATCGTCGGGGTAAAAACTCTTGAATTTTGCACCTGACGGATCAATACCCGTCCTGACAAGGCCGCTGACAGGATAAGCCTTGAGTGAGGTGGCATCGTTGCTGCCGATATCCAGGACGGCATCGCCGGGCTGCAGGTCGGCGAATCTTGACAGTTCGATTATCTTATTGGTAAGATGATCTACCATGCTCTGATTCAGGCCGGAGCGGTACCCGTAATTATCTCCATACATCTCGCCGAGATCGTAGGAGTGCGCGAGTTGCAAAAGCCCGGACTCTGGGCACCAAACAAGCTGCAATGGTCCATTCGTGACATGTTCCTACTTATCCTTTGGGAATACACCCGTAAGTGCTTGATGTACTAGATCCAATACAGTGATTAGATTTTTCGAACCACCGACTCTGCAATGATTGATTTTCTTATAATTTTCCTGCATTTTGATGCTCCTGTGCAGCTTGCGACGGTGAATGGCGCGTTCGGACGGAACAGTCAATAGGGCTGGTCCGCCTGGAACTGACTCTAGGTTGAGAATCGTTGTTCGTAGGGTCAGGCGCGCATTGTGTGAAGATTTTCAACGTGATAGGTCGGCTGCTTCGATGTTAACCTTGGGTGATGTTTGGAGACTCGCGCATAAACTATTATGGTATGGTATTTGTTTGCTTGTTGTATTCAAGAATTGCCGGTGTTTTGCAGCGACTCCGATCGCGGCCTTGTAGAATTTTTGGAAGTTGGTTTGAATCTGCTCAGGAACGATCTCGAAAGGCAGAAATCGAGCGTGTATTACTGACTATGTCGCGAGCGTAATTTCGATAGCGGCCCGGCGACGGCTTGGGATAATGCGGATTAGTTAGAAAATTTTTGCTGCCGGCCGCGATTGCACGACAAGCAAATTTTCGGCCGCCGAGTATTTACCGTCAACATTCCGGGTTCATGAGTTCTCTTTAGTGGCTCCAACGCCATTGGAGATGCTTCGAGGGACAGGAGGCATGGTCGGGGAGATTAAATGCCGGCTTCGCATCGTATCCGCTCAGGGTGCGTCGCGGAACACCGTGTTGCGCGGTAGTCTCAGATTCATGGCGGTCCAACGGTGCGCCGCGAGCGAGGCATACGGCATCCGATGTCTCGCTTCGCGTTGCGGATGTCGGATGTCGGTCGTGTCCCCAGGCGTGGTGTAGCTGCGGCGTGGCCACCACAGTCACCGGGCGGGGCCGGGACGATCAGGCTGCCAGGGTGGGCAGGCTGACAAGAGGATCATCGCTGATCGGGGCGATGCTTTCCAGGGTCAGGTAGCGGGCGCGCTGGACGGCCCACTCGTCGTTCTGTTCGAGCAGGAGCGCGCCGACCAAGCGGGTGATGGCCGCCTCATTGGGGAAGATGCCGACCACCTCGGTGCGCCGCTTGATCTCGCCGTTGAGGCGCTCCAGCGGGTTCGTGCTGTGAAGCTTGACCCGGTGGGCGGCCGGGAAGCCCATGTAGGCCAGCACGTCGGGTTCCGCCTCATGCATCAGGGCTGCGAGCTTGGGCACCTTGGGTCGGAGTTGGTCGGCCACGCGTCGCCATTGCTGACGGGCGGCCTCCGCGTCGTCCTGGGCGAAGGCGGTGGCGATGAAGGCGGACACGACGCGCCGCCCGCTGCGGCCAGCGTGGGCGAGCACGGTCCTCATGAAGTGGACGCGGCACCGCTGCCAAGTCGCGTTCATCACCTTGGCGACCGACGCCTTGAGGCCCGTGTGGGCGTCCGAAATCACCAGCTTCACACCGCGCAGGCCGCGGCGCGCCAGCTTGCGCAGGAACCCGGTCCAGAACGTCTCAGCCTCGGAGGGGCCAATGTCCATGCCGAGCGCTTCCCTGCGGCCGTCGCTGTTCACACCGACCGCCACGATCACGGCGACGGAGACGATGCGCCCGGCTTGGCGCACCTTCACGGAGGTCGCATCGATCCAGAGATAGGACCACTCGCCCTCGAGCGGCCGGTCGAGGAACGCGCCCACGCGCTCGTCGATCTCCTGGCAGAGCCGGCTGACCTGGCTCTTGGACACGCCCGTGCCGCCCATGGCTTGGACGAGGTCATCCACCGAGCGGGTCGAGATGCCCTGGATGTAGGCCTCCTGGATCACCGCCGTGAGTGCCTTCTCGGCCATCCGGCGCGGCTCCAGGAAAGCCGGGAAGTACGAGCCCTTGCGCAGCTTGGGGATGCGCAGCTCGACCGTGCCGGCCCGCGTCTGCCAATCCCGGTCACGATAGCCGTTGCGCTGGACCAGCCGCTCGGCGCTCTTCTCGCCGTGGGCCGCCCCGGTCAGGCCGCCCACCTCCAGTTCCATCAGCCGCTCGGCCGCAAAGCCGATCATCTCGCGCAGCAGGTCGGCGTCGGCGCTCTTCTCCAGCAGCCCGCGCAGGCTCATCATCTCGTCGGTCATCGGAGGTCTCTCGGGTTCGAGGTTGGTGCTCGCACCCCGACCCTACCCGGCAACCGCCGATGACCACCCCGCGAGAGATCCCGCCTGCTTCGGCGCTGTGGAGGGCGCGCAGGCGGGCTCTCTCGCTCCCGTCGAGCTACACCACCACCAGGGACACGACCCGAGCTCGCGCCCGCACGGAGCGCGACATTCTAAAAAAGGCCATCGGCATCTTCGCGGAGACGCCGCGATGAAGTTCCGTTTCATCGATGACCACCAGGGCACTTGGCCCGTGCGCACCCTCTGCCGCGCGCTGCGGGTCTGGCCATCCGGCTACGACGCGTGGCGCTCGCGGCCCGAGAGCACCCGGGCAGCCGAGAACCGCGTGCTCCTCGAGGAGGTGCGCCGCCTGCATGCGCGTCGTCACGGCCGCTACGGCTCGCCCCGCATGCACGCGGCTTTGCGTGCCGAGGGCCGGGGCGTCAGCCGTGGTCGCATCGAGCGGCTCATGCGGCGACACGGCATCCGCGCCACGGCGGCAGGCCGCGACCGGCCCGGCACGACCGACAGCCGTCACGGCCTGCCGGTTGCCCCCAACCTGCTCGAGCAGCGCTTCACCGCCTCGGCTCCCAACCAGATCTGGCTGGCGGACATCACCTACGTGCCCACCGGTGAGGGCTGGCTCTCCCTCGCCGCCGTTCTCGATCTCGCGACGCGCAAGGTCGTGGGCTGGGCGATGCGCGAGCATCTCCGCACGGAGCTGGCAGCAGCCGCTCTCCTGATGGCCGTTCAGCGGCAGCGCCCCGCGCCGGGGCTGATCCAACACACCGACCGCGGCTGCCAATATGCGTCGGGAGAGTACCGGCGGCTCCTGGACGCGGCAGGCCTCAAGGCCTCCATGAGCCGCCGTGGCAACGGCCTGGACAACGCACCGATGGAGAGCTTCTTCCACACGCTTAAGGTCGAGCTCGTCCATCAGCGCCGCTGGGCAACCCGGGACGAGGCGCGGCGCGAGCTCTTCTCCGACAGCGAGGGCTACGCCAATCGGCAACGGATCCACGCGGCCCTCGGATATACGACACCCGAGCAGGCCGAGCGGCAGATGGTGAGCTAACCGCGTCCACCGAAACGGTGGAGGATCAGGATGGACCTGATGGCCGACGATGCTTCGCTCGGATCATCGACGGACCGCGCACGCAACGCGGTGCGGGCGCCTTGCGCGCGAAGCCCCACGACATCGATGCGTTGCGCACGGTGCTGATCCAAGAAGACCTCGACCCGGAGAGCTACAGCCTGAGCGGAGGCACGCCGGATGAGCGATCCGTCCTCTCGCGCCAGGGCGCCCAGTGGGGCGCTTTCTATTCTGAGCGAGGAACGCGAAGCGATTTGCATGTCACGCGACCGAGCAGGACGCATGCGCGTAGTTCTCGCGAACCGTCACGCTAGAGCAGCACCCGATCACGTTGCAACCGGGTGCCGCTCTCGATCTTTGATCTTGCCGCATTTTCTGCGACGAACCGGCATCCACTTCGTCGGAAAATGCTCTAGGCAATCCGTTCTGGAACGGGGTCCTGAGAGCAAACGCGGGCCGAACTTTCGCAATGGCGCGAGGCCCCGGTTTTGCATACACTGAGCCTGATCTTGGCCCGCCTGCGGGTAGCGAGATGCGGCGACGCCATGAAAACGAGCCGGCTAAGGGCCGGCGCGCGAACGAGCGTAAGGGCTGTGCCAAGGCTCTCACGACCGCGACCCCGTCAGTCGCCGATCTGCAGAAGCGGGTTGACGTTCTCGCTTGTGAGTTGAGGGCGGCACTTGAGCGTCAGACTGCTACCGCTGAGGTAATTGAATTCATCAATTCAGACACCAAAGATCTTGCATCTGCATTTGCGATGATCTTGGATAAGATGCACATCCTGTGCGGAGTTTGCCACGGGAGCTTGCAGCTTTATGATGGAGAGAAGTTCCGCGCTGTTGCGACGCACGGAATGGTGAAGGCGTTTGCCGATCGGCTCCGTGAGGGATTCACCCCAGGCCCCCATCACCCAAGCCAACAATTGCTGCAAGGAGCACGCTTTACCCAAGTTCCCGACTGCGCCGAGAGCGACGATCCGACAGTCCGTGCGGCCTTTGAACTCGACGGCATCCGGACCGTGTTGCTTACTCCCTTGCGCAAGGACGGAAGACTGATCGGCCAGATTGCCGCCGCCCGACGGGATGGAAATCCCTTTACCGAGAACGAGATCACGCTGCTTGAGAACTTCGGCGCTCAGGCCGTGATCGCCGTGGAGAACGCGCGGCTTCTCAACGAAGCGCAGGCCAAGACACGTGATCTCGAGGCGTCGCTGCAACAGCAGACGGCTGTCGGCGACGTGCTTAAGATCATCAGTAGCTCAACCTTCGAGCTGCAGCCCGTGCTCGACACGTTGGTCGAAACCGCCGCGCGGCTATGTGAGGCCGACATGGCCTTCATCCTGCGTCGCGAGGGTGAGATTTACAAAGCCGGCGCAGCGGTCGGCTACTCAGAAGATTATATTGAGTTCCTCAAGAGCCATCCGATTCCGGTCGATAGAGGCACAGTCACGGGTCGCGCCGCGATGGAGCGGCGGACGGTCCATATCCTCGATGTTGCCGCCGATCCCGAATACACGCTGCGCACAGCGACGGCCCTGGCTCATCAGCACACAGCCCTTGGGGTTCCCCTGCTGCGCGAGAACGAGCCGATCGGTGTGATCGTCATCGCGCGCCAGCGCGTGGAGCCCTTCACACAAGCACAGATCGATCTGGTCACGACCTTTGCCGACCAGGCCGTGATCGCGATCGAGAACGCTCGCCTGTTCAACGAGGTGCAGGGCAAAACGCGCGACCTCGAAGAAGCGCTGCAGCAGCAGACCGCGACGAGCGAGGTGCTGCAGACGATCAGCCGCTCGGTCTTCGATCTGCCGACCATCCTCAACACGCTGCTCCACTCGGCCACTCGGCTCTGCCGAACCGAAACGTCGGCTCTCTACCTGCTCCATGAGGGCCGCCTTCATCTGGAAGCCTCCACAGCCAATCGACCGGAATGGGTGGCTTACAAGCGCGCTCATCCCCAGCCGCTGACCCGAGATGTGCCGAGCAGCCGCGCGGCCGTCACCGGCCAGATCGACCATGTGCCCGACATCCTTCAGGACCCGGAACTCACGAGCGCATCGGAGCTCCATCGCATTGGCGGCTACCGCGCCACGCTCAACGTCCCGCTTGTGCGGGAAGGGTCCGTGATCGGGGTTCTCAGCCTCGCCCGGGACGAACCGGGACCCTTCGCGCCCCGCCAGATCGCCGTGGCCAAGACCTTCGCCGACCAGGCGGTCATCGCCATCGCCAATGCCCGCCTGTTCAACGAGGTCGAGGCAAAGTCGCGGGAGTTGCAGGCCTCCCTGGACAACCTGTGCGCAACCCAGGATCGCCTCGTGCAGTCCGAGAAGCTCGCCTCGCTCGGCCAGCTCACCGCCGGCATCGCGCACGAGATCAAGAACCCGCTCAACTTCGTGAACAATTTCGCCGCCCTGTCGGCCGAGTTGATCGACGAGCTGAACGAGGTGCTGGCCCCCCCGGCCCTCGACGGTCCCGTCCGGGAGGAGGTCGACGAACTTACCGGCCTGTTGCGGGGCAATCTCGAGAAGGTGGTCCAGCACGGCAAGCGCGCGGATTCGATCGTCAGGAACATGCTGCTGCACTCCCGCGAGGGCTCGGGCGAGCGCCGGCGTGTCGACGTCAACGCCCTCGTGGAGGAGAGCCTGAACCTCGCCTATCACGGCGCCCGCGCCGAGAAGCCCGGCTTCACCGTGACCCTCGCCCGCGACCTCGACCCCGGGGCGGGGGGCGCCGACCTCTACCCGCAGGAGATCGCGCGGGTGCTGCTCAATCTGATCTCGAACGGCTTCCACGCCGTGACCAAGCGCAAGGCGGAGACGGAGGCGGCCGGCTATGAGCCGACGCTTCTCGTCGCGACCTGTGATCGCGGGGACAAGATCGAGATCACGATTCGCGACAACGGCACCGGCATACCCGACGCGGTGAGGGCGAAGATGTTCAACCCCTTCTTCACCACGAAGCCGGCCGGAGAGGGCACCGGCCTCGGCCTCTCGCTCAGCCACGACATCGTGGTCAAGCAGCACGGCGGCAGCATCGAGGTCGAGACCGAGCCCGGCGCCTTCACGGCCTTCCGCATCTTGCTGCCCCGCGGCGGCCCCACCCAATAGAGGAGCACCGCATGAGCGTCCTGATCCTCGTCGTCGACGACGAGCCCGACGTGGCCGACCTGTTCCGCCAGCAGTTCCGGCGCGAATTGCGGGCCGGCCGCTTCGCGCTCGCCTTCGCGCACTCGGCCGAGGCGGCGCTCGCCCGGGTAGGAGCGGCGGGTGAGGAGACCCTGATCCTGATCCTATCCGACATCAACATGCCGGGCATGACGGGGCTCGAACTCCTTCCTCGGATGCGCAGCGCCCGGCCCGACGTGCCGGTGATCATGATCACCGCCTACGGCGACGCCGAGACGCGCCGGCGCGCGACGGAGGGCGGGGCGGCGGGCCTGCTCACCAAGCCGATCGACTTCCTGACCCTGCGGGTGGAGGTCGACCGGCGGCTCTCGGAAGTCGGCCGGGCCGCGTGAGCGCGCGGACCGCGCCGACGAAGGTCCTCGTCGCCGTCGACGAGCCGGACCTCGAGGCGCTGATCCTGCAGAAGTTCCGCCGCCGCAGCATCCGCGACCGGACCGTCAGTGTCCTGTTTGCCCGCGACGGACTCGACGCGCTCGCGCTCATCGCCGAGCACCCGGACGTCGACCTCGTCGTCTCCGACATCAACGTGCCGCGCATGGATGGTCTGACGCTCCTGGCCAAGCTCCAGGAGGCGGACGAGAAGCTCTCGACCGTGATCGTCCCGGCCTACGGCGACATGGCCAACATCCGCACGGCGATGAATCGCGGTGCCTTCGACTTCCTGACGAAGCCGATCGACTTTTCCGACTTCGAGACCACCGTCGAGCGCACCGTGCTCCACGTCCGCGCCCTGCGCGAGGCGCGCCGCAGGCAGATCGCGGCCGAGCGCGCGCATGGGAGCCTGTCGCGCTCCTTCTCGCCCAACCTCGCCGAGCGGCTGGCGGCCGACGCCTCGGCGCTGGCCGCGGGCGCCCACCGGCGCGACGTGGCCTCGCTCTTCACCGCCATCGCCGGCGTCGCGACCCGCGTCGAGAGCCTCGATCCAGCCCTGCTGACCGAATTCCTCAACGGCGACCTCGCCGAGATGACCGAGGTTGTGTTCTCGCACGAGGGCACAGTGGCCAAGATCGTCGGCGATGCCATCCACGTCCTGTTCGGCACGCCGGGCGAGCAGCCGGATCACGCCACGCGGGCGGTGTCGTGCGCGCTCGCCCTCGATGCGGCGGCCGAGGCGTTTCGCGCCCGCTGGACCGCGCGCGGCGTGGTGCTCGGGGCGACGCGCATCGGCGTGCATGCCGGACCGGCCATCGTGGGCAATTTCGGTGGGGGCCGCTCCTTCGACGACGCGGCCTACGGGGACAGGATCAACATTGCGGCCCGGCTGGAGGCCGCCAACAAGGCGCTCGGCACGCGGATCTGCCTGAGCGCGGCGGTGGCCGACCGGGTCGAGGGCTTTCGCGGCAGGCCGGTGTGACCTCGTCCCGCGGGGCAGGACGGAGGCCCTGCGCACCTGCGAGCCGCTCTCGGAGGCGGCGCTCGCGGATCCCGGGACAGCGCGCTACGGCGAGGCCTTCGAGAAGCGGTAGCGTCCACGGACGAGGTGTAATTTTCAGGCGGTCCGGGGGAGCTTGAAGTGACCATCGGAGCTGGCGGCCAAGGTGGAGTTTGCGGACTTCAACCCAAGCCGGGAGCACCCGATGACCGACGGCAGAGTGGCACTGATCGAGGCCCTGCAGAAGGCCGAGCGGCGCGCTTCTGCTGGAAGTCAACGACGAGTGGCCGCTGCAGCACCGCTACATGCAGGTCGAGGGCATGGCCGGGCTCCCACCGGCGTTGATCGAGGAGGCGATCACTCTTCCGCCGCAGGCCGCCTGACCGATGGCCGCTCCAACTCCACCTTGAAAGTCCACCTCATCGACGGACGTGACTCCAGACATAGGGAGCTCGATGCTTCGCTGCCCGGGTCACTCCCAGCCCGTGGAGTGGGCGTCGGCCTTGCGCCCGCTGCACCCTGAAACCACATCGCCTGGCGCGGGTCGCGCCCGCAGCCGCAGGAATGTTTCCGAGCCCGGATCGACATGGTAGCCTGACCGTATGACCCTGCCGTCGTCCCTCTCGCGTCTGATGGCCGTGGTGATCGTGATGATCGCCGCGGTGTTCGGCGCATCAGCGGCTCAGGCGCACGAGGGCCACGCCCATCACGCGGCTTCGGCCGTGGCACACCACAGCGCCAGCCCGGCGCCGGTGGCGGTGCCTGCCCAAGCTGTGCAGGCAGCTGCGGTGACCGTCAGCCAGGTCGTGACCGCGATACAGGCCGACGAGCAGCTGCGTGCGGCGTCTGCGCGTCTCAGCCCAGCGGACGACGATAAGCCCTGCCACGGGACCTGCTGCGCCATCGGCGCTTCCTGCTGCGTACCCGGTGCGATGCTCCCGGCCGCAACTGGGGTCCTGCCCATGCTGGCCCCTGCTGCCCGCCTGACAACGGCGGCAGAGCCGTTCCTGGCCGGCATCGCCCGCGAAGCCCTCCCGAAACCTCCCAGATCGCTCGCCTAGAACCCGCGTCCCCACGCTTGGGGCAGCGCTGAGCGGCGCTGCCGCGCGTGTGTGGACGCCTGCGTCCACCGGCGAGAGATCGAACCCCCATGCCTCCCCATATCCCGGCCGCGCTGCCTGCGCTGGCCGTGGCGCTGGCCCTGCTGACAGGTCCCGCCTGCGCCCATGAAGGGCACGACCACGGTGCGTCCCCGCCGCCGGTCTCCAAGACCATGGCACCCCGCGGCGAGGCCGCGTCCGCGGCGTTCGAGCTGGTCGCGGTGCCGAAGAACGGCACGCTCCACCTCTATCTCGACCGCTTCGCGACCGATGAGCCGGTGCGCGGCGCCACGCTGACCGTGGAAACCCCCACGGGGTCAGTGGACGCGACCGCAGCGGCCGATGGCACCTACCAGCTGCTGGCGCCGTGGCTCCAAAAGCCCGGCCATTTCGACCTGATGATCACGGTCACCGCTGGCGAGGATGTCGATGTGCTGCCGCTCGCCCTCGACCTGCGTGATCCGCACGCCCAGCCCGCCGCCCCTGCAGGGCCGGTCGGCACCACCGAGGCCCTTTCGGCTGCGGTCGGCCAGACCGTGCCGGCCGTCGCCCAGGGCCTGAAGGCCCGCCTGATTGAGAAGGACCCGGTGCTCGTGGCCGTAGCCGGCGGCGCCTTTCTGCTGGGGATCCTGGCCACGCTGCTGGCGCGCGGCCACCGCCGCGTGCCGGTGATTGCCGTGCTGGCCATCACCGCGACGGTGCTGCTGAGCGCCACCGCCTTTGCCCATGGCGACGGGGATCACGGCCACCCGGAGAGCCAGGCCGCCCTGATGCCGTCTGCCGCGCACGGTGCCGCGGGGGCCGACTTGGCGCAGCGCCTGCCCGACGGCAGCGTCTTTGTGCCCAAACCCACCCAGCGGCTGCTGGAGCTGCGCACGGTAATGACGGCGGTCGGCAGCTATCGCCGCACCGTCGGCCTCCCCGGCCGGATCATTCCCAACCCCAACGCGAGCGGCGTGGTGCAGTCTTCCGTCGGCGGCCGCCTGTCGCAGCCCCCATCCGGCCAGTTTCCGCGCCTGGGCACGCCGGTGAAGAAGGGCGACGTGCTCGCCTTCGTCACTCCGCCGGTGCAGCGGGTCGACGTGTCGGACATGCGCCAGCGCCAGGGCGAGCTGGACCAGCAGATCGCCACCGTACAGCGCCGCGTCGAGCGCTACACCAAGCTGGCCTCCTCGGGCGCCGTCTCGCAGGTGCAGCTGGACGAGGCCCAAGACGAGCTCAAGGGCCTGCACGACCGCCGCGCAGCCCTCGACAAGGTGCGCACCGAACCCGAGGCGCTGGTCGCCCCGGTCAGTGGCGTGATCGCCGAAGCCTCGGCCGTCGCCGGCCAGATGGCCAACCCCGGCCAGATGGTCTTTCAGATCGTCGATCCCAAGAGCCTCTGGGTGGAGGCCCTGAGCTTCGACGCCCTCGGAGGAGCCGAGAACGCCACCGCGCGCCTCGCGGACGGCCGCAGCCTGACGCTCACCTACCAGGGTTCCGGCCTCGCCGACCGCAACCAGGCCATCCCGGTCCAGTTCGCGATTTCGGGCGACACCGGCGGCCTGCGGGTCGGCCAGTTCGTCACCGTGCTGGCCGCCACCACCGCCGAGCTGCAGGGCCTCGCCCTGCCGCGCGCCGCCGTGGTGCGCACCGGCAACGGCCAGGACGTCGTCTACGCCCACACCACCGCCGAGCGCTTCGAGGCCCGCCCCGTCCGCGTCGAGCCGCTGGACGGCAGCCGCGTGCTGATCGCTGCCGGCGTCGGCGCCGGCACCCGGGTGGTCACCCAGGGCGCCGAGCTCTTGGACCAGGTGCGCTGAGGGGAGCGGAAAGCATGTTCACGTTCCTCGTCAGCCAGTCGCTGAAGAACCGCCTGCTGGTCCTCGCCGCTGCCGCCGTGCTGGTGCTCTCCGGCGCGTTCACGGTCGGCAGGCTGCCGGTCGACGTGTTTCCGGACCTCAACCGGCCGACCGTCACGATCATGACCGAGGCCGAGGGCTACGCCCCGCCGGAGGTCGAGCAACTCGTCACCTACCCGATCGAAACCCGCATGAACGGGCTGCCGGGCGTATCCCGCGTGCGCTCGGTCTCCGGCGTCGGCCTATCGATCGTCTATGTCGAGTTCGACTGGGGCACCGACATCTACCGCAACCGCCAGCAGATCGCCGAGCGCTTGGCCCTGCTGCAGGATCAGCTGCCGCGCGGCGCGATCCCGCAGATGGGGCCGATCTCCTCGATCATGGGGCAGATCCTGCTGGTCGCCGTGACCAGCGACAAGGCCAGCGCCATGGAGGTGCGCGAAGTCGCGGACTTCACCATCCGCCCGCGGCTCCTGACCCTTCCGGGTGTCGCCCAGGTCATCCCGATCGGGGGCGAGGTGCGCCAGTTCCGCGTCGCGCCCAACCCGGCCGCCATGCGTGCCCTGGGCGTCAGCAACGCCCAGCTGGAAACCACCCTGCAGTCGTTCGGCACCAACGCCGGCGGCGGGTTCACCGACCAGTACGCCCGCGAGTACCTGATCCGAAACATCGCCCGCACGATGAGCCTGGACGACCTGCGCAACGTCGTGGTCGCCACGGTCAACAACGCGCCCGTCTCCCTGCGCCAAGTCGCCGAGGTGTGGTTCGCCGCCAAAGTGAAGCGCGGCGACGCCGGCTACATGGCCAGGCCGGCGGTGATCGTCTCGGTCGAGAAGCAGCCCGACGTCGATACCGTCACGCTCAGCCGCAGCATTGAGCAGGCCCTGAAGGAGCTGACCCCCTCCCTGCCGGGCGGGATCAAGGCGGATCAAATCCTGTTCCGGCAGGCCAACTTCATCGAGACCTCGATCCGCAACGTCGAGCGGGTGCTGCTGGAGGCCGTCGCGGTGGTGGCGGTGGTGCTGTTCCTGTTCCTCTTGAACGTGCGCACCACGGCGATCTCGCTGCTGGCCATTCCGGTCTCGATCCTGTCCACCGCCGTGGTCTTTCACCTGTTCGGGCTATCGATCAACACGATGACGCTGGGCGGCCTCGCCATCGCGATCGGCGATCTGGTCGACGACGCGGTGGTCGACGTCGAGAACATCTTCCGGCGCTTGGGCGAGAACCGGCGAGCCGGCAACCCCAAGAGCGTGTTCCAGGTGGTGGTGGAAGCCTCCAACGAGGTGCGCTCCGGCATCGTCTACGCGACGATGATCATCATCCTGGTATTCGTGCCCCTGTTCGCCCTCTCCGGCATCGAGGGGCGGCTGTTTGCGCCGCTAGGGCAGGCCTACATCATCTCGATCCTGGCCAGCTTGATCACCTCGATCACCTTGACGCCCGTGCTGGCGTCCTGGCTGCTGCCGGGGCTCAAGAACCTCGAAGCGCACGACAGCCGGTTTCTCAAGGCACTGAAGCGCGGCAACGCCGCGCTGCTCAAGGTCGCCTTCCTCCAGCAGCACCTCCTGATCGGCGGCGTGGCGACGGCGGTGCTCGCGGCCGGCGTGGCCGCTTGGCAGCTGCCGCGGGCGTTCCTGCCGCCCTTCAACGAGGGCTCGTTCACCGTCAACATGACCTTCAACCCGGGCATCTCGCTGGCCGAGAGCAACCGGGTCGGCCTGATCGCCGAGAAGCTGCTGCTGGAGATCCCCGGGGTGTCGGCCGTCGGTCGCCGCACCGGCCGGGCCGAGCTCGACGAGCACGCCGAGGGCGTGCACGCGTCCGAGATCGAGGTGGAGCTGCACGAGGGCACCGAACGGCCCAAGGCGCAGCTGGTGGCCGACATCCGCCAGCGCTTGGCGGTGTTGCCGGTCAGCGTCAACGTCGGCCAGCCGATCTCGCATCGCCTTGATCACATGCTCTCGGGCGTGCGCGCCGAGCTGGCCCTCAAGATCTACGGCGAGGACCTCGACGCACTCCGGCGGATCGCAAACGGCCTCCAGGACCGACTGAGCAAGATCCCAGGCCTCGCAGACCTGCAGGTCGAGAAGCAGGTGCGCATCCCGCAGCTGGAGATCCGCGTCGACTACACCCGCGCGGCACTCTACGGCGTTCAGCCCGCCGCGGTGGTTGATCAGATCAGCCGCCTGTCGAACGGCCGGGTGGTGTCCACCGTGGTCGACGGCCTCCGGCGCTTCGACGTGCTGATCCGCCTGCCGGAGGACCAGCGCACCACGGCTGGCCTCGGTGATCTCCTCCTGGAAACCCCCTCCGGTTGGGTGCCGGCCCGCCAAGTGGCCGACATTCGGGAGACCGACGGCCCCAACCAGATCCTGCGCGAGAACGCCCGCCGCCGCATCGTCGTGCAGGCCAACACCACCGGCGCCAGCGACATGACCACCATCGTGGCGGCGATCCGCCTGGCGGTGGCGCAGGAGCCGATGCCGCCCGGGTTCTTCACCAGCCTGGAGGGCACCTTCCAGGCCCAGGAGGAGGCCACGCGGACGATCGCCGCCCTGTCGGCGCTCTCCCTCGCCCTGATCTTCGCGATCCTCTGCAGCCGCTACCGCTCGGCGGCCCTGGCGCTGATCATCATGGGCAACGTGCCCCTGGCGCTGATCGGCAGCGTGGTTGCGCTGTGGCTGGTCGGCCAGCCGCTCAGCGTGGCCTCGATGATCGGCTTCATCACGCTGACCGGCATCTCCGCGCGAAACGGCATCCTGAAGATCAGCCACTACCTCAACCTGGCGCTGCACGAGGACGTGCCGTTCGGCAAGGACCTCGTCATCCGCGGCAGCCTGGAGCGGCTGACCCCTGTGCTGATGACCGCCTTGTCGGCCGGCGTCGCCCTGGTGCCGCTGCTCTACGACGCCACCGCCCCGGGCAAGGAGATCCTGCACCCGGTCGCGGTGACCATCTTCGGCGGCCTGATCAGCGCGACGCTGCTCGACACGTTCCTGACGCCGATCCTGTTCCTGCGGTTCGGCCGGACGCCGCTGGAGCGCCTGCGCGCCGCCCCTGTTCCGACCGCCTCCTCTGCCGCCGGCGCGCCTGCGCCGCCGCGGGAGGCGTTCTGAGGCCCCGAACATCAACCAAGAAGGAGACCAGCCCATGCGGCTCATCCCCGCAAAATTCCTCGCCCTGGCCGGCCTGCTGGCGAGCGCCCCGGTTCTGCCGGCGCTCGCCCATGCCCCGAAGACCGGATCGCACGGAGGGCCGCAAACCGATGCCGGTCCCTACCATGTCGAGTTGGTCGCGAGCGGAACCACGCTTGAGCTTTACCTGCGGAGCCATGCTGACCAGCCGGTCACGACCGCCGGGTTCAAGGGAACGGCGATCCTGGTGGTCGATGGCAAGCCCCAGCGCATCACGCTCGAGCCCCAAGGCGACCGGCTGACCGGCACCTCGCCGGTGAGCCTTCCCGCCGCTCTCAAAGGCGCGGTGCAGCTGACCACTCCCAACGGCAGCACCGCCAGCGGCAAGTTCAACTAACCCCGACAATCAGAAGGAGCACAACCCATGACCACAACCCGCGCCCTGCTGGCCACTGCGCTGCTCGCCACGGGCCTCGCCGGCGCCGCCCTCGCGCAGAACCCCCACGGCGACATGGGCAAGATGCCCATGGGCGGCAGCACCGCGATGCACGACCAGATGCAGAAGATGATGGCCGACATGCAGTCGGCCCCGGGCGATGCGCCGTCGACCAAGGACTTCAAAGAGGCCGACATGGCGATGATGCACACCATGAGCATCGCCTATACCGGCGATCCGGACGTGGATTTCCGCACGCACATGATCCCGCACCACAAGGGCGCGATCGACATGGCCAAGGTGGCGCTCAAGCACGCCAAGGACGCGAGCACCAAGCAGATGGCCCAGAAGATCATCGACGACCAGGAAAAGGAGATCACCGACATGCAGGCCTGGCTGAAGCAGCACGGCAAGTGAGCCTGCAGCCCACCTCAACGATGCGGCGGCGCTGCTAATGCCGTGCGGGGAGTGCGCCGTGACAGGCCGCCGCCCCGCCGGCCTCCAGGCCTTGGATGATCGGGCAGTCCGGCCGCCCATCGCCGTCGCAGGCATTGGCGAGGGCGCGCAGCGCCCCCGCCATCTCCTGCAACTGCTTCGCCCGCTCTTCCAGTTCGTTGATATGCGTCAGTGCGATCGCCTTCACCTCGGCGTTACTGCGGCCCTGATCGCTCCACAGCTCCAAGAGGAGCCGGATGCGCTCGACCGAGAACCCGAGGTCGCGGGCGCGGCGGATGAACCCGAGGCGGTGCAGGTCGGCCGGGCCGTAGTCGCGATAGCCGCTCTCGCGGCGCCCCGCCGGCGGCACCAGGCCGATGCTCTCGTAGTAGCGGATCATCTTGGCCGAGACGCCCGAGGCCTGCGCCGCCTGCCCGATATTCATCGTCCCTGCGCTTTCCCTGTTGACCTTCCCATGATGGGAAGGTGCAGGCTGCCGGGCAAGAGGATCAAGACAGGGCCCCGGCCATGACCGACCATGCCCGCGACCGCTCGCAGGATCAGGCTGCCGACGCTCCCAGCTGCTGTGGGGGAAAGGGCAAGGCTACGGCTGTCGATCAGGCCGCGGCGCCTCCCGAACACGGTCACAGCTGCTGCGGGGGGCATGGCAAGGCAGCGCCGGCAGCCCATGACCATGCCCACCACGACCATGACCATCATCATGGGCATGACCATGCTGGCCCGGCGGCCGAGGGGGCCGTCAAGGATCCGGTCTGCGGGATGATCGTCGACCCGCACACGGCCAAGCATCGCGCCCAGCACAACGGGCGTCCCTACTACTTCTGTTCGGCTGGCTGCCAAGCCAAGTTCGCGGCGGATCCGGCGCGCTATCTCGATCCGGCCAGCTCCGCGGCGAAGGCGGATCCCGTGCCCGAGGGCACGATCTACACCTGCCCGATGCACCCCGAGGTCCGGCAGGTCGGCCCGGGCGCCTGCCCGATCTGCGGCATGGCCCTGGAGCCGCTGCTGGTCAGCGCCGACACCGGCCCGAGTGCCGAGCTGGTCGACATGACCCGGCGGTTCTGGGTCGGCCTGGTGCTGACCCTGCCGGTGTTCGCCCTGGAAATGGGCGGTCACCTGACGGGACTGGTCGACCGCCTCGGCCAGCAGAACAGCAACTGGCTGCAGCTGGTCCTGGCCACGCCGGTGGTGCTGTGGGCCGGCTCGCCGTTCTTCGAGCGCGGCTGGGCGTCGGTGAAGAGCCGCAACCTGAACATGTTCACGCTGATCGCCCTCGGCACCGGGGTGGCCTGGCTCTACAGCGTGGTGGCCACCGCGGCGCCGGGGGTGTTCCCGGCCGCATTGCGCGGCCATGGCGGTGCCGTGCCGGCCTACTTCGAGGCCGCGGCGGTGATCACCGTGCTGGTGCTCTTGGGCCAGGTGCTGGAGCTGCGCGCCCGCGAAAGCACCAGCGGCGCCCTGCGCGCGCTGCTCGATCTCGCCCCGAAGACCGCCCGCCGGCTCCGGGCTGACGGCAGCGAGGAGGAGGTCGGTCTCGACACCGTTCAGGTCGGCGACCGCTTGCGCGTGCGCCCGGGGGAAAAGGTCCCGGTCGACGGCAGCGTGATCGAGGGCCGCTCGTCGGTGGACGAGGCGCTGGTCACCGGCGAGGCGATGCCGGTGAGCAAGGACGTCGGCGCCGCGGTGATCGGCGGCACCCTCAACCAGAGTGGCGCCCTGGTGATCGAGGCCAGGAACGTCGGCCGCGACACCATGCTGGCGCGCATCGTCCAGCTGGTCGCCGAGGCCCAGCGCAGCCGCGCGCCGATCCAGCGGCTGGCCGACCAGGTCGCCGGCTGGTTCGTGCCGGTGGTGATGGCGGTGGCCGCACTGGCGTTCGTCGCCTGGTTCGCGCTCGGCCCCGAGCCGCGCTTCACCTACGGCCTGCTGGCAGCGGTGGCGGTCCTGATCATCGCCTGCCCGTGCGCGCTCGGGTTGGCCACACCGATGTCGATCATGGTCGGCGTCGGCCGCGGCGCCCAGGCCGGCGTGCTGATCAAGAACGCCGAGGCGCTGGAGCGGATGGAGACGATCACCACGCTGGTGGTCGACAAGACCGGTACGCTCACCGAGGGTAAGCCGGCCGTTACCCAGGTGGTCCCGGCCGAAGGGTTCACGGACGCCGAGATCCTGCGGCTGGCCGCCAGCGTCGAGCGCGCCAGCGAGCACCCGCTGGCAGTGGCGATCGTCGCCGCGGCCGAAAAGCAGGGGCTGGCTCTCGCGCCGGTCAGCGACTTCGACAGTCCGACCGGCCGGGGCGCCCTGGGCACCGTCGAGGGCCGCAAGATCCGGCTCGGCAACGCGAAGTTCCTGGGCGAAGCCGGGATCCCGACGGCGGCGCTGGACCTGCAGGCAGACCGCCTACGCCAGGACGGCGCCACGGCGATTTTCATGAGCGTGGATGACCGGGTGGCCGGCGCCATCGCAATCGCCGATCCGATCAAGGCGACGACGCCGGAGGCCCTGCGGGCCCTGCGCGCCGAAGGGATCCGCGTGGTGATGCTGACCGGCGACAACCGCACCACCGCGCAGGCGGTGGCCCGCACCCTCGGCATTGACGAGGTCGAGGCCGAGGTGCTGCCCGACCAGAAGAGTGCGGTGGTCAAAGCCCACCAGGCGCGGGGGCAGGTGGTCGCGATGGCCGGTGACGGCGTCAACGACGCGCCGGCACTGGCCGCGGCGGACGTCGGCATCGCGATGGGCAGCGGCACGGACGTGGCGATCGAGAGTGCCGGCATCACCCTGCTCAAGGGCGACCTGAACGGGATCGTGCGCGCCCGGCGGCTCTCGCGCGCCACGATGAGCAACATCCGCCAGAACCTGTTCTTCGCGTTCATCTACAACGCGGCCGGCGTGCCGGTGGCGGCCGGGGTGCTGTACCCGTTCCTCGGCATCCTGCTCTCGCCGATCATCGCCGCCGCGGCGATGGCGCTCTCTTCGGTCAGCGTGATCGGCAATGCCCTGCGCCTGCGCACCGCTCATCTCTGAGCGGCTGCCACGGCCAGTACCAGCAGGCCAAAGGTCCAGACGATTGGTGGCGCGACGAGCAGCCACCGGAAATCCGACTGGATCGCGAAGTTCACGGCGCTCATCAGCAGCACCGAGGCTGTCCCGGCCACAGGCGAGGACTTCGCCCTCGTTCTGCCGCGCGTCTGCACACAGGCCATGGACCGCTTCCTGGCCGACTTTGCGGCCAGCGTCCCGCCCGACACCCTTGCGGTCATGGTGCTGGACGGCGCGGGCCGGCACCATCCGCGCGCGGTGACGCTCCCGCCCAACCTCGCCCTGGTGCCCCTGACGCCCTACAGTCCCGAGCTGAACCCGGTCGAACGCGTCTGGCTCTCCCTGCGCGAGCGCTCCCTCTCGCATCGGCTCCTGGCCGACTACGAGGCCGTCGTCGAGGCGCGCTGCCGGGCCTGGAACGCTCTCGCGGCAGAGACCGGCCGCATCAAGTCCCTCTGCGCCTATCCCTACCTCGAACAGATCAGTTCACAAGCGCGGCGGTATCACACCGGAGCTGGTTCCACCGACGTTCCGCCATCAGGCAGCGGGGCGGCGCGCCGGCCCGAGCCGGGGCCGGAGCTGTCCGCCCGCCCCGGACCAACCAGCCTTCGATTTCCGGGCGCTTCGCCCGCTTGATGCACACCGGCCCGAGACCCTCCGGCCGCCCCGCCGCCACGCCGACCGGCTGTCCTCCCACCTGCGACGGCTGATCCGGGCTCCGCTTGATCGAAGCGGATCCCGGATCACACGCCTGCGCGGGGCCTGAGCGAAGCCCCAATCCGCCATCCCGAAGGGATCAAGCGGATTGGGTATCAGACCGACGGTGGCGGGAACGACCTTCGGGGGCGTTCTCGACCTTCCGCCAAGCCTCCCGCTCGGCATCCGATGTGCGAGACGGTGCGGCGGCCCTGTCGCTCTCGGGCTTCGCCGAGATCGAGCCGATGCGCCAGCATCCTGGGCCGTTAGCATGATTAGTGTGCTCCGACACATGCAAGCCTGCCGAGTATAGCGCAATATTCTGGGGAGCTGCGGTCGACGCAGCGGCCGGACACCAAGTTGAGCTTGAAGACCGCACTGACCGCCGCACGGCGGATATCAGCGCGTGGTGACACATGGCGAGGGCTGACCCGCTCCGGGGCCGTTCCAGCCGCGCCGATTGCTGAGGCGACACCGTATCCACGCCGCCCGGAGACCCGCGGCAGGGGCGGGATCCGAGCGCCTCCACCGCCCGAGTTCTCATCAACCCGCGACGAGGCCAGTGTGCCATGAATTCAAACCAGCAGATCATCGTCTCCGGCTCCCGACTGAGCGTCGACCAGATCGTCGAGGTCGGCCTGCACAAGCGGAACCTGTTCCTCACGTGCGATCCGCAGCTGAGGCGGACCATCAATGACGCGGCGGACTTCGTCTATCGTGCGGTGGCGAACGAGGAGGTGGTCTACGGGATCAATACCAACTTCGGCGGTATGGCAAACCAAGTCCTGTCGCTGAACGAGGTCGAAGACCTTCAGCAGAACCTGATCTGGGGTCTGAAATGCGGGGTCGGGAAGAAGCTGCCGGCGGCGCAGGTCAGGTCCGCCATGTTCATCCGAGCGAACATGCTCGCGAAGGGCGTCTCCGGTGCGCGCGCGGAGCTGATCGAGCGATACTTGGTGTTCCTCAACGCCGGTATTACGCCGGTGGTCCGGGACCTCGGCTCGATCGGCGCGAGCGGCGATCTGGTGCCGCTCGCCCAGATCGCCGGCTGCCTCATAGGCCTCGGTCCGTCGTTCCGCGTTGAGCGCGACGGCGAGGAGATGGACGCCCTGTCGGCCCTGTCGATGCTCAACCTCCAGCCCCTGAAGCTGAGGGCGAAGGAGGGGTTGGCGCTGGTGAACGGAAGCTCGATGATGTCGAGCATCGGTGCCCACTGCGTTCACGACACCCGGCATCTGACGCGGCTCGCGCTGCACGTGCACGCGATGTTGATCCAGGCGCTCAACGCGTCGAGCGAATCGTTCGATCCTTTCATCCATCAGAACAAGCCTCACCCCGGCCAGATCGCCGTGGCGGCAGCCATGCGCCACCTGCTGCGCGGCTCGAAGAGCCTCAAGCCGAATGGTCACCGCAAGGCCGACGGGTCGGGATCTCTCCTGCAGGACCGCTATTCCGTGCGGTGCCTGCCGCAATATCTCGGTCCGATCGTCGACGGCCTCCACGCTATCGAGGGGCAGATCGAGGTCGAAGCCAACTCGGTCGACGACAACCCGCTGATCGACCTCGAGAACGAGAGGCTCCTGCACGGCGGCAACTTCTTCGCCGAGTACGTCGCGCTCGGGATGGACCAGCTGCGGACCTACATGGCCCTGCTGGCCAAGCATCTCGACGTGCAGATCGCCTTCGCGGTCGCCCCGGAGTTCAACAGCGGCCTGCCGGCCTCGCTGGTCGGTGATCAGGACAACCGCATCAAGTTCGGCCTGAAGGGCCTGCAGATCTGTGCGAACTCGATCGTTCCGAAGCTGCTTCACCTGTCGAACGGAATCTCGGTCCTCTTCCCGACCCACGCCGAGCAGTTCAACCAGAACATCAACAGCCAGGGGTTCAACTCGGCGACCCTGGCGTCCGAATCGGTGTCGCTGTTCAAGCAGTATCTCGCGATCTCGCTGGTGTTCGGCATCCAGGCCATGGACCTGCGCGCCCGCGCGACCGGAGGCGGCTTCGACGGGCGGCGGTACCTGTCGCCGACGCTGCTGCCGCTCTACGAGACCGTCCGCGCCCTCCTGGGCCGGCCGGCCTCGGATGAGAGGCCGCTCGTCTTCAGGAACGACGAGCAGGACCTGAGCGACCACGTCGCTGCCATCGTCGCGGACCTGTCCCGGCCCGGCGGCGAGATCATCGGGGCGATGGCCGCGGAATTCGCCCCGGGAGCGGGGCCGGCCTTCGGCTCGCCCGCGACCAGGGCGGGCGGCCGCGTGGCGGTCGCGCCATAGGCGCCGCCCTCGATAGGCGCCGCCCTCGCGCGCGACGCCGGCCATCAGCCCATCACACGTCCACATCGCAGGCCCGAGAGGTGGCGACCATGCACCACGCCTACATCACGAACACGTCCCTGTTCCTTCCCAACCGGCCCGTCGGCAACGACGAGATGGAGGCGGTGCTCGGCATCGCGGGGTCCAAGCCCTCGGCGCTGCGGCCCCTGATCCTCGAGAAGAACGGGATCAAGGCGCGCCACTACGCGATCGATCCTGAGACCGGACGGGCCACGCACACCAACGCGGAGATGACCGCGGCGGCGGTCAGGGGCCTGTTCGCGGGCGAGCCCGAGGGCCTGGAGAGCCTCGACTTCCTGGCCTGCGGCACGTCCTCGCCGGATCAGGTGCGGCCGTCCCACGCGGTCATGGTGCACGGGCTCCTCAGGAGCCCGCCCTGCGAGGTCGCCTCGTTCGAGGGCATGTGCGTGGTCGGGGCGCAGAGCCTGAAATCCGCGCAGCTCATGGTCGCGACCGGCGAGGCGGAGAGCGCCGTCGCCACCGGATCGGAAGCCGCGTCGAGCTTCATGCGCGGCAGCTTCTTCACGCCGGAATTCCGCGAGCGGCAGATCCAGCTGGAAAAGAACCCGATCCTGGCCTTCGAGAAGGATTTTCTGCGCTGGATGCTCTCGGACGGGGCCGGCGCGGTCCTGGTGCGGTCGAAGCCCGACCCCGCCCGGGTGTCCTTGCGGATCGAGTGGGTCGACGTCGTCTCGTACGCCGGCGAACACGACGTCTGCATGTATCACGGCGCAGTCAAGGACGAGGACGGCCGGCTCGTCGGGTACCGCAACCTGCCCCCGGAGACATGGCACAAGGCCTCCGTCTTCGCCTTCAAGCAGGACGTGGAACTCCTGAACGAGCACATGCTCGCTCTCGGCGCGCGCGCGTACCGGACCGTCAAGGACCGCCGCCGGCTCGACGAGGACAAAGTCACGTACTTCCTGCCGCACATCTCTTCTTATTTCTTCAAGGAGCAGATGCTCAAGCACATGGGGGAGTACGGATTGAATATTCCCGAAAGCAAATGGTTCATGAACCTGGAGCGGGTCGGCAACGTCGGCTCGGCTTCGCCCTACGCCATGCTCGACGAACTGTTCAAGTCGGGCCGGCTCAGGCCCGGCGATCAGGTGCTGCTGTTCGTGCCCGAGAGCGGGCGCTTCACCATGTCCTACATCCTGCTGACCGCCGTCTGAGGGCTGCGCCATGACACGCAAAGTCCTCTGCCTCTTCTATTCGAACAGCGGGCAGACGGAGATGATCATCGATCATCTGCTGGAACCGCTGCGGCGCGACGGCGAGGTCGACCTGCACCTTGAACGGATCCGGCCCGCCACCGCCTATCCTTTCCCGTGGAGCTTCCTGTCGTTCTTCTCGGTATTCCCCGAGGCGGTCCGCGAGGTGGCGGGTGCCATCGAGGAGCCGTCCTTCCCGCGAGACGAGACGTACGACCTCGTGGTCCTCGCCTATCCGGTATGGTTCCTCTCGGTCGCGACTCCGATGATGAGCTTCCTGAAGTCCGAGAAGGCCCGCGTCCTCGCCGGCACGGACGTGGTCACGGTGGTCACCTGCCGGAGCATGTGGTCGCAGGCGCAGATCAGCATGCAGGAGCAGCTGGCACGCCTCGGCTCCAAGCTGATCGGTCACGTGACCTTCAAGGACCGCTCGGGCAACCGGCCCGTCACCTTCGTGTCGACGCCCCTCTGGCTGATCACGGGCAGGAAGTCGGTGTCGCGCTACATCCCCGAGGCCGGCGTCGCGCCGGAGGCGATCCGCTCGGCCGGCCGCTTCGGGAGGGCGATGCTGGCCCATCTCGGCCTCGATCCCGGGCCCGGAGAAGCGGTCCCGCCCCTGCGCCAATCCGAGGCGCTCACGACCACGGCCACCTCCGAGGCGGTGGGCAAGAGCATCTTCCGCGCCTCCGCGCTGCTGATCGCAACCTGCTCGACGCCGAACGGTCCGACGCGCAAGCCCCTCGTCGCCGTCTTCGTGGCCCTCCTGTTTGCTATCGCACTGACCTTCCTCCCGACCTGGGTCCTTCTGGTGCGGCTCGGTCAGCGGGCGGGCCTGGTGTGCCGCACGAGGCAGATCGTGCGGTTCGCGGGCGAGCAGGTCCAGACGGGAGGAACGGCATGAGCCTTGAGAACGGAGCGGCCGGACCGGCCGGGTCGCAGGCCCTGGCGAGGCAGCAGCTCGCCGTGCTGAAGGGCCTGCGCGCGCAGGTCGACACGCTGGAGCGCCAGCGGGACGAGCCCATCGCCATCGTCGGCATGGGCTGCCGCTTCCCGGGCGGCGCCCACGATCCGGACTCGTTCTGGGATCTCCTGCGCGGCGGCCGCCACGGCATGGTGCCGATCCCCAAGGACCGGTGGGACGCGGACGCCTTCTACGACCCGGAGCCCGGGCGGCCGGGCAAGACCTACGTGCGGACGGGCGGCTACCTGCACTGGAACGTGGACCAGTTCGACGCCGCGTTCTTCCGGATCTCGCCGCGGGAGGCCCAGTACATCGATCCCCAGCAGCGGCTCCTGCTGGAAGTGACCTGGGAGGCCCTGGAGAATGCCGGCTGCGACCCGACGCGGCTCGCCGGCAGCGCGACCGGCGTCTTCATGGGGGTCATGAACTTCGACTACTCGAAGATGCTGTCGGTGCCCTCCCGGGTGGAGGAGCAGAGCCTCTACGTGGCCTCGGGCAACGGCCACAGCGTCGTCGCCGGCCGGGTCTCCTTCGTGCTCGGGCTCCAGGGCCCGTCGGTCTCCCTGGACACGGCCTGCTCGTCCTCGCTGGTGAGCGTGCATCTGGCCTGTCAGAGCCTGCGGAGCGGGGAGTGCGATCTCGCACTGGCCGGCGGGGTCAACCTGATCCTCGGCCCCTACGGAACGCTCTGCTTCTCTCAGGCGAAGGCGCTCTCCCTCACGGGCTTCAGCCGCACCTTCGACGCGGGCGCGGACGGCTACGCCCAGTCGGAGGGCTGCGGCGTGCTGGTGCTGAAGCGCCTCTCCGACGCTGTCCGGCAGAACGACCGCATCCTGGCGGTCGTGCTCGGCTCGGCCGTGAACCAGGACGGGGCCAGCGGCGGCCTGACGGTGCCGAACGGACCGGCCCAGGAGGCGGTGATGCGCACCGCCCTCAAGCGCGCGAAGCTGCGGCCCGCGGACATCGACTACCTCGAGGCGCACGGGACGGGCACGAAGCTCGGCGACCCGATCGAGGTGCGCGCCGCCGGAAACGTCCTGCGCGAGGGTCGCTCCGCGGATCAGCCCGTGATGCTCGGCTCGGTGAAGACCAATATCGGGCACACGGAAGTGGCCGCGGGCGTGGCCGGCATCATGAAGGTCGTTCTCGCCCTGCAGAACGACGAGATCCCGCCGCACCTCCACTTCAAGGAGTTGAACCCGCACATCGCCATCGACGACGTTCCCGCCCGCATCGTCACCGAGCCGGCCCCGTGGCGGCGCGGCGGGCGGCGGCGGGCGGCGGGCGTCAGCGCGTTCGGATTCAGCGGAACCAACGCCCACGTGGTCCTCGGGGAGGCGCCGCCTCCCGCGGAGAGGCCGGCCGGACCGGAGCGGACGGCCCACCTGCTCGCGCTCTCGGCCGCCAACGACGCCGCGCTGCGGGACTTGGCGGCGCGGCACGTCGCGCAGCTGGAGCGGACCGAACCGGACCTGGGGGATTACTGCTTCACCGCCAATGCGGGCCGGTGCCACTTCGGACGGCGCGCCGCCCTGGTGGCCGGGACCCGGCCCGAACTCGTCGGCAAGCTCAAGGACGTCGTCGAGCAGGCGGCGGGCGGGGCGGCGGAGACCGAGCAGCCGAAGGTCGCCTTCCTGTTCACCGGCCAGGGCTCCCAGTATTTCGGCATGGGGCGGCAGCTCTACGAGACCCAGCCGTCCTTCCGGAATGCGATGGACGCCTGTGCCGGGCTCCTGGCCAGCCACCTCGACGTGGACCTGCTCGACGTGATGTGGGGCCGCGCGAGCCCGGAGCTGATTCACCAGACGCGTTACACCCAGCCGGCGCTGTTTGCCCTGGAATACAGCCTCGCGCAGCTGTGGCAGTCCTGGGGGATCCGGGCCGGCGCGGCCCTGGGCCACAGCGTCGGCGAGTATTGCGCGGCCACCGTGGCCGGCGTCCTGAGCCTGGAGGACGGGCTCACGCTGATCGCCCACCGGGCCCGCCTGATGCAAGAGCGGTGCACGCCGGGCGACATGTGCGCCGTCGAGGCCGACGCCGCCGAGGTGGGGGCGCTGATCGAGCGGTGGGAGGGACGGGTCTCCGTGGCGGCGATCAACGGGCCCGCCGCCACCGTCATCTCGGGCGAGCGCGACGCCGTGGCGGCGGCCGCCGCCGCGCTCGAGGGCCGGAATGTCAGGGTCAAGCGGCTGACCGTATCCCACGCCTTCCATTCGGCCCTCATGGATCCGATGCTGGAGGAATTCGAGGGGATCGCGGCGGGGCTCACGCACCACGCGTCGCGGGTCCGGCTGATCTCCAACGTGACGGGCGAGGCGATCTCCGGCCAGGAGATGGCCCGCCCCGGCTACTGGAGCCGGCAGGTCCGCGGGACCGTGCGCTTCAGCGAGGGCATGCGCACGCTGGAGCAAGCGGGATGCCGCTGCTTCCTCGAGATCGGGCCGCATCCCGTCCTGATCGGAATGGGGCAGACCTGCCTGTCCGATCCGGATTCGCGGATCTGGCGGGCCTCGCTCCGGCGCGGCCAAGACGATTGCCGGGAGATGCTCGAGGCGGCCGCCCATCTCTACACGGCCGGTGTCAACCTCGACTGGGAGAGCTACGACCGCGATTTCGGCAGGCGCAAGCTGAGCCTGCCGACCTATCCGTTCCAGCGGCAGCGCTACTGGATGGCCAACGACAAGCCGGCGCGGCTCGTCTTGGCCGGATCCCGCCGCCATCCGCTGCTGGCGTCCTCGGTGGAATCGGCGGTGGCTCCGGGCACCACGATCGCCATCGCGGAACTGGAGCCGGGCGCTCCGGAGTATCTGGCCGACCATCGGGTGTACGGGCGGGTGCTCGTGCCGGCGGCCGCGTTCCTGGAGATCGCCCTCGCGGCGGGCGCCGAGAGCCTTCGCGCCGACGAGCTGGCGATCTCGGACGTCGTGTTCGAGCAGGCCTGCATCCTGGAGGAGGGCGCAGGCCGGCAGCTCCAATGCGTCCTGACCCGCGAGGAGGGCAGCGACGCTCACGACTTCCAGCTCCTCGGCAAGGGCCAGGGCTGGAGCCGCCACGCGAGCGGCCGGATCGCGGCCGTCGCGGGCGAGGATTCGCTCGCGCTCAAGCCCGACCAGGATCTCGACGCCATCCGAGCACGCTGCGCCGAGGACCTGGTCGGGGAGCAGTGCTACGAGCGCTTCCAGACCACGGGGATCGCCTACGGCCCGGCCTTCCAGGGCCTGGACCGGGTGTCGCGGGGCCCGAAGGAGGCCTTGGCTCGGCTGAGCCTGCCCGAGGCGGCGCGCGCCTCCCCGGAGACGGGCTACCACCTGCATCCCGTCATCCTCGATTCGTGCTTCCAGTTGCTGGCCCACAGCATTCCGGACGACGGCCCGGCCGGGATCGCCTACCTGCCGGTCGGGATCGAGACGCTGCGCGTCCGCAAGCTCCCGTCCGACGGCGAACTCAACGGGCACGTCGTCCTGCGCGACGGCGGCGAGGGCAAGGCCTTCACGGGCGACGCGCGGATCCTCGGCGCCCGTGGCGAGGTCCTGGCCGAGATCCTCGGCCTCAGGGTCGTGCAAGCCGCCAAGGAGAGCGTGCTCAAGAGCCTCGGCGTCGCCGACCAGGATCTCTTGTACGAGCTGCGCTGGCTCCCCCGCCCGCTCGACGCCCCGGCCGATCCCGGAGCCGGCCGGATCTGGGTCTTCGCGGGCAGCGGGCCCGCCGGCGAGGACCTCTGCGCCGCACTCGCGGGCGAGGGCCGGCGCGTGGAGCGCCTGCCGCTCGATGGCGACGACGAGGGGCTGCTTGCCGCGATGCGCCGCATGCTCGACACGGAGGGCGCGCCGGACAAGGCGATCTTCGTGCCCGGGCCGGGCGCCCGCGGGGGGGCGACCCGCCTCGACGATCTCGCGGCGGACGCGGTTGGGCGCGCGCAGCGGGACGCCTACCTGCCCGTGCTGCGCGCGGTCCAGCTCCTCGTGAAGCAGGACGGCACGCGGGCCTTCTACCTCGTCACCGAGGAGGCGGTGCAGGGGGAGGGCATCCTCGTCTCCCCGCTGCGCGGCCTGTTCACCACGCTTCGGCTCGAACATCCGGAGGCGAAGTGGATCAGCGTCGATTTCGAGGACCGGATCGACCCGGCGGCCCTGCGCGCCGAGGTCGGCGCTGTCCCGGCCGAGGAGCAGATCGCCTACGCGCGTGAGGCCGGCGGGCTCCGGCGGTCCGTGGCCCGCCTCGCCCGGCGGGACCGGGCCGGCGGGCTGTCGCTTCCGGCGGAGAGCTACCTCCTGGACTGCGCCGAGCGCGGCGCGATCGACAACCTGCGCGTCGTGCCGATGACCCGCCGCCCGCTCGGCCGGGGCGAGGTCGAGATCGCCGTGAAGGCGACCGGCCTCAACTTCCGCGACGTGCTGGGCGTGATGGGCATGTATCCGGGGGATCCCGGTCCCCTCGGGCAGGACGCGGCCGGCGTGGTCTCGGCGGTGGGTGAGGACGTCGTGGACTTCGCGGTCGGCGACCGCGTCCTCACGATCCTGGCGGGCAGCTTCGCCTCGCACATCGCCACGCTGCCCCAGGTGGTGATGCGGATTCCCGACGGGATGTCCTTCGAGGAGGCGGCCACCATTCCGGTCGTGTTCCTCACGGCGCACTACGCCCTCAACCGTCTCGGACGCATGAGGGCCGGCGAGCGCGTGCTGATCCACGCCGGGGCGGGCGGGGTCGGCATGGCGGCGATCCAGCTCGCCCGGAACGCGGGCGCCGAGATCTTCGTCACCGTCGGGTCGCCCGAGAAGGCCGACCTGATGCGGTCGCTGGGGATCCGGCACGTCTTCTCCTCGCGCAGCCTCGACTTCCACGACGACGTGCTCCGGGCGACGGGGCAGGAGGGCGTCGACCTCGTGCTGAACTCGCTCGCGGGCGAGTTCATTCCGAAGAGCCTCGGGCTGCTCCGCGAGGGCGGGCGCTTCCTCGAGATCGGGAAGGTGGGAATCTGGTCCGAGGCGGAGGCGCTCGCGTTCCGCCCCGGCATCTCCAGCTTCACCATCGCCCTCGACGAGCTGACGTCGCAGCCGGAGCTGGTCGGCGGCCTGTTCAGGGAAGTCATGGCGGATTTCGCCGCCGGGCGCCTGACGCCGCTGCCGCGGCGCAGCTACCCGCTCCTGGACGTCAAGGACGCCTTCCGGTTCATGGCCCAGGGGAAGCACACCGGGAAGATCGTCGTCTCGCACGCGACGGCCTCCGGCGAGGCGGGCGCGTGCCGCGCGGGCGCGACCTACCTGATCACGGGTGGCCTCGGCGGGCTCGGCCTGACGGTGGCGCGCTGGATGGTCGAGCGGGAAGGTGCCCGCGAGCTGGTGCTCGTCGGCCGCTCAGGTCCCTCGGACGCCGCCCTGGAGGCCCTGCGCGGGCTCGAGGAGCAGGGCGCGCGGATTCTCGTGCGGTCGGTCGACGTCGCGGACCCGGACGCCGTCGCGGACCTGCTGCGGCAGATGGAGCGAGAGGGGTGCCCGCCGCTCGCGGGGATCGTCCACGCCGCCGGCCTGCGGGACGACGGCGTGCTGGAACAGCAGAGCTGGGACAAGTACGAGCGGGTCATGGCGCCCAAGGTGCTCGGGGCGTGGAACCTCCACCGAGCCGCGCAGCGGGCGGGGTGCGCGCTCGACTTCTTCGTATGCTTCTCGTCCGCCGCCTCGCTCCTAGGGAACAGCGGCCAGGCCAACTACGCCGCCGCCAACGCCTTCCTCGACGCGCTCATGGCCTACCGGCGCAGCCGCGGCCTCGCCGGGCTGAGCATCAACTGGGGCGCGTGGTCCGAGGTCGGGCTCGCCGCCGACCTCGTGCGGTCGAACGCCATCGCGACCGGGATGGGCGCGATCAGCCCGGAGGAGGGCGTCGCGCTGTTCGGCCAGCTGCTGCGCCAGCGCGGGGGCCAGGTGGGCGTTCTGCCCATGGACTGGAACGAGGTGCTGCGCAGGAGCGCGGGAGAGGTCCCGCCCTTCCTGAGCGAGATCGTCAAGCCGCGGGACGGGGCGCGCAAGCGGCCCGACGCGGCCGGCGCGAAGCTCCTCTCGCAGCTCGCGGCGGCGCCGTCGGCCGAGCGGGGAAGCGTCCTCACGGCGTTCGTGCAGGGCGAGCTGGCGCTCGTCCTGGGCATGCAGGGCGAGCAGAAGCTCGATCCCCGCAAGGGCTTCAAGGATCTGGGTGTCGATTCGCTGATGGCGGTCGAACTCCGGAACCGGCTGCGGAAGGGGATCGGCGACCGGGTCAAGCTCCCGGCCACGCTGGTGTTCGACTACCCGACCGTCGAGGCGCTGGCCGGCTTCCTGGGCGACGCCCTGGCGGCGCTTCCCGACGCCAAGGCCCCCGCCGCCGACGCCAAGGCCCCCGCCGCCGACGCCAAGGCCCCCGCCGCGCCCTCCGCGACGGCGCCGGCCGCGCAAGGCCCGGCGGCGCAAGACCCGGCGGCGCAGCGGGCGCCGGTCGCGCGCCCCGGCGCCGCCGAGCCGATCGCGATCGTCGGGATGGGGTGCCGCTTCCCCGGGGGTTCGTCGGATCCGGACAGGTTCTGGCAGCTGCTGACCGAGGGACGGGACGCGGTGATCGAGGTTCCCAAGGACCGCTGGGACGCGGACGCCCTCTTCGACCCGGACCCGGACGCGGTCGGCAAGACCTACGCGAAGTGGGGCGGCTTCCTGCAGGAGCGGATCGACCTGTTCGACGCGCCGTTCTTCGACGTGCCCGCCCACGAAGCCAAGTTCATGGACCCGCAGCAGCGGCTGCTGCTCGAAGTGACCTGGGAGGCACTCGAGAATGCTGGGATCCCGCCGGCCGACCTGCTCGGCAGCGACACCGGCGTCTTCGTCGGCGTGTCCAACATGGACTACGCCCGCCTTCAGGACGATCCCCGGACCATCCAGGAGGCCGGGCTCTACAGCGGCACGGGCACGGGCCTCAGCTACGCCTCGGGCCGGGTGTCGTACCTGCTCGGCCTGCAGGGGCCGAGCGTGACCCTGGACACGGCGTGCTCCTCGTCACTGGTTGCGGTTCACCAAGCGTGCCAGAGCCTGCGACTGCGGGAATCGACGCTGGCCATCGCGGCGGGCGTCAATCTCCTCCTGTCGCCGCAATCGACCATCGCCCTGTCGCACGCCAGGGCGCTGGCGCCGGACGGCAGGAGCAAGGCGTTCGACGCCTCCGCGAACGGCTTCTCGCGGGGGGAGGGCTGCGGCGCGGTGCTCCTGAAGCGGCTGTCCGACGCGGTCGCGGACGGCGATCGCATCCTGGCGGTGATCCGCGGCTCGGCGGTCAACCAGGACGGGGCGAGCAGCGGCCTCACGGTCCCGAACGGACGGGCCCAGGAGGCCCTGATCCGGCAGGCGCTCCGGCAGGCGGCGGTGGCTCCGGCGGAGGTGAGCTACGTCGAGGCGCACGGCACCGGCACCTCCCTGGGCGATCCGATCGAGATGCGCGCCATCGGCGCGGTGCTCGGGGAGGGGCGGGACGCGGGGCATCCGCTCTACGTCGGCTCGGTGAAGACGAATCTGGGTCATCTGGAGCCGGCCGCCGGCATGGCCGGCCTGCTCAAGGTGGTCCTGTCCCTTCAGCACCACGCCATCCCGGCGCACCTGCACTTCAGGACGCTCAATCCGTACATCTCGCTCGACGACATCCCGGCGCGCATCCCGACGGAACTGACCCCGTGGCGGAGCGACGGGGAGAGCCGGATCGCGGGCGTCAGCGCCTTCGCGCTGCAGGGCACGAATGCCCACGTGATCGTCGAGGAGTACCGGGACGGGGCGGACGCCTCGCCCGCGGCGGACCGGAGCCCCTGCGAGGTGCTCGCGCTCTCGGCCAAGAGCGAGCCCGCTCTGCAGAGGCTCGCCTCCGACTACGCGGCCTTCCTCTCCTCCAATCCGGATGTTTCGCTTCGCGACGTGTGCCACACCGCCCAGCGCGGCAGGGGCCACTTCGGTCACAGGCTCGCGGTGGTGGGATCCACCGCGGAGGAGCTGGTCGCGGCGCTGCGGGCGCAATCCGCCCGCAGGTTCTCGCCCGCGAGCGACCCGGGGAAGGTCGCCTTCCTGTTCACCGGTCAGGGCGCCCAGTACTTCGGCATGGGCCAGCAGCTGTACGCGTGGTTGCCGGCCTTCCGGTCGGCGATGGATCGCTGCGCGGAGATCGTCTCGCCCCTGCTCGGATGTTCCCTGCTGGACCTGCTGTGGTCCGGCGCGGATGAGCGGCGGCTGCACCGGACCGAGTACACGCAGCCCTGCCTGTTCGCGCTCGAATACGCGCTGGCCGAGGCGTGGCGCGCCTGCGGCGTGCGGCCCTCGGCGGTGCTCGGCCACAGCGTCGGCGAGTACGTGGCCGCCACGGTGGCCGGCGTGATGTCCCTGGAGGACGGGCTCACGCTCGTGGCCGCGCGGGGACGGCTGATGGGGCAGCTCTGCGAGACGGGCCAGATGATCGCCGTGGCGGCCGGCCTCCCGGAACTCGAAGGATGGCTCGCCGAGGCCGGCGGCAAGGTCGCGGTGGCGGCCGTGAACGGGCCGAACAGCACCGTCCTATCGGGCGAGACGGACTCCATCGCGGTGCTCGGCGAGGCCCTCCGCGGGCGGGGCCTGCGCGTGCGGCCGCTCACGGTGTCGCACGCGTTCCACTCGCCGCTGGTCGAGCCGATGCTGAGGGAGTTCGGGGCGGTCGCGGCGCGGATCGCGTACCGCGCGCCCGAGATCCGCATGGTCTCCAACCTGACCGGCCGGTCCATCGGCGGCGAGGGAATGGACTGGGCGGAGTACTGGCAGCGGCAGACGCGCGGCGCGGTGCTGTTCGGCGACGGGGTCGCCGAACTCGACCGGCTCGGGTGCCGGGTCTTCGTCGAGATCGGTCCTCACCCGGTCCTGACCGCGATGGGGCAGGAATGCCTGCCGTCGCCGGAGGCGGCGCTCTGGGTCGGATCGCTCAGGAAGGACCACGACGATCCGCGGGAGTGGCTCGGGGCCGTGGGACAGCTGTATGCCCGCGGTGTGCAGATCGACTGGACGGGCGGGACCGGGACGGCTCCGGCGCGCAAGCTCGCCCTGCCGACCTACCCGTTCCAGAGGAGCCGGTATTGGGTGGACGGCAAGTCCGCTGCCCCCGCCGCGACCGCTCCGGTCCAGGTCGAGGAGGTGGCGCCCACACGGGCAGACGGCTTCCTGTGGGAGCAGCTGACGCTCGCCCCGCCGGCGTCCCGGAAGGAGATCCTGACGGATCACATCTCGTCGCTGCTGGAGGACATCCTCGGAAGCGGCAGCCGCGACCGCTTCGATCTCGAGACCAACTTCATGGACCTCGGCGTCGACTCCCTCGTCGCGGTGGCGTTCAAGAACCGGATCCAGAAGAGCTTCGGTTCTCACCTGAAGATCCCGGCCATGATGGTGTTCGATCACCCGACTATCGACGGGGCGGCCGATTACCTGCTGGCCCGCATCCGGGCCTGATCGGCGCGCCGAGAGGACGCTCGTGCGGGAGAGGGAAGCTGCGCGGGGCGCCCGTCTCCCGTCCGGGAGGGGTGCCCCGCAGCGATGTCGGGACAGGTGCGCTCCCCTCTTCCCCGGACGAGGGCAGCGGGCGGGTGCTGAGCGTGATGGCGGCGTGCTCCCCGCGCCTGCCCATCGACGCGCTCGCTGACCTCGGCGAGCGCATGATGGGCGGCATCGGACCGACGGGTGATGCGGGCTCCGCTCGAACGAAGCGGAGCCCGCCCCCGCCAGCCCGCGGCGGAGCTACGCTCCGCACGGTCGAGCCAAGACCAAATCCGCCCTTCCGAAGCAATCGAGCGGATTTGGCACGCATGGTCCTCGTGTGACGTCCGGCACCGAGCGGCCCGCCGGCAGGCACTAGACTTCTTCTCACCATGACGATCGTGCGCAGACGCGCCGCGCCGCGCGCTGCCCACCCGCGCCGCACGCGCCGGACGCACTCGCTCTGTACGGGCAGGAGACTGGTTCCATGGAATACGCGAAGGTGACGTTGCCGGACCTCCTGCAGATCGCCGCCGATACGACCCCCGACGCGCCGGCGGTGGTGTTCCGGGACCGGAGGATGAGTTACGGTCAGCTGTTCGAGAGGGCGCGGCGTCTGGCCGGAGGGTTGCTCGGGATCGGCATCAAGCCCGGCGACCATGTCGGCATGATGCTGCCGAACTGGCCGGAGTTCCTCGAAGTGTACTTCGCCGCATCCTGGATCGGCGCCGTGATCGTGCCGCTGAGCGTGCAGCTCCGCAGCCTCGAGCTCGAATACGTGATCGGGCACGCGGAGATCACCGTGCTCGTCGTGCCCGACAGGTTCGACGGCGCCGACTACGTCCGGCTGATCGACGATCTCAGGCCCAAGCTGCCCCGGATCCGGCACGCCGTCGTCGTGCCCGCGGCCGGAGAGGCGGCGGAAGCAGGCCCGGGCTGGATCCCCTACGAGGCGCTGCTGTCGGGGCCGCGCGGCGAACGGGCGGCGGCGGACCCGGATCGCGTCGCGATGATCCTCTACACGTCCGGCACGACCGGAGCCCCCAAGGGCGTAATGCTATCGCACCAGAACATGATCTGGACCGCGATGAACGAGAATCGCGCCCTGGAGATCACCAACCGGGACTCGCTTCTGCTGGTGGTGCCGTTCTTCCACGTCTTCGGCGCGGTCGTGGGCATCGCCTGCGCGGTCGCGGCTGGCGCCGCGATGGTGATCCTGGACAGGTTCGACGCCGAGGAGGTGCTCGCGACCATCGAGGAGGAGCGGTGCACCGTTCTCTACGGAACGCCCACGATGTTCGTGCTGGAGCTGAATGCGCCGCGCTTCGACGCGTTCGACCTGACGAGCCTTCGCACCGGCATGATCGCCGCGGCGCCGTGCCCGGTCGAGGTGGTCAAGGACATCATGCACCGGATGCACTGCAACGTGGCGGTCAGCTACGGCCTGACCGAGACCTCGCCCGCGCTGACGGTCACGCGGTTCGACGACCCGCCGGCCATCCGGGCCGAGACGGTGGGCCGGGCGCTGCCCGGGATCGAACTGCGGGTGGTCGACGAGACGCGCAGGCCCGTGCCCCTCGGAACCACCGGAGAACTCGCCTGCCGCGGCTACGCCGTGATGAAGGGCTACTACAAGGACCCGCGCCAGACCGCGGAGATCATCGACGCCGACGGCTGGCTCTACACTGGCGACCTCGCCACCCTCGACGCCGAGGGCTACGTCCGGATCGTCGGCCGCAAGAAGGACCTGATCAAGCAGGGCGGGATGGCGATCTTCCCGTCCGACATCGAGAATTACCTCTACGAGCATCCGGCCGTCGAGCAGGTCGCGATCGTCGGAGTGCCGGACGAGGTGCTCGGCGAGCGCTGCCGCGCCTACGTCAAGGTCCGTGCCGGCCACGACCTCACGGGCGAGGACGTGGCAGCGTTCTGCCGGGATCGGATCGCCGACTATAAGATCCCCCGCGACGTGGTCTTCGTCGAGACCTTCCCGCTGACCGCGAGCGGCAAGATCAAGAAGTCGGTGCTGCGGGAGATGGCGCGGAAGGGCGCGGCGCGCGCGTGCACCGGGTCGATCGTGGAGCGGGTCCGGGACGCGGCCGGACCCTACGACAGGAAGCGGATCGTCCGCGAGTTCCTGGAAGCGGAACTCGCGGAGGTCCTGAACGGGCGCGACAGGCCCGCGCGGGCCGCCCCGGTCGGCGCCAGGGGCGTCGGCTTCCGCGACATGGGCCTGAAGTCGCTGCAGGCCATCCAGCTGCGGCAGCGGCTGAGCGAGGCGCTGGGCGACACGATCGAACTGTCGGCCACCGTGGCGTTCGAATTCCCCACGGTCGAGGAACTGTCCCAGCACCTGTTGGACGCGATCGCGGCGGCCTGAGTGCGTGGGCTCCGCCCGGACCGAGATGAGGCGCGGTTGACATGAATGAACCGATCGCAATCGTGGGCATGGCGTGCCGCTTCCCGGGCGGCGCCGGCGACCCGGCCTCCTACTGGAACCTCCTGAAGGAGGGCAGGGACGCCGTGGTCGAGGTTCCCAAGGAAAGGTGGGACGCCGCCGAGATCTACGACGAGGATCCGTCCGGGCTCGGCAAGACCTACGCCAAGTGGGGCGGCTTCCTGCAGGAGCCGATCGACCGGTTCGACGCTGGGTTCTTCAACATTCCGCCCGATGAGGCCCGCTTCCTGGACCCGCAGCAGCGACTCCTGCTCGAGGTCAGCTGGGAGGCCATCGAGAATGCGGGAGAGGACCCGACGCGCCTGCGCGGAAGCCGCGCCGGCGTCTTCGTGGGAATCTCCTACCCGGAGTATCTCCACCTCCAGCTCAACCCGCACGCGATCCAGGAGGGCGGCCTCTACGTCGGGCTCGGGGGCGTCTTCAGCGCCGCCGCCGGGCGGGTGTCTTACGTCCTGGGTCTCCAGGGGCCGTCGGTCGCCATCGACACGGCCTGCTCGTCGTCGCTGGTGGCCATACACCAAGCCTGCCTCGCTCTCCGAAGCCGGGAATGCGAGATGGCGCTCGCAGGCGGCGTCAACCTGATCCTGACGCCGCACTTCACGGACATGCTCTCCAAGATGAGGGCGCTCGCGAAGGACGGCCGCTGCAAGACCTTCGACGCGGCGGCCGACGGCTACGTGCGAAGCGAGGGATGCGGCGTCCTGGTCCTGAGGCGCCTCGCCGACGCGCTCGCGCGACAGGACCGCATCGTCGCAGTCGTCCGCGGCTCGGCCGTCAACCAGGACGGGGCGAGCCAGGGCCTGACCGTGCCGAACGCGCTGGCCCAGGAGGCGCTGATCCGGCAGGCCCTCGAGGCCGCCTCGCTGCGCCCCGCCGACATCGACTACGTCGAGGCACACGGCACCGGAACGCCCGTCGGCGACGCGATCGAGGCGCGCGCCCTCGGCGCGGTGTTCTCGGGATCCCGGGCCGAGCCCCTGACGATCGGCTCCGTGAAGACGAATCTCGGCCACCTGGAATCGGCGGCCGGGGTTGCCAGCGTGATGAAGGTTGCGCTGGCGCTGCAGAACGAACTGATCCCCCGGAACCTGAACCTCGCGACGCTCAACCCGTCCCTCGCGCTCGACCGCATCCCGGCCCAGGTGCCCGCGCAGCCGCTGGCGTGGAGGAGAGGGGAGCGCAGGCGCGCCGCCGGCATCAGCGGGTTCGCCCTGCAGGGCACCAACGCGCACGTGGTGCTCGAAGAGGCGCCCGAGGCGGTCCTCCCCGAGCCGCCGGAGGCCGACCGGCCGCTTCACCTCTTGGCGCTGTCGGCGAAATCAGAGGGCGCGCTCCGGGATCTGGCGCGCCGCTACCTCGCCATGCGCTGGGCGCCGTCGCTGGCCGACATCTGCCACACCGCGAATCTCGGCCGAGCCCATTTCGACCTTCGCATGGCCGTGACCGGCGCGTCGGTCGACGACGTGCGGGGCCGGCTGAGGACCCTGGTCGAGTCGGACTTCGAGACGGTTCCCGCCGGGGTGACGATCCCCGTCCAGCCGGCGCCGGCCCGCGCGACGGGCGTCGTCTTCCTGTTCTCGGGCGGGGGCGCGCAGTATCCCGGGATGGGCCGGCGCCTCTACGCCACCCAGCCCACCTTCCGTCGGGCCCTGGACCGATGCGCCGAGATCGTGAGCGCCTACCGCGAGGTGCCGCTGCTCTCCGTGATGTTCGGGGACAGGACCGATCTGCTCGACCGCATGGACTACATGCAGCCGGCGCTCTTCGCCTACGAGTGGGCGATGACGGCGCTCTGGCGGAGCTTCGGGATCGAGCCCGCCGCCGTCATGGGGCACAGCCTGGGCGAGTACGCGGCGGCGGCGGTGGCGGAAGTGTTCTCCCTCGAGGACGCCCTGCGGCTGATCTGCCGGCGGGGCCTCCTCATGCACGAGGTCGAGCGGTCGCAGGGCGAGGGAGCGATGGCCTCCCTGGCCGTCGGCGAGCGTGCTGCGTCCGAAGCCCTGTCGACTGTCGCGGGCCGGGTGTCCATCGCCGCGCTCAACGGCCCGCAGAACACCGTCGTCTCGGGCGAGAGGGCGGCGGTGCGGCGCCTCGTGGAAGAATTCCAGGGGAGGGGCATCAAGGCGAAGCTCCTCGCGGTGTCGAACGCCTCGCACTCGCCTCTGATGGAACCGATCCTCGAAGCGTTCGAGGAGGTGGCGGACCTCGTCGCCTACGGCCGGCCGAGCCTGCAGCTGATCTCGAACCTGACGGGCGGCGAGGCCTCGGCCGAGATCGTGTGCGATTCGGGCTACTGGACGCGCCACATCCGCCAGCCGGTCCGCTTCCACGACGGCATGCAGACGCTGCGCCGCCTCGGCTACACCCGGTTCCTCGAGGTCGGGCCGCATCCGGTGCTGCTCGGCATGGGCCAGGACTGCTTCCCGGAGGTCGACGACGACACCGCCTGGCTGCCCTCCGCCAGACGCGACGCGGACGAGTGGGAGGAGATGCTGGCGAGCCTCGGCGCGCTCTACGTGCGCGGCCACGACGTTGACTTCCAGGGCTTCGACCGGGATTACCCGCATCGCAGGAAGCTCTCGCTGCCGACCTATCCGTTCGATCGCAAGAGCTACTGGAACGACGTGTCGTCGGGCTCCCGGGCCGCTCCGGCGGGTGACCGCGAGACCGGGGCCCACCCCTGGATCGGCAAGACCCTCGCGAGCGCATCCCGTCCGGGCGAGGTCACGTGCGAGGCCGAGATCGACACCACCCGGTTCGCCTTCCTCGCGGACCATGCGGTGCTGGGGCGCATCGTGTTCCCAGCGGCGGGGTTCCTGGAACTGGTCGCGGAGGCGGTGACGGTCCGCTGGGGGAAGGGGGCGGCCTGCGTGCTGCGGGACGTTCACTTCGCGACCCCGCTCGTGCTGGATCCCGCCAAGCGCTACCGGCTCCAGTGCGTCCTGACCGCGGGGCCGGCGCCCGGCGTCGAGGCGGAGTTCGCGGTCCTCGGCTGCGAGGGGGAGCTCACCGCGCCCTGGACCTCCCACGCGAGCGGCCGGATCGAGATCCTCGGGGCCGAGCCCGCCGCGGCGGCCGCGGCTCCGGATGCCCTGCGCGCGCGGTGCCCGGAGGTTCTGACGGCGGACCACTGCTTCGCGACCTTCGCGGCGCAGGGGATCGCGTACGGGCCCGGCTTCCGCGGCGTGACCCGGGTGCTCAGGGGCCGGCGCGAAGCGCTCGGCGAGGTGGTCTGGCCGGAGGAGCTCGCGGCGGGCCCCCGCCCGGCCTACATCCTCCACCCCGCGATCCTCGACGCGTGCATCCAGGTCCTGTCCCAGTGCGTCGACGGCGCGAAGGACGGCGATGCCGCCCGCGTCGGACTTCCCGTCCAGATCGACAGCGTGGCGTGGACCGGGACCCTCCCGGCCGGGAGACTCCTCAGCCACGCGGTCCTGCGCGAGCAGTCCGAGACCCGGTATTCCGGTGACGTCACGATCCTGGATGCGGACGGGCGGACCATCGCGTCGGTCCAGGGGCTCACGGTCTCGCTCGTGGCGCAGGGGCAGCTGCGGCGGATGCTCGGCCGGTCCCTGCACGGCTTGCAGCACGAGGTGACCTGGGTGCCGCAGGAGGCGGCGCGTCCGGCATCGACCCCGTCCTCCGGGCAGACCTGGCTCGTCTTCGCGGATCGGGGCGGGGTGGCAGAGAGCCTGCGCGCCCGCTGCGAGGGCGCCGGCATCACGCTCGTCGAGGTCGCACACGCGTGCACGGCCCTGTCCGCCGCGTCCGGCGACCTGGATGCCGACGCCTGCGCGTCGGTCGTGCGCGAGCGCCTCGGCGCAGGGGCGCTCGCCTTCGACAAGGTGGTGTTCCTCTGGGGGCTGGACGAGTCCTTCTCGTGCAATCCCACGCCCGACGCCCTCGCCGCCGATCAGCGCCTCGGCTACGCGTCCCTGCTCGCCGTCGCCCAGGAACTCGTCCGGACCGGACGGGAGCGGCCGCTCTACGTGGTGACCCGGGGCGTCTACGCCGACGCCCCGGGCGCGGCGCCGGCCCTCTCGCAGGCGCCCCTGTGGGGTCTGGCGAAGGTGATCCAGATCGAGCACCCGGCGCTCGACTGCGTCGCCATCGACCTCGGGGAGGATCCGTCCCCGCTCTTCGACGAGATCGCCTCGGATGCGCGCGACGACCGGCAGGTCCGCTACGCGGGCGGCACGAGGCTCGTCGCCCGGCTGACCGCCAAGGCGGCGGGCGCGACCGCGCCGGCGGCGGACATCGACGCTGCCAAGACCTACCTGATCGCCGGGGCCTTCGGCGGGCTGGGCGTCGAGACCGCGCGCTGGCTGATCGCCGAGAAGGTGGTGCGGAGCCTCGTCCTCGTCGGACGCCGGGCGCCCTCGCCCGCGGTGTCGCAGGAGATCGAGGCGTGGCGGGCGCAGGGCGTGCAGGTGCTCGTGCGCATGACGGATCTCGCGAACCTCGGCGAGGTCGAGGAGCTCTTCGCGGAGCTGGATTCCGGCGCGATCCCGCCGCTCGGAGGCGTGATCCACGCCGCCGGCAGCCTTCGGGACGCCGCGCTGGCGGACCAGACCTGGGACGACTACGCGGACCTCCTTCCCGCCAAGGTATTCGGGGCCTGGAACCTGCACCGGGCGAGCCTGAGGCTGCGCCAGCCCCTCGGGCTCATGGTGCTGTTCTCCTCGGCCTCGTCGCTGTTCGGCTTCGCCGGCCAGTCGAACTACGCGGCGGTCAACGCCTTCCTGGACGCCCTGGCGCATCACCGCAGCGGGTTGGGCCTGCGGACGATCGGCATCAACTGGGGCGTCTGGGCCCGGATCGGCCGCGTCGCTGACCTCGCCGAAGGGTCTCTCAGGGAGGCCGGGATCATCGCCCTCGACCCCGAGGAGGGAATGGCGCTCCTGGAGGCGATCCTGCGCGACGGCGGGGCGCGGCAGGTGGGTGCGCTGGCGGTGGACTGGCCGCGCTTCCTGCGCACGCTCCACGGCGAGGCGGGGGTGCCGCGCTTCCTCGAAGCCTATGGCAGGACGCCCGCGCGGGGCGCGCAGCCGAAGGGCGACGTCGTTCAACGCGTCCTCGGGCTGCCCGCATCCGAGCGGCGTACCGTGCTGGCGCAGGTCGTCCAGGCCGAGGTGGCGCAGATCCTCGGCCGCGGCCGGGACGAGTCCCTGGATCCGCGGATCGGGTTCTCCGAACTCGGGATGGACTCCCTGATGACCGTGCAGCTGCGCAACCGGCTGAAGAAGCAGTTCGGCGAGCACGCGCGAATCGCCGCCTCCCTGGCCTTCGACCATCCCAACATCGAGGCGCTGTCGGAGTACCTGGATGCCGAGCTGGCCCGGCGCGGCGCCCCCGCGGCCCCCGCGGCCGCTCCGGCCGAGCCGGCGCGAGCCGCCGCGCCGGACGAGGACGCGGTCGCCATCGTCGGCCTGGGCTGCCGGTTCCCGGGCGGGGCCTCCGATCCGCAGGCCTACTGGTCCCTGCTGAGCGAGCAGCGCTGCGGCATCGTGCCGGTGCCCCGCGAGCGCTGGGACAACGACGCCGTGTACGACCCCGATCCGGACGCGGAGGGCAGGACGTACGCGCGCACGGGCGGGTTCCTCCAGGAGCCGGTCGATTCCTTCGATGCGGGCTTCTTCAGGATCGTGCCGGGCGAGGCGCGGCTCCTCGATCCGCAGCAGCGCCTCATGCTCGAGGTCACCTGGGAGGCCCTGGAGGATGGGGGAATCGTCCCGACGGAGCTGCGGGGAACTTCGACCGGCGTGTTCGTGGGGCTCTCCTACTCGGACTACGCGCTCCTGGTGCAGCGCGCAGGGGTCACCGGCGGCGGCCTCTACGCCGGCACCGGCAGCAGCGCGAGCTTCGCCGCGGGACGGATCTCGCACTTCCTCGGCCTGCAGGGGCCCTGCCTGACGCTCGACACGGCGTGCTCCTCCTCGCTCGTCGCCCTGCATCAGGCCGCGCAGAGCCTGAGGCGCGGCGAGTGCACGCTGGCGGTGGCGGGCGGCGTGAACCTCATGCTGGCGCCGGACAACACCATCCTGCTGTCGCGAGCGCGGGCGCTGTCGCGGGCCGGCCAGTGCCGGGCCTTCGACGAGGCGGCGGACGGCTTCGTCCGGGGCGAGGGCTGCGGCGTCGTGATCCTGAAGCGGGTGCGGGACGCGCTCGCGAACGGCGACAGGATCTACGCGGTCATCCGCGGCTCCGCGGTGAACCACGACGGGGCGAGCAGCGGGCTCACGGTCCCGAACGGCTCGGCCCAGGAGGCCCTGATCCGCAATGCCCTGCGCGTCGCGGGCGTCCAACCCAACGAGGTCGACTACGTGGAGGCCCACGGGACCGGCACGCCCCTGGGCGACCCGATCGAGGTCCGCGCCCTCGGCGCCGCGCTGGGGGGAGACCGGAGCAGGCCGCTGCTTCTCGGATCCGTGAAGACGAATCTCGGCCATCTCGAAGCCGCGGCCGGGATCGCCAGCATCATCAAGGTGGCGCTGTCGCTCGACAACGAGCTGCTGGTGCCTCAACTCCCCGTGGAGCGGGTCAACCCGAACATCGCGCTCGACGAGATTCCCGCGCAGGTGCTGGTCGCGCCGCTCGCCTGGAAGCGGGACGACGCCCCGGAGACGGGGACCGCGAAGCGCCGGATCGCGGGCGTCAGCGGCTTCGCCCTGCAGGGCACGAACGTCCACGTGGTCCTCGAAGAGGGACCCGCCGCGACGGCCCGCGAGAGGACGGCCGCCGGCGAGGCGGAGCCGCCGGCGGGGGCGGCCTGCCTCCTCGGCGTGTCGGCCCAGAGCGGGGCGGCGCTGCGTCAGCAGGCCGCCCGCTACGCGGAGGCCCTCGACCGGGCCGAAGCGGGCTCGCTCCTCGACTTCTGCTGGAGCGCCAACACGGGCCGGGCCCAGTTCCCCTGGCGGGCGGCGGTCGTGGCCCGCACCCGGGAGGAGATGAGCCGGAAGCTCGTGGCGCTCGCCGCCGGGGAGCCGGCCCCGCCCGCCGAGCCGAAGCGGATCGCATTCCTCTTCACCGGACAGGGCTCGCAGTATCTCGGGATGGGGCGGCAGCTCTACCAGACCTTCCCGGTGTTCAGGGACGCGCTGGATCGCTGCGCGGCGCTGCTGCGCCGGGAGCGCAGCGTGGACCTGCTCGACGTCATGTGGGGAGGCGGCCCGGACGGCGGCGAGGAGCGCCTGCACCAGACGGAGTACACGCAAGCCGCCCTGTTCTCGCTGCAATACGGGCTGGTCGAACTCTGGAAATCCTGCGGCGTGAGCCCGGCTGCCGTCCTGGGTCACAGCGTCGGGGAGTTTGCCGCGGCCGTGACGGCCGGCGTGCTCGGCTGGGAGGACGGGCTGCTTCTGATCGCCGACCGCGGACGCCTGATGCAGCGCGGGACGGAGCCGGGTGCGATGGTGGCGATCGCGGCCCCGTCCGATGCGGTGCACGAGGTCGTCGCGCGCCACGCCGGCAGGGTCGGCGTGGCGGCGGTCAACGGGCCGCGGAGCATCGTGGTGTCCGGTGAGGCGGCGGACGTCCGCGAGGTGGCGCGGCACTTCGAGGCGCAGGGCGTTCCGGTCAAGCCGCTGCAGGTCACGCGGGCCTTCCACTCGCCGCTGATGGATCCGATCCTGCAGCCCTTCGAGGCACGGGCATCCGAGGTGGCGTTCGCGCGGCCGCAGATCCGCTTCGTCTCGAGCCTGACCGGCGCGGAGGCCACCGACGAGATCCGCACGGCGCGATACTGGACGGACCAGCTCCGGCAGCCAGTCTTGTTCGGCGCCGGCGCGCAGGCCCTCGTCCGGGACTCGCAGGAGTGGCACGTCGTCGAGATCGGCCCGCGGCCGACGCTGCTCGCCCTCGCCCAGGACTGCGTCCCCGATCCGGCCCGCCATCTCTGGACGCCGACGATGGGGAGCAAGCGGCCGGGGGCCGCGGACGAGAGGGAGACGGAGGACGCATCGTTCCTGCACGCGCTCGGCCAAGCCTACGCGAGCGGCGCGCCCGTCCGCTGGCGGGGCGTCGATTTCGGCGCCGCGCCGCGCAGGGTTCGGGTTCCGACCTATCCCTTCCAGAGGAAGCGCTTCTGGATCGAGACGCGGCCGGGCCGCCGCGACCCCGCGCCGTCCGGCACGGTCGCCGCGGCGCGGCCGCTCCTCGGCACGCGACTGGAATCCCCGGTCCTGTCGGACAAGGCGGTGCACGAGGTCGAGCTCGCCGCGGAATCGTTCGACTTCGTGAGGGACCACGTCGTCGCGTCGGCGGCGACGGGGCCGGTCTTCCCGGCGGCAGGGTTCATCGAGATGATGCTCGAGGCCGGCCGCGAGGCGAGCCCGGCCACGCCGGTCGGCCTGGAGGCCGTCGCGTTCGAGAATCCCGCGATGCTGCGTCCGGGAGAGAGCCACCGGCTGCAATGCGTCGTCAGCCCGCGCGCGGCGGGGGACCGGACCTCCGGCGAGATCGAGATCCACTTCAAGGACGGGCCGTGGACCCGCTGCGCGACCGGCCGTTTCGGGCCCGGTGCCGCTGCGCGGGCGGATGCGGTCGACATCGAGGACGTGCGGCGGAGGTGCCGCAGCGCGCCGAGTGCGGATCTCTACGCCGTGTTCGACAGGATGGGCCTTCGCTACGGGCCCGCGCTGCGGCGCATCGAGGGCCTCTGGAAGGGTGATGGCGAGGCGCTCGCGCGGATCCGCGGCCCGGGATCGGACGCCGTCGGCGAGGCGACCCCGCGGTTCGTGCTCGACCCGGCCGTCCTGGATTGCGGCATGCAGTCCTTCGCGAGCTGCCTGCCCGAGGGCGTCCTCGGCGAGACCCTGATCCTGCCGGTCCGGATCGGCGCGCTGCGATGCTTCGGCGCGCTCGGGGACGCGCGCGCGGTGTGGAGCTACGCCCGCCTCGTCTCGCAGTCCGGAACGGGCAGACGGTCCTATACCGGCGACGTGTGGATCCTCGACGACGCGGGTGCGGTGCTGGCCGAGATCCGGGGCCTGACCGTGATGGAGGCCAGCCTCGGCACGGCCCGGGATCTCACCTACGGCGTCCGCTGGGAGCGAACCCCCGCCGCGGCGCAGGCGCTCCTCGGCGGGACGACCCTGGTCTACGCCGAGGACGGCGCGGATCAGGCGCGCCGCATCGTCGAGGGACGGCTCGGCCCGCGGGCGGCCGGCTGGCACGTCGCGCAATCCCTGGCGGAAGCCCGCAGCCTCGTCGCCGACCAAGGGGTGAGGAGCGTCGTCTTCGTGGCGGGCGATGCCCCGCTGCTCGACCCGCGGCGCGGCTACGGCCCGTGCCTGGAGCTGATCCGCGCGCTGTCGCGGGCGCAAGGGAGCCGCGCGGGCGCGGCCGAGCGGCCGCGGCTGCTGGTCGTGACGCGGAACGCGCAGGGCACCGGCCTGGAAGCGGCGCCCCTCAGCGTCTCCCAGGCGCCCCTGATCGGGCTCGCGCGCGTCGCCCGCCTGGAATGCCCCGAGATCGCCGTCCGGCTCATCGACGTCGAGGCGGGATCGGCGGAATGGGTGGAGGAGGTGCTCGCGGATCCGGCCGAGAGCGAGGTGGCGATTCGCGGCGGCGTCAGGTACGTCCCGCGCCTGACGAGGCTCGCGGATCTCGGCACGGCGCCCGACCGCCCGCTCTGCGACCCGGGCAAGAGCTACCTCGTGACGGGCGGCCTCGGGGCGCTGGGCCTCGACGTGGCGCAGTGGCTCGCCGAGCAGGAGGGCGCCCGGACGCTGGTCCTGATCGGCCGGAGCGATCCTGGTCCGGAGGTCCGCGACAGGATCGACGCGCTGCGGAGTCGGACCGGGGCCCGGATCGAGACGGTCGCCCTCGACGTCGCCGACGCGGACGGTCTGCGGGATTGGCTGACCCGGCACGTCCGAACCCGGACGCTCGGTGGCATCGTCCACGCGGCGGGCACGCTCGCCGACGCGACCCTGGAGCGCCAGGACTGGGACAAGTTCGAGGCGGTCGCGCGTCCCAAGGTCCTCGGCGCGTGGAACCTGCACGCGGCGACGCAGGACCTCGCCGTTCCTCTGGACTTCTTCGCGTGCTTCTCGTCCGCGGCCTCGCTGCTCGGCAATGCCGGGCAGGCCAACTACGCCGCCGCGAACGCGTTCCTCGACCTGCTGATGCACGAGAGGGCACGGCTCGGCATGCCGGGCCTCTCGGTGAACTGGGGCAACTGGGACGGGAAGGGCCTGGCCGCCGCGCTGCGGGGCGACCATGGCCCGGCCGGGGCAGGGGCGGCCGGGCGGACGCTGATGGATTCCGGCCTGGCCCTTCGCGTGTTCGGCCGCCTGCTGAGGGGCCGGGTGGCGCAGGCCGGCGCGTTCGACATCCGCTGGGCGGAGATCCTCAAGGGGAGTCAGCGGGTGAATGCCGGAACCTTCCTTGCCGAATTCAACGAAGCGGAGGCGGACGTGCCGGACACATCGAGTGCCGCGCCGAGGACGCTGGCGGACATCGTCGCGGAGAGTGCGCTGGCGGAGCGGGCGGAAGCGGTCGGCCGGTTCCTGCAGGAGGAACTGTCCGAGGTTCTGGGTGCGCGGGTGGACCCGAGGGCGGGGCTCGTCGAACAGGGCATGGACTCGCTCGCGGCGGTCGAGTTCAGGAACCGGCTCAAGGGCAGGGTGGGGTACGCGGTCGCGATTCCACCGACAGTGATCTTCGACTACCCGACCCTGGACGCGCTCGCGGCCTACCTCCTGGCGCGGTTCGAGGACCAGGAGCCTCGCCGGGGCGCAGACGAGCCGCGACCGGCCGTGCGTGCCCTGCCCGAAGCGGGCCTCGGCGGGCCGGGACTCGCGGACGACGAGGTGGAAGACGAATTGCGCGCCCTGATCGAGGCCGAGCTCAAGGTGCTCGAGGGAACGGGCGCGGACGCCGCGGAGGAGCTGTCATGACCCTCGACAAGACATGGTTTCACGCCGCGGCTCCCCGGCCGGGCGTGCGGCTCAGGCTGGTCTGCTTCCACTACGCCGGGGGTGCCGCGCAGATGTTCAACACCTGGCAGCGCAGGATCGCCCCCGAGATCGAGGTCTGCGCGGTCCAGTTGCCGGGGCGGTGGAGCCGCCTGAAGGAGGCGCCCCTGCGCAGCGTCCCGGCAATGGCCAAGGCCGTCGCGGACGTGTTCGAGCCTCTGCTCGACCGGCCCTACGCCGTCTTCGGCCACAGCCTCGGGGCCGCGGTCGGGTTCGAGCTGATCCACGCGCTCGCGGAGCGGGGATCGCGGCTCCCGGTCCACTTCTTCGCGTCGGCGCGCCACGCCCCGCATCTTCCGAGCGCGGTCCCGTCGCTCCACCGGCTCCCGGAGGCGCAGTTCATCGCGGTGCTTCGGGACCGCTACGCGGCGCTGCCGCGGGAGATCCTGGAGGACCCCGAGATGCTGCCGATCTTCCTCAACGTCCTGAGGGCCGACCTGGAAGCCATCGAGACCTACCGCTACGTCCCGCGGGCGGCCCTGTCCGTTCCGATCACCGCGATGGGCGGCACCCGGGATCCGGCGGTCGCGCAAGCTCAGCTCGAGGCCTGGGCCGACCTGACCACGGCCGGCTTCGCGGTCAGGATGTTCGATGGCGATCACTTCTACCTTCGCCCGAAGGAGGACGAGGTGATCGCGGCGCTCCAGAAGACCCTCGAGCCGGAGTTGATCGCCTGCTGCGGCTGACCATGCGGCGAGGAACCGGCTACGGTGGCGAGGCCAGCATTCCGCGCTCCTCGGCCGCGCGGGCTTGCCGGGACGGGACATGCGGGAGAGCATCCCGCCGACAGCTTATGAATCGAACCGGCGTCTCATCGTCGGCCCGCCGTCTTCGGAGCGATCCTTGAGGATGTTCCCGCCGAACGAGGTCCGGGTCTGGCGGGCGCGCGTCGGGCGGCAGCCGGCGGGATGGCTGCCGCTGGCGACGGGAACGCTGTCGGAGGAGGAGCGCGCCCGTCAGGCCCGCTTCGTCCGCGAACGGGATGCCGAGCTGTTCGCGCTCGGTCGCGCGATGCTTCGCCGGGTCCTCGCGGCGTCCATGGACGTGGCGCCCCGCGCGGTGACGTTCGAGGCGGGGCCGTTCGGGAAGCCCCGACTCGCGGCCGCGCATCGGGCGCCGTTCCGGTTCAATCCGACGCATTCCGGAGACCTCGCCGTGGTCGCCATCACCGTCGGACGCGAAGTCGGCGTGGACGTCGAGGCCGTGCGCCCGCTCAAAGATCTCGAGGGGCTCGTTCGAGCGACCTTCTCCGCCCGCGAGCAGCGGGACATCCTGGCCGCCCCGGAGGCCGGCCGGCTCGCGTCGTTCTTCGCGGCGTGGGCGAGGAAGGAGGCCGTCGTGAAGGCGCTGGGGCACGGTTTGCGCTTTCCGCTGGACGCCTTCGACGTGGAGGTGAGCCCGGAGGCGCCCCCGGCGCTCCTGGCATCGCGGGAGGCGGCGCTGGTCCCCTCCGCCTGGATCATGCACGCCCTGCCGCCGATGGCCGGATACGCGTCGGCGCTGGCAGTTGAGCGTGCGATGAATTCCGCGGTGACGTGCGAGGAATGGACCTGCGCCGCCTCCCCGTGAGGTGGCGCACAGATGCCGCGCCTAATGCGAGTGAGATTGGCGCCCGAGTTCCCCGCCCGGGACATGGAAGCCAGTCATGACGCCGCATCGGTTCACGGTCGGGCAGATCGTCACCTATTCCCAGACGCGTTTCCCCAACATGCTCAGCGGGGCCCAGTGCAGGATCGCGCGCCTGCTTCCGACCAGGCCCCAGCCGCTGGGGCCTGAGTACTTGATCCGGTGCGACCGCTTCGCCCGCGAGCTCATCGTGGGCGAACATGAACTCAGCGAGATCCGGTCACCGAGCGGAGGGGGCAGCCGGGCCGAACGTCCGCCCGGGCGGCAGCACGCCCGCACGACCATGCCGGGGACCCCTGGCGGGCCGTGGCAGCCACCCCGCGCGGCGTTGGCGCGAAGACCAAATCCGCGATTCCGAACGAATCAGGCGGATTTGGCATGAGACGGCGGGTGGAGATCCCGAACAAGCGGACCGCGAGCACCCAGTCGGCAGATTTTCCCCAGAGGAGCGGTTGATGAACGGTGTGGCCGTCAGAATGCTCATCCGGGATCACGCCAAGTATCTTGGGCTCGTGTTCGGTATCGCCTTCTCGACGATGCTGATGTCGAACCAAGTCGCGATCTTCATCGGCCTGATGCTGCGCACGGCGAGCCAGATCATCGACGTTCGCGAGACCGACATCTGGGTGATGGATCCGCGCGTCGAATACATCGACGTGGTCGAGGGAATGGCGGATATGCAACTGCACCGCGTGCGTGGGGTGGAGGGGGTCGACTGGGCCGTCCCGCTGCACAAGAGCCTCCCCGTCGCGCACACGCGGGAGGGGGTGCTGCAGCAGGTGATCCTGCTCGGCGTCGACGACGCCACGCTGGTCGGCGTCGCACCGCACCTGGTCCTCGGCGCGGTCGAGGATCTCAGGCAGCCTGATGCCGTGATCGTCGACCGGGCGGGATACCAGTTCATGTGGCCCGGGGAAGCGCTCGCCCTCGGCAAGGAATTCGAGATCAACGACCGCCGCGCGGTGGTCGTCGCGATCTCCGAGGCCTCCGCGCCCTTCGCCACCTTCCCGGTCGTGCACACCAAGTATTCCAGCGCGCTCGGCTTCGACGGGCGCTCCCGCAAGCAATTGTCCTTCGTGCTCGCCCGCGCCCGTGCGGGTCAGGATCCGCGCGCGCTCGCCAGGCGGATCGCCGCGGAGACGGGCCTGAAGGCCCTGACGTGGCGCGACTTCGCCTGGGCCACCGTCGAATACTACATGAAGCGGACCGGGATTCCGGTGAATTTCGGGATCACGACGGCCCTCGGCTTCATCGTTGGCGCCGTCGTCGTCGGACAGACCTACTACCTGTTCGTCCTTGAGAACCTGCGCCACTTCGGCGCCCTGAAGGCCATGGGTGTCGGCAATCTCACGATCGTGCGCATGGTCCTGCTCCAGGCCGTGGTCGTGGCGAGCATCGGCTACGCCATCGGCATCGGGTTCTGCGCCGTGTTCTTCGAGGTGTTGTCGCGCACGGCGATCGACTTCCGCGGCTTCGCGCTGCCCTGGGAGGTCGCGGCCGGAACGGCCGGCGCCGTCTTCGTCATCATCGCCGTCGCGAGCCTCGCCAGCATCCGCAGGGTGCTTGTCGTGGATCCCGCGATCGTGTTCCGGGGCTAGCGCGATGGGCAGTGCCTCCGCCATCGTGCGCTGCAGCGGCATCACGAAGACGTTCACCGCGGGCGAAGACCTCGTCACGGTGCTGCACGGGATCGACTTCGAACTGCCCGCAGGTGAACTCACGATGCTGGTCGGTCCGTCCGGTTGCGGCAAAACCACCCTGATCTCGATCATCGCCGGCATCCTGAGCCCGACCTCCGGGGAGGTCTCGATCTGCGGCGCGTCGGTCACCCGCATGGGGGACCGGGAGAGAACAGCCTTCCGACGCCGGACGATCGGCTTCATCTTCCAGCAGTACAACCTCCTGCCGGCGCTGACCGTCGCCGAGAACGCGGCGATCCCGCTGGTCGCCGCGGGGATGCCGATGAGGCGGGCGCTGGAGCGGGCAATCCCCATTCTGACCCGCCTCGGAATGGCCGGCCACGTCGGCAAGACCCCGAATCAGCTCTCGGGCGGGCAGCAGCAGCGGGTCGCGATCGCGCGGGCGCTGGTCCACGAGCCCCGGCTGATCGTCTGCGACGAGCCGACCGCTGCGCTCGACGCCGACACCGGTCGATCGGTCCTCGAGCTCCTCAAGGCCGCCGCGCTTGCGGAGGACCGGGCGGTCATCGTCGTCACCCATGACAGCCGAATCTACTCCTTCGCGGACCGGATCACGGCCATGGAGGACGGGCGAATCCGCTCGGCCCGCGTCGCGCAGGCGAGGATGGGATCGGAGGTGGCGTGACATGACCGGCAGTTCCGTCCTGCTCCGCTTCGGCGTTCCCGCGCTGGCCGCCGGCCTGTTCGGCTTCACCGCCTGGTCCGTTTCGGCGAAGTACGATCCCCGGCCGATCACCGAGCCGGTGATCGCGGCGCCGGCCAACTCCTACGCCCAGGGGGTGTCCGCCGCCGGGATCATCGAGCCGGCGAGCGAGGTGGTCGCGATCGCCACCGAGCGCAGCGGCGTCGTCTCCCGCGTGGAGGTCGTGGCCGGCGCCGGGGTCACGGCCGGACGGCCGCTCTTCTCCGTCGACGATCGTGAGGTCCGGGCCGTTGTTGCGCGGCATGAGGGCGCGCTCGCGGCGGCCGAGGCCCTCCTGAGCTCGGCCGACCTGAACATCGCGATGCAGCGTCACAAGATCTCGCAGGCGGCGGCGGAACTCGAGAACGCTCAGGCTGAATCGAGCCGGGCGGAGCTCGACCGCCTCCGGTACGCGTCGCTCGCCCGCGGGTCCTGGGTTTCGCGCCAGCGCTACGAGGCGGCCATCGCGGATGCGGGGAAGGCCGCCGCGGCGGTCGCGGCCGCCGAGGCCGCGGTCGCCGCAGCGAAGCAGCAGAGCAAGGTCCTGACCGCCAAGCGGCTCGAGGCGGAGGCCAATGTCGCCCAGTCGAAGGCGGCGCTGGAGCAGGCGCGCGTCGACCTCGACAGGACGGTCGTGAAGGCGCCGATCGACGGCAAGATCCTCAAGGTCAATGTCCGCGTCGGCGAGTACGCGCAGGCGGGCGCGCTGTCCTCCCCGCTCATGATCATGGGAAGCGCGGATCTCCTGCATGTCCGCGCCGATGTCGACGAGGCCGACAGCTGGAGGATCAACGCGGGCAGCCCGGCCGTCGCGCGGCTGCGCGGCAACCCGAAGATCTCCGCCCCGCTGTCCTTCGTGCGCATCGAGCCCTACGTGGTGCCGAAGCGGTCGCTCACCGGCGCCAGCACAGAGCGCGTCGACACGCGGGTTCTCCAAGTGATCTACGCGCTGCAGGTTTCCGACTTCCCGGCCTTCGTCGGCCAGCAGGTCGACGTGTTCATCAAGACCGATTCGCCTCAGGGCGTCGCGGAACTTCGCCGAGATCCCGCGGAGGTGGCGCGGCCGCTGCCTGCCTGCCCGCAATCTCTCGCGACGCACCGGGGATGCCGCATACCTGGGCAGGCGGACGCCCCGTGGCAACAAGCCCAGGGCACCCAGATCGGCCAACCCGCCGATTGACGGTGATCCACTCGACTCCGCCGTGAGCGAGTGGGACCGGCTCCGGGTCCAGCGAGTTCGGCCCGCGCCTTGGTGCGGAAGTCCGCCTCCAGCCACGGGCGCTCGCGCGCCCGGGCCAAGAAAGCCTTACGGTCCACCTGTTGGCGATGGTGTCAAGGAGGTCGCCCGCAATCGCCGCCGCGTCATACCAACGGCTCAGGATGCTGACGCATCGAGCCGTTGCTCCATCTCGAATTTTCGATTTCAAGCCAGAGGCTTGGCGAACCAGAGGCTTGGCGAACCAGAGGCTTGGCGAAAATTCGAGAGCCGCGGAACCGCCGAGCCACGTCTCCCATTGGCGTAAGAAAATAAGCTCAAAACACCGAGTAGCGAGGGCGCCACAACAATGATGCTGGTCATTACATTAGTATAACATACCGTCGCCAATGTACATCGGTCGCCCCATGGACCGTGTCCAGGTCTGTTGCAGCGCTCGTCCGTCTCGGCGGACGCACTCAAATAGTTTGCGCGCTCAATGTGAGCGCCACTCGGCAGGGATGAGATCCTCTCCCCGCTCGCTGCCCGCGCCAGCCGTTTTGGCTGCTTCCTGAGCAGCCTCTTGCTTGCCGAGCTGCCGCAGGCGCACTGGCTCTGCTGCCGTTGAGGCCGTCAGCTGCAGGATCTTCCGAATGGCCGACAGGTTCCCTGCCCGGGCTTTGGCGAACAGCAATCCTATCGCCTGGCACCGGCACCGAGCTTGGCCGTACAGGAGAGCGTCGCGCTGATCACGCTGCAGGTGGGCAACTGTGATCCGAAGTGCCGCTGCGATCGTCTCCAACCTCTCGCCCACGGCGGCCACTTCCTCCACCACGAGCCCAGGGCCAGTTGCTGGGACAGGTCGCGGCGACGGCTTACGTCCGGCACCCGGCCTTGCACCTCCGCGCCCGATGCCCAAAGATCTCGTCATCGCAATCTCCTTTTGGTGAAACGCCGCAGCTGGCAAAAATCTTTGCATGAGACCCGATGCGGTATTTTGTCCTTGGATTTCTATAATTTTCGGGATCCCCCGCCCCGTAGGACCTTTGCCTCGCTGGATACCGTCGGGAGCGTCCCCACATGTGGACCAGAGAAGATGAGGAGGAGCGCCATGGCAGAAGCTGTTCACGGCCAGCCTGTCGGTGATCCGGAGGTCGTGCTTCTGGACGATCCGGGGACACGAGCATTCTGGGCCCGACGCTTCCAGGAGCCTGCCGAGAAGATCGAGCAGGCAGTCGAGGAAGTCGGAAACGATCCGGCTCGTGTGGCCCAGTATCTCGGGAAGCCCTGGCCGTACGAGAAGAGCGGCATCGTCTGACACGCGCCGAGTGGGATGACGGTTGCCTGCGTCGCTTCAGATGCGCCTCTTGGGCTGCCGCTTGGTGAGCGCGTCTCCAGGCTGACCAAGCGATGACGACAGCGGGCCCAATGCGTCGCTGTGCTGGCCGCATCGCCACGCGCCGGATCTCCTGGACCGACCAGGGCACCGGCGGGCGTGGCGATGAGCGCGGGTTTTGGGGGCGCGCCATTTGCCAACCGGCGGACCCGCGCCAGCAAGGCGAAGGCCAGCATCACCAACGGGACGTGCCCGTGCCAGCCATGCCGGGAGCGGCTCTCGTCGTGGGCCAAGCCGAGTTCCGTCTTGGCGGTCTCGAAGGCATCCTCGATCGCCCAGCGCCGGCCCTCCACCGCCACCAGCCTCGTGACGGGCGTGCCGGCGGGGCACCAGGTCGTGAAGGAGGCCAGAGCCCCGTCCGACAGGCTGCGCCGGACCAGCAGGCCGCGCGTCCACTCGCTCTCATCGAGGGCCGGATCCAGGGCGCTGGCCGGCAGGGTGGCCAGAGGCAGGTAGGCCCAGTCGAACAGGCGCGCCCCTTCGGGCCCGCCCCAGCTGACAGGCGGATCCAATCCGTCTCCGCGAGCCCCTTGGCGATGTCCTCGGCCGTGCCGGCAATGGGGCGTTCCGTGATCCAGGACCAGACGCTGTGTTGGCCGGTGACGCCCAGCACGCAGCCTTTGGAGGCGCGCCGCAGCGCCATCTCGATCTCGCTCACCCCCCAGCCATGGGCGCCGGCCCCCGCCGGCGCGAGGACCAGCAGCAACGGGAACGCGGCGCGTCCCTTGCCGCGGATCCACCTTGCGAGGGGCTTCCGTCCGGGCGGCGGGGGGACGCGGCCGGCATCAGCCGGCGGCCGCCGCGAGGCGGGCGAGGCGCTCGGCGAGGGCGCTCCGGACCGGCGGGTCCGCGAGGTAGAAGTGCCCGCCTGCCGGGTGCCAGCGCGCGCAGCCGGAGCGGGTAACGGCCTCCCACCCGGCCATGTCGGCCTCGCCGATTTCGGCGTCGTCCTGCCCGCGGATCGCCAGGATCGGGCAGTCGAGCGCCTCCGGCTGGGGGCGGTGATAGGGGTCGGTCAGGGTGAAATCCGCGCGGATCGCCGGCAGCATGAGCGCCATCAGCTCCCAGTGTGCGAGGATTGCCGCGTCGGTGCCGCCGATGCGGGCGAGTTCGGCCAGGAGCGCGTCGTCCGCCAGCGTGTGCCGCCACGGCTGCGGCGTGGGGACGTCCGGCGCCCGCCTCGCCGAGACGACGAGGTGGGCCGGGACGAGGCCGCTCCCTTCGAGGCGGAGGGCGGTCTCGTAGGCGATCAGGGCGCCGAGACTGTGCCCGAACAGGATGACCGGACGGCTCCAGTCGAGATGCGCGGCGAGGAGGTCGGACAGGGCGCGGGCGACGCCCGCGAGGTCCGCGCGCGGCGCTTCGCCGAAGCGGCCGCCGCGCCCCGGCAGTTCGACGGGGCAGACCGCGACGCCCGCGAGAGCCGGCACATCGAGCCAGGGCCGGAAGAACCCGGCATTGCCGCCCGCGTGGTGGAAGCACACGACCTGCGGCCGGCCCCGCGGCGGCGAGGGCGTCAAGGGGAACCAGGCGCGCGGGTCCTCCGCCGCGGGGCCGGACGGTGGTCCGGCAAGCCGGCCGGCGAGGAGGCGGGCCAGCGCGGGTCCCTCGTCACGCAGGGCGAAGTGGCCGCCGGGCAGCCTGTGGAGGGTGAAGCCGGCCGAGGTCCGGGCCTCCCAGGCCTCGACCGCCTCCATCGACACCAGGGCGTCGGCTTCAGCCGCGACCGCCAGGATCGGGGCCGCGACCACCGCCTCGCTGCGGTAGCCGGTCGCCATGGCGAAGTCCCCCTCCAGGGAGTCGCGCAGCGTCCCGAGCATCCCGTCATGGGCCAGGACCGCCTCGGCGGTGCCGCCGAGGCGGCGCAGCGGCTCCGCCCAGCTCTCGCCCGGCCGCGGCAGGAGCGATGCGGGGACCGGCCGATCCGGCGACGGGCAGGCGCCCAGCATGAGCAGGCGCGCGACGGTCCCGGTCTCCTCCAGCCGCCGCGCGAGGGCGAAGGCGATCTTGCAGCCGAGGCTCCAGCCGACGAGGGCGAGAGGCCGGTGCCGGACGGAGTCGAGGAGCGGCAGCAGCGCCTCCGCGGCCGCCTCCACGCTGCGGAAGGCAGGCTCGCCGACCCGGTGCTCGCGCCCCGGGAGCTGGACCGGGCAGAAGCGGACGCCCTCCGGCAGGTGCGCCTCCCAGCCGCGGAAGACCGAGGCGCCGCCCGCCGCGAACGGGAATGCGAGGACGTTGGCGGCGGCCTCCGGGTGCGGCCCGCCGAAGGGGAATCAGGCGCGCGCCGCCCGCACGGCCGCGTCGGCCTGCTCCAGAAGGCCGGCCATCCGCCGCGGGCGTCCGCGCAGGTGGGCCGCGTCGCCCGCCTCCGGCCGCCCGGCCGGTCCGGGCCGCCGCCGCGCCCGCAGGAGGCAGTAGCGGATCCGCCCTGCGGCGAGCCGGTCCCACAGGGGCGAGCCGGGCAGGGCGAAGTAGCCGCCGACCGCCTCGACGAGGTCGGGATCGGCCCGGCGCAGGCGCTCCACGACGCCGGCGGGCGCCGCCGCGCGGGCCGCCAGCACGCCCTCGCGCAGGCCGAGGCCGGGGCCGGGCCGCGCCCGGCCCTGCTCTGCGGCGGGCCGGGCGCGCCGCTCGTCTGCCTGCACGCCAGCGACGGCTTCGCCGCCGCCTACCGCCCCCTCGCCGAGGGGCTCGACGGCGCCAGAGCCGTCCTCGCCCTCGACGCGCCGGGTCTCCGGCCCGGCGAGGCGCCGGTCGACCGTCTCGACGTCCTCGCGCACCGGCACGCGCATGTCTCGGGCCGGCCCCTGAGGGCGGCCACCAGCTCCTCGGCTGGTCGATGGGCGCGCACACGGCCTGGCAGCTCGCTCAGGACCTCCTCGCGGCCGGCGAGCCGGTGGCGCGCGTGATCCTGGTCGATCCCTCGCCCCGCGCGCCCTTTGCAGGAATCCGCTCCCCGGGCGGCCTGCTCCTCGCCTGCGCGGGGGACGCGGCGCGGGCCGCCCTGGCGGCGGACGGGCACGATGCGGGGTCGATCGATGCCATGCCGGAGGCGGGGCGGCGCGGCCTGTGGCGCCGGCTGCTCGCGGGCCAGGGCCTGCCCGCCTCGCTCCTCGCCGACGAGGCCGGGCTGGATCGCTTCCTCGGCGTGGTCGCCGCCAACCTGCGCGCCATGATCGCGGCGAGGCTCGCGCCGCTGCCGGCCGGCCCGGAGGTCACGGTCTTCACCGCGGCCCGGCGCCCGCCGGGCTGGGGCGATGCCCTCGCCGAGTGGGAGACTCTGCTCGCCGGCCGCGCCACGCCCATGCCGGTCGAGGCGGACCATTGGTCGATCCTCGGCGCCCCGGACTTGGCGCGGCGGATTCGGGCGCTGCCGCGATGAAAACCAGCAGCCGAGGATGCCGAGGCGTCATACGACATCCGGTTGATTGCTTCGCAATGCGGATGTCGTATCACCCCGGTCTCGGGTAGGCCCGAGATCGGGAACCGATGGTCCTCCTCGACGACCGCCCGGAGAGGAGAGGCGCGTCAGCCCCTCAGCCGCCAGCGCTCGGTGTCGCGGTAGGCGTCCCAGAGGTCGCGATAGTGGGCGCAGCGTGCCTCGAGCTCGGCCGGCGTGCCGCTGTCGACGACGCGACCGGCCTCCATCACCACGATGTGGTCGGCCCGCGGATGGTCTGCAGCCGGTGGGCCACCATCAACACGGTCCGGTCCCGGAACAGCGCCCGCAGCCCTTCGCCGACACCGTGCTCGCTCTCCGCATCGAGGGCCGAGGTCGCCTCGTCGAGCAGCACGATCGGCGCGTCCTTGAGGATAGCGCGGGTGATCGCGACCCGCTGGCGTTCGCCGCCGGAGAGGTCGCGCCCACCCTCGCCGAGGACCGTGTCGAAGCCCTGCGGCAGGTGCGCCACCAAGTCCCCGCAGCAGGCCCGCTCGGCCGCCGCCCGGCACTCGGCCTGCGACGCCCCGGGGCGGGCGAGACGAAGGTTGCCGGCCAGCGTGTCGGCGAACAGGATCACGTCCTGCGGCACGACTCCGAGCCGGGCGAGGTGCCGATCCAGAGGCACCGCGCGGATGTCCTGCCCGCCCACCGTGATCCGTCCCGCCTCGGGGTCGAAGGCACGCGCGATGAGCGCCAGCAGCGTCGACTTGCCCGCGCCGCTCGGGCCGACCACCGCCGTCACCTGCCCGGCCGGGAGCGCGAGGTCGAACCCGTCGAGCACCGGCCGGCCCGGCCCGTAGCCGAAGCGCACCCCCTCGAAGCGGATCTCGCCTGGGCGGACCGGCTCAGTCCCGTCCTCCAGGGCCGGCTGCGCCAGGATCGCGGCCGCGCGGGCATGGGCGTCGCCGACGAGGCGCATCATGAAGCCCTCGCCGAGGGAGGCGTCCAGGGGGGCGAGCAGGAGCAGCAACACGAGGAGCGCGACGGCGAGGCCGGGCGCGTCGATCGCGCCATTCGTGAACAAGGCGACCGCGACGCCAACCAGGGCGAGCACCGCGAGGTCGAGGAGGATGCGCGCGGCGCTCACCTGGGGAGCCACGGTGCCGATCGCCCGCTGGTAGAAGGCGTGCAGCGCCTCGACTTGCCGACGGTAGGCGCCCCGCTGCGCGTCGACCTGCCCCATCGCGCGCAGCACCGGCAGGCCGGCCAGAAACTCGACCATGCGCTCGGCGGTCTCGGCGACGAGGCTCGCCTGGTCGCGGGCGAGCCGCGCGAGGGCGCGGTCGAGGCCCCGGTAGGCGAGGACGGCGAGGCCCGCGAGGACGAGCGCCGCGGCGAGGAAGAGCGGGTGCACCGCGCCGAGCGCCGCAACCAGCACCAGCGAGAGCGCGGCCTGCCCGACCTGGCGGCCGAGGCCGTAACCCGCCTCTTCCTCTATCCAGCGAAAGCGGTTGGTCACGAGGTCCGCCAGGCCGCCCGCGCCGACCCGCGCGAGCGCGCCGAGGCCGAGGCGCCGCAGATGGGCGAACAGGTCGAGCCGGAGTTCTGCCACGGCGCCATAGTCGGACTCGAAGCCGCGGGCGAAGCCGACCGGCATCACGGCGATCCGGGCCAGGAACGCCCCCGCCACGAGGGCGGTCGCGGCGAGCGAGCGCCCGTCCGTCCAGGTTCCCGCGGCGAGGCCGTGGACGACCCACGCCGCCGTCAGGAGCGGCACCGCGGCGAGCCCCGCATCGGTGGCGAGGAGGGCGAGCCCGATGCGGTAGCGGACCCGCATCCGGGGCTCCATCCGGCGGGTGAGGTCGCGCCACCAGGAGACCGGGCGCTCAGCGGGCTGCGGCATGGTGTGCATCCTCCGGAAGGCCAATGCCGCCGGGGCCCGCGGCGCCGCCGTTCTGAAGCGACCAGTAGCGGGCGTAGCGGCCACCTCGCGCGAGCAGCCCGGCATGGTCGCCGCTCTCCGCGATGCGGCCCGCGTCGAGCACCACGATCCGGTCGGCATCGACGATCGAGGCGAGGCGGTGGGCGATGACGAGCACCGTCCGGCCGCGGGCGAGGGCGCCCAGGGCGCGCTGGATCTCGCGCTCGTTGACCGGGTCGGCCGCTGCGGTCGCCTCGTCGAGCACCAGGATCGGCGCGTCGCGCAGGATCGCCCGGGCGACGCTGAGGCGCTGGCGCTCGCCCCCCGAGAGCGCCGCCCCCCGCCTGCGAGCACCGCCTCGACGCCGCCCGGCAGGCCGGCGACGAAGTCCGCCGCGCGGGCCCGCGCGAGGGCCTCGGCCATGGCCCGCGGCGTGGCCTCGGGCGCCGCGAGGCGCAGGTTCTCGGCGACCGTGCCGGTGAACAGCCAGGGGTGCTGCGGCACGGTGCCCACCAGGGCGTGGAGCGTGTCGGGCGCCATATCGCGCAGGTCGACCCCGCCGATCGTAATCCGGCCCTCGTGCGGGTCCTGGGCGCGCAGCAGCAGGTTGGCGAGCGTCGTCTTGCCTGCCCCGCTCGCGCCGACGAGCGCCGTGACCGTGCCGGGCTCCAGCACGAGGTCGATCCCGTCGAGCACCTTGCGCTCGCCGCGGCGGAAGCCGACGCCCTCGAAGCGCACGGTCCGGTCCGCCGGGCTCACGGGGGCGGCCGGAAGCGGCAACGGCGCCTCGGCGAGCAGGGCGTCGAGCCGGGCCAGCACCTCGCCCTGCTGCGCGAAGCGGAAGGCGAAGTTCGGCAGGCGGGTGACGAGGCCGCCGAGGCTCGGCGCGAAGACGACGAAGAGCACGAGGTGCGCGACCGGCAGATCGCCCCGCGCCAGCAGCCACAGCCCGAGGGGCAGCACGATCAGCAGGCCGGAGGTCACGCAGACCTGGAGCAGCGCGCTCGCCCGCAGCACCCGGCGCACCCAGTCGCCGATCACCGCGAGGTAGCGGCCGGTCATGTCGCGCAGGCGCGCGAGGGCCCGGTTCATGTCGCGCAGGCGCGCGAGGGCCCGGTCGTCCTCGTCGAACAGGCGCAGGGTCGGCAGCCCGGCGACGTGCTCGGCCGCCCGCGCCGCCATCTCGGCGCTGCGCTCGTAGTACGCGCGGGTGATGTCGGCCGAGCCGCGCGTCGTCGCCCGCATCGCCGCGAGGCCGAGGAGGATCGGCAGGGCGGCGGCCAGGGCGAGCCGCCAGTCGAGGGCGAAGAGGCCGACGAGGACGATCAGCGGCGCGGTGAAGGTCGCGGTCGCCTCCGGCACGAGGTGGGCGATGCCGTCCTCGATGCTCTCGACGTCGTCGAGGACGAGGCGGCGCAGGGCCTTGCCGCCGTAGCGCTCGAACACCGCCGCCGGCACGCGGGCGAGGTGCTCGGCAAGCGCCAGGCGCAGGTCGCGCTGCACGTCGACGGCGATGCTGTGCGAGAGCGCGGTCGAGCCCAGGAAGGCGAGACGACCCGCCACGACCAGGGCGGCGATCCCGGCCACGGTCCAGCCCATCCGGGCCCGGTCGGGCGCGGGCTCCAGGGCGTCGCGGATCAGGCGCGTGACGCCGAGCTGCCAGGCGAGGCCGAGGAGCGCGGCGAGGAGGCCGAGCGCGATGGCGGCCGCCATCGCCCGCGGTCGCGTGCGCAGGAGGCCCGCGAGGCGGGCGAAGGTGGCGCCGAGCCCGCCCGCGGGCGGGGAGGAGGGCGCTGAGGGCTCGGGCGCGCTCACGCGGCGAGCCATGCTCGCGCCTGGGCGTCGGCTTCCGCGTCGCTCGCGACCACCCTGTACGGGTAGGGCAGGAAAGCCTTGTTCATCAGGGACATCGCCTTCACGGCGAAGGACCCGCGCCGCGCCGCGTCGGGCTCGACCCGGACGGCGCCGGCGCAGAGGCGCTTCTGGGCGTCCTTGCGCGCCTTGAACCAGGCCCGGTACGCCTTCATGAAGCGCGAGGAATCCTTCGGCATCTCCGGGCCGTGGAAGACCAGCACGAAGCGCTCGTCCCTGGCGAGCAGGGCGTCGAACTCGGCGACGCGGGCCTCGGCCTCGGCATCGGGCACGCGATCGGGCATCCGGTAGCGGGCCACGGGCCAGCGCGAGAGGTCGAAGTCGCCTGAGGCGGGAGGGGTGCCGAAATCCGTCATGCCGGTCTCCATGGTCTCTCCGGTTGAGGGCAGGGCGGCGCCGGTCGCGCCGCGGCCCGGGCCGGCCTGCCGCGCCGCGCGCGGCACGAGGCGCGCCGCCGCGAGGCCGGGCCGGTGCTCGCGGAGCGCCGAGGCGCCGAGGCGCGCACGAGGAAAGGCTGGCTGAGGCCGAGGACCGGCGTCGCCCTAACCAGACTCGCGGCCGTCCGGCCCGCCGCCGCGATCAGGTCCAGGAGCAGGGCGCCGCCGACTGGGAGGCCGAGGAAGGAGACCCCGGCCTGCGCGGCGTTGCCCCGGCCGCGGTGGCCCGCCGGGAGGGTCTCGACGGCGAAGCCGTCGCAGGCGCTGCCGATGGCGGCGTTGGCCAGGGCGGCGGCGATGAGGCAGACGAGGAGCGGCGCGAAGGCCGCGGGGCCGATCCCGGCCCCGGCGGCGAGCGCGAGGGCGGAGAGTACGGCCCCGCAGGCCACGCTCGCCGACATGCGTCGCCGTCCGGCCGGCGGCAGGCGGTCGCGCTCCACCGCTCCCGACCACAGGCCCTCGAGCACCCGGGGCAGCAGGGTGAGGGAGACGAGCCCGATCCGGTCGAGGGGCTGGCCGGCCTCGCGCATGACGGCAGGCAGGCCCACCCGCGCGATCCCCATCACGACGCTCCGGGCGACGGACATCCCGCCGATCGCGGCCGGGACGGGGACGAGCGGGGCCTCCAGCCCGACGGCGGTCCCGGCGCCCAGCCGCATCAGAACCTCGTCCGCCATGACAGGCCCACGATCCGCGGCTGGCCGATGGTGCTGAGCGTGGCCGGGCCGTAGGCGAAGCTGTAGGTTCGGTAGGTGCGGTCGGTGAGATTGGTGACGAACAGGCGCAGGGTCGAGGCGGGATCGAAGACGACGTCGAGCCCGGCATCGAAGGTCGTGAAGGAGCCCTGCGAGAAGGTATTGGCCGGGTCGAAGTAGGTGCGGCTCACCGTCCGGGCGGCGCCGGTGAGGGCCATTTGGGCCGGCAGCCAGGTCTGGTCGATGAGGTAGCGGAACCCGACATTGGTCACCAGGTCCGGCGCCTGAGGCGTGCGGCCCCCGGCGATGCGCTGGCCCGTGATCGGATCGGCGTAGCCGGAGAACTCGGAGCGGCCGAACGCGCCCTGCGCGGTCAGCGTCAGACGGTCGGTGGGCCGCAGAGCCAGCTCGACCTCGACGCCGGTGCTGGTGCCCTCGGCGGCATTGCGCAGCACCTGGAAGCCGACCGGGCCGGCGTTGATCTGCTGGTGGGAGGTTTCGATGCGGTAGAAGGCACCCGACACCGTCGCGAGGCCGTTCAGCATCTCGGTGCGCGCGCCGACCTCGTAGTTCCAGGCCCGCTCCGGCTTGTAGGCGACGGCGTCGAGGGGGTTGGAGACCGCGCGGTTGAAGCCGCCCGGCTTGTAGCCCTCGGAGACGAGGGCGTAGACCCGCGTCGTCGGGTCGACCTGGTAGCCGAGGGAGACCTTCGGCTGGAAATTCGTGAAGCTCGCGTCGTTGTCGAAGTTGAAGCCGAAGCTGCCGCCGTTGAAGCCGATCGACGACCAGTCGACCGCAACACGGGTGCCGACGGTGAGGTCGAGCCGGTCGGTGAGCGCGTAGGTGCCCTCGCCGAACACCGCGACGCTGCGCGCATCCACGTCGTTGCGCGTGCCCGAGGCGCGGCGCGTGAACTGGTTGTCGAGGAACACGACGCCCGCGACGCCCTTGAACGGACCAGCCCCATCATAGGCCGCGCGGAACTCCTGATAGACGGTCCGGTAGGTCTCGGGGAAGGACTGCCCGAAGATGCGACGGTTGAGGTCGACGGCCTGGAACGACGTCACGCTGGTGAAGGTGACGTCGTTCAACCGGTAGTTCATGGTCAGGCCGGCCGTCGTCGTCTCGCGCCCCAGGACGCTGCAGGGGAACGGGATGACGGAGGAGCGGAAGGCGCGCCGCTTCACGTCGGAGTCGAGGATGTAGGTCTCCTCGCGCGAGCGCAGCGTGCGAGACGATCAGGCTGGCGTCGAAGGCACTCCCGAGCGGCGCGTAGCGCAAAGCAGCGCGACCACCGAGGCCGTTCCACCAGTCGACGTCGTCGCGATGGCGGTCGATGTCCCGGATCTGGCCGGTGAAGGAGCGCTCCTTGAAGCCGAGATCGAGGAACATCGCGTCGGGGATGAGCACGCTCGTCGTCAAGGTGCCGATCTCGAACAGGCGCTCGGAGGCGGTGCCGAACACGTCGGCGCGGGCGAAGCGCGGCTTCTCGGTCGCGATGTTGAGCACGCCCGCGAAGGCGTTCATCCCGTAGAGCGTGCCCTGCGGCCCGCGCAGGAGTTCGATCCGGCCGACGTCGAAGAGGTCCTGCGCCAGGTTCGCCGAAGCCTGAGGCACGCCGTCGACGTAAACCTGCATGACCGGGTTGTAGAAGTCCGGCGAGGAAATGCCGCGGACCGTGAAGTTGGCGTAGGCGCGGTTGCCGCGGCTCTCGATCACGATCCCGGGCAGGACCTTCTGCAGATCGCTCACATCGCGCACGTCGTTGTCGGCGAGCCGCGCCGCCGTCACCGCCGTGACCGAGGCGTCGACCCTGTCCAGACGCTGCTCGCGCTTGTTTGAAGTAATGATCACTTCGTCGAGCTTGATCTCGCCCCCTGCCGGCTGCGACAGGGCCGGAAAACCGACAAACGTTGCTATAGTCGTAACAAAAACTGATGATATCCTGCCTGTTGAGAGCATTTCTAAACTGCCGCAGTGCCGTCGAAATCGCCAGTGGTGTCATCATCTTTTTCGATGGATGTTGTCAAACGCTTTCGGGGCCGGCATTAACGGCATCGGTACTAAGTCGAGTCTTCGCACATGGGAGAACGGGGCGTGTCGTCGGATCCACATCGCGACGGGCCGGCGGAGGCCGCACCGGTCGCCTCCTGGCAGGAGGCTGTGGCGGAGGGACTGGCCCGCCTCGGCTGGTCGCAGAGCGCGCGGATCGATCCGATCGCGTCCGACATCGCCATCGTGGTGGTCGACGCGTTCCTGGAGCGGGACCTCACGGTCGATCTCGCGGGGGCATCGACCTTCTCCCTGAGCATCGTGCTGGAGGGCAGCGGACGCCTCTCGGCGCGCGGCGTGTCGCCGGTTGAGGCGGAGGCCGGCACCGCCGTGCTGTTCGCCTGCAACGGTCCGGCCTCCGGGGAAGACCTGTTCCGCGGCGGCCGGCGCTTCCGAATCGTCGATCTGCGCTTTGAGGAGAGCTTCCTGTTGCGGACCGGCGACGCGCGCCTGACGGATCTCGCGGAGCGCCGCGACGAGGCGACGGACGGTGTGGCCGCCGCCCCGTTCCTGGTCGGCTTCCCTGCGCCGGCCTCGCTCGCATACGGCTTGTTCGGCTGTGCGCGATTTCCGGAATTTCGATTTGGGCTGCCGAAATGGCCGATGATCACGCGAAACCGGCCTCTCGGAAGTCCCGTGCGTCGCGACTCCGGCCTTCCCCGTTCGGGTAAGCGCAAGCTTGAAATCGGATTCGGCCTCCCCGGACAGTGTCTGCAGGGACTTTCAGGCGCCGGGCGACAGGCGCTAGTCGCGGCCGAGTTGAATGGCATCCGGGGGGAGCCTCTCGGGTGTGTCCCCCGTCTGTGCTAGATTTCCCGTGCTCGCCGCACCTAAAGCTCGCGCGGCGGGCAGCGGGCCGGGTCTCGCATTGCACGGTCAGGCTCGGCCCGTTCCCGGTAGCAGCCGAAGGAGGGGTCCATGACCCTCGCCACACTGGTGCGCGTGACCGCTCTCACCGCCATTCTCGCTGCTGGCGCAAGCTCCAGCGCGACCGCCCAGACACCAACGGCTCCGATGAGCACGCCCGGCCAAAGCGCCCAGCCTCCTCAGCCTGGGATGCCGGGCATGATGGGAGGCATGGGAGGCATGGGAGGCATGGGCCAAGGCGGCATGTGTGGAATGGGGATGATGGGCCACATGATGGGCGGGATGAACAGGGGCATGATGGATGACGGCCTCAGGATGAGAATGATGTTCGCTATTGCCGATACGGATGGAGACGGGTCCCTCTCGTTCGACGAGGTGACAGCTATCCATAGGCGCATCTTCAATGCCGCCGATACCAACAAGGACGGCAAGGTGACCCTTGAGGAGCTGCAGAAGTTCCTTCGGGGACAGTAGCTGCGGCCCGAGTCAGCGACGGCGGCGGAGGCGTCGATCATCTTCACGCTTGTGCCGCCGCCCCCTCATCCTGGCGCCTCGGTCAGAGGGGCCGGCTCGAGGAATCCGCGGGCGGCACGGACGAGAGGATGGGGAAGGTCGGGCTTCCCTCTTTCCGCCTCCCGGGAGTGGCCCGCATGGACCTCGTCGTCGCGGCAACAAGGAAGCGAAGCCGGAGCAACGGTGGGGCGTTCCCGGAGGAGGCTGCTTCCGCAATCCCCGCACGTTCGACCTTCGCTAAGCTTCTCTTAAGGCGAGCCTCCAAGTCTCTCTGAAGTCGATGGGCCTGGGCCGATCTCGTTCGGCGGGCTGATGGGGGGAGTGATGGAGCCGCATGTCATTCGCGCGGTCCTTGGACTCGTGATCGGATGCGTGCTCGGCTATGCGGCGCGGCGCGGCCGCTTCTGCACGCTCGGCGCATTGGAAGATGCCGTTTATGGCCAGGACACGCGGCGGCTGCGCGCCTGGGCGCTCGCCATCGCGGTGGCGATGGTCGGCGTCCATGGCCTGCGCTTGTACGGGCTCGAACTCCACCGGACGCTGTACGCCTCGTCACAGCTCGCGATCGGACCCTTGATTCTCGGCGGCCTGACATTCGGGTTCGGCATGGCCCTCGTCGGCAATTGCGCCTTCGGGAATCTATTGCGACTCGGCGGCGGGGACCTGAAGGCCCTGATCGCTCTCCTCGTCGCGGCCGTCTCTGCGGTCATGGCGATGCGGGGGCTCACCGCCGTCGTGCGGGTGATGGCGGTTGATCCTCTCTTCGTGTCGATCCCCGGCGGGCGCTTGCAGCTCCTTCCGGACCTGCTCGGCGTCGGGAGCCCCGCATCGATGGCCCTCGCGGCCGCCTGCGCCGCCCTCCTCACCGTTTATGCCTTCGCGGATGGAGCTTTCCGGAATGACCGGACGCTCGCCGCGGCGGCGGTCGTGATCGGAACGTGCGTGACCGCGGGATGGTGGGCGACGGGGTTCGCCGGGTTCGATGCCTTCGGGACCGGCCGGCCGACGTCGCTGAGCTTCGCCCGGCCCATCGGCGACGCCCTGCTCTTCGCGATGGTGGCATCCGGGATGCAGGTCGATTTCGGGATCGCCTCGGTCCTTGGCGTGCTGGTGGGGGCGTTCGTCGAGGCGCGGCAGGCGCGGCGCTTCCGCTGGGAGGCCCCGGACGACCCGGGCGAGTTGCGGCGGCACATCGTCGGCGCGTTCCTGATGGGCACCGGCGGCATCACCGCGCTGGGCTGCACCATCGGCCAGGGCGTGACCGGGATCGCGACGCTGTCCGTCGGGTCGGCCATCGCCCTGGCGTCGATCGCGCTGGGAGGACGCGCCGGCCTCTATTACCTCGTGGAGCGGCGAGGCTGACCGCCTACGGCTCGGACTTCTTCCCGTCCGTGAAATTCGCGCCCTCGAGTTCCAGGAAGATGCGGTAGGCGTTGCCGCGGTTGTTGGCGGCGAAGGCGGGGAGCTTGTCGTAGGCGGACCAGTCGGCCGCCTTGTAGGCGGCATCGAAATCGGTCCAGCTGTCGACCGCGTTCTTCATCACCCGTCGCACGTCGGTGATGTACCCCGCCGTGAAGGCGATGGCCTTGGCCGCCTCGGTGGAAGGCTCGCCGTGGCCGGGGATGATGAAGCGCGGCTTCAATCCCTCGACCTGCTTCAGGGCCGTCAGCCATCGGCCGGTATCGACGTCGTCGCTGTTCATGTGCGGGATGCGGCCGTTCTGGACGATGTCGCCCGCGAACAGCACCCCGTCGGGCTCGACCATCATCATCATGTCGCTCGCCGAATGGGCGGGCCCGGCATAGAGCAGCACGAAGCGCTTGCCGCCGAGCGTGAGGGTCGCCCGCTCGGCGAAGGTGAGGTCGGGCGGGACGATCCGCGTGTGCTCGTCCACCCAAGGGGCGAGCGCTCCCTGGCGCTGGCGCAGGCGGGCATCCGCCCGTTCGTCGGCGGTCTCGTCGTTGTCGCGGTATTGCGCCGCCCGCTCCTGGGCGATCACGACGGCGCCGGTATGATCCTTGAACGCCTGCAGCCCGTAGATGTGATCGGCGTGGTAATGGCTCACCACGACGTAGCGCACGGGCTTGTCCGTGATGGTCCGGATCTGCTCCAGCAGCGCCCAGCCGAGGCTCGGCGTGCCGAGGGCGTCGTACACCACCACCCCGTCATCCGTGACCACGAAGCCGCCATTCGAGGTGTTGCCCTCGTTGGCTTGGCTCGGCACACCGGTATTCCCGAGACTGTAATAGATCGGCTTGCCAGGCACCTGCGCGACGGCGAGCGGCTTGCCGATCGGCGCGTAATCGGACGCCGACGCCGACCCCGCGAGCAGGACAGCCAGGATCAACGCGGCCCGCCGGATCATCCTCACAGGTCCTTGCAGTAAAGCTGCTTCAGAAGTCCGATCACCGCGACCGCGTTCGGGTCCTTGATGCTGTAGTAGAGCGTCTGGGCCTCCCGCCGGAACGTCAGCACTCCGTCCTCTCGCATCCGCGCGAGATGCTGCGACAGAGCCGACTGGCTGAGCCGAAGTTCCTCGACCAATTGCCCGACGGACAGCTCCCCATGCACGATCAGCAAACAGGCGATCATCAGCCGGTGCTCATTTCCGAGCAGGCGCAACAAGCGCACCGCCTCAGCGGCCTGAGCCGCGAAGGCATCCAGAGTCGTCTCGTCGATCGTCGTCGCCTGCATGGTCTCGCAAAACCGGCTGGCCCAGTCGGGTTGGGCGGGGGGAAGGTGTCACCATGGTCGCCCGAACGCGCCGCCCTGGCCAGTCAGCCAGCCGCCGCAAGAGGGCGGGGACCCGTATATCAGACTTTTCTAACTTTAGCATTGACTGATTGAAGGCGGGTGGCTAGCCCTAGTGAAGCGGCAGAAGCCGGTCCAATCGGGAGGAAGCCGGTGACGAACCGGGCCGACGGGCGCACGCCGAGGGGCGGAGCGCCGACGCTACCCCTTGCCCGTTCCCTTGGCCGTTCCCTTGGCCGGCGGACCTTCCTGCGCCTTGCCGCGGCGGGGGCTGGAGGCGCCGCGCTGCCGGTCCCGGCCCGGGCCGGGGAGGCGGGGCCGCCGCCCGAGTATCCCTGGTCGCAGAGCCTCGGGGCCGGCGTCGTGGACAGGCCCTACGGCCAGCCCGCCGCGCAGGAAGCCGGCGTCATCCGCCGCAACGTGCCCTGGCTGACGGCGGGCACCCAATCCTCGATCAGCTTCTCCCCGATCCAGGATCTCCAGGGCATCCTCACGCCCAACGGCCTGTTCTTCGAGCGCTACCATGCCGGCCGGGCCGACGTGGACCCGGAGCAGCACCGCCTGATGATCCACGGCCTCGTGGAGCGCCCGCTGCTGCTCTCGATGGGCGACATCGTCCGCTACCCTTCCGTCTCGCGCATCCACTTCATCGAGTGCCCGGCCAATGGCGGCATGGAATGGCGCGCGGCGCAGCTCAACTCCCTGCAGTTCACCCACGGCATGATCTCCTGCGCCGAGTGGACCGGCGTGACGCTCTCGACCCTCCTCGACGAGGTCGGCGTGAAGCCCGAGGGCAAGTGGGTCATGTTCGAGGGCGCGGACGGCGCCCACATGAACCGCTCCCTGCCCCTGTCCAAGTGCCTGGACGATTGCCTGATCGCCTACGGTCAGAACGGCGAGGCGCTGCGGCCCGAGCAGGGCTACCCGCTGCGGCTCGTGGTGCCGGGCTGGGAGGGCAACGTCAGCGTCAAGTGGCTGCGGCGCATCAAGATCGGCGACCAGCCGTGGTACTCCCGCGAGGAGACGTCCAAATACACCGACCTGATGCCCGATGGGAAATCCAGGGGATTCACCTGGGCCATCGACGCCAAGTCGGTCATCACCTTTCCGTGCCCCGAGAAGCCGCTCACCAAGCCGGGCCTCTACGAGGTGCGCGGCCTCGCCTGGACCGGCAACGGCAAGGTCAAGCGGGTCGACGTGTCCGTCGACGGCGGCGCCAACTGGCAGGCCGCCGCCCTGCACGAGCCGGTGCTGTCGAAGGCCCTGACCCGGTTCTCCCTGCCCTGGCAGTGGGACGGCACACCGGCCCTGCTCGAATCCCGGGTCATCGACGAGACCGGCTACGTGCAGCCGACCATCGCGGAACTGCGCAGGATCCGCGGCGTGAATTCCGTCTACCACAACAACTCGATCCAGACCTGGCAGGTGAAGCCGGATGGCAGCGTGTTCGATGTCCAGACCGCTTGACGCCCTTCTCGCCCTCGGCGCGCTCCTCGCGCTCGCCGGCCCCGCCGCGGCCGGGGGCAAGCCCCTCTACGGCTACGGCACGCGCCCGAGTCAGGCGCAGATCGACGCCTGGAACATCGACGTGCGCGGGCATGACGGCCTCGGGCTTCCGGCAGGCAAAGGCAGCGTCGATCAGGGCAGCGAGGTCTTTGCCGAGAAATGCGCCGCCTGCCACGGCACTTTCGGCGAGGGCGTCGACCGCTGGCCCAAGCTCGCGGGCGGCGAAGGCACCCTGACGGCGGATCGACCGGAGCCGACGGTGGGCAGCTACTGGCCGTTCGCGGCGACTCTCTATGACTACATCGACCGGGCGATGCCGTTTCCGAACCCGCGCAGCCTGACGCCTGACGAGGTCTACGCGCTCACCGCCTATATCCTGAACCTCAACAACCTGGTGCCCGGCGACTTCGTGGCCGACAAGGACAGCCTGCCCAAGGTCAGGATGCCCAACCGCGACAACTTCACCTGGGAGGATCCGCGGCCCGACACCCGCGCCGAGCCTTGCATGGCGAAGTGCCGCGATCCGAAGGCGATCACCATCACCTCGACCGCCGAGGGCAAGACCCTGACCCCGCGCACCACGGGGGCCCTCGACGACATGCAGCCGAAATGACGCCCCCGGAGGAGGCCCCCATGCGCCGGCATCCCTGTACGGCACTCCTGGTCGCCACCCTGGTCCTTGCCCGGGCCGGCGCTGCCCTGGCGCAGGGCGACGCGGCCGAGGGCAAGGCCATCGCGTTCGACCGGGGCCGGGGCAACTGCCTCTCCTGCCACGCGATCCCCGGCGGCGACTTGCCGGGCAATATCGGCCCGTCGCTGGCAGGCCTGAAGCAGCGCTACCCGAACCGCGAAGACGTCGTCGCGATCATCCGGGACGAGACCCTTCGCAATCCGGAGACGGTCATGCCGCCGTTCGGCCGGAACCTGCTCCTCTCCGACCGGGAAATCCGGTCCATCGTCGAGTACCTGTATTCGTACTGAAAGGGAGGCCGTCATGGCTGCCTACGACAGCAACATGTTCGACCGCCGCTTCGTCCTCCGGGCGGCGGGTCTCGGGAGTGTCATCGCGGCGGCCTCCTTCTGCCTCCCGCTCCGCGCCTCCGCCAATCCCGACGCCGCCTACCCGGCCGACGCCTTCAAGCAGAAGGGCGAGGCGGATGCCGTGAAGAAGCTGTTCGGGCAGGCCGCCACCGCCTCCGACAAGGTCAAGCTCGACGCCCCCGAGATCGCCGAGAACGGCGCCGTCGTGCCCGTCTCGGTCAGCACCGACCTGCCGGACGTCACCTCCATCGCGATCCTCGTCGCCGAGAACCCGAGCGCGCTCGCGGCCGTGTACAAGTTCGCGCCCGGCACGCTCCCCACCGTGGCGAGCCGCCTGAAGATGGCCAAGACCACGCCGGTCATCGCCGTCGTGGAGGCCGGAGGCAAGCTCTACAGCGCCACCAGGGAAGTGAAGGTCACGGTCGGCGGCTGCGGCGGCTGACGACGATCACACCAGGGGAGGAACACAGATGCCATCCACCATCCGCGTGCGCGCAACCGCCAGCGGCGACCAGACCGATGTCCAGTCGCTCATCCAGCATCCCATGGATTCCGGCTACGTGAAGGATGCCAAGGGAGAGTTGATCCCCCCGCACTACATCGAGACCGTCACCTTCGAGCACGGCGGCAAGGTGGTGTTCACCGCCTTCTGGGGACCCGCGGTCTCCAAGGATCCGTACCTCAAATTCAAGTTCTCGGGCGCCAAGAAGGGCGACGATCTCAAGGTCACCTGGACCGACAACCTGGGCAAGACGGATTCCTCCGTCGCCAAGATCGGATGAGTGCCGCCCTCGCTCCGGCGGCCGGGTTCGCGCTGGCCCTCGGCCTCACCGCCAGCGGCATCGCCGGCGCGCCGGCCGCCGAGATGGCCGATCCCAAGGCCGACTTGAAGGCCTTCCAGGCCTATTTCTACGAGAAGTTCCCGGACGTGAAGCACGAGGACTTCGTGAACGGGCCGTACTCGATGGACGCGGGCATGCGCAAGCAATGGGAGGAGAAGGAAGAGTTTCCTCCCTACGACTTCGCCATCGACAAGGGCAAGGAGCTGTTCGAGACGCCGTTCAAGAACGGCAAGACGTTCGCGGACTGTTTCGAGAACGGCGGCATCGGCATTCGTCAGACCTATCCCCGCTTCGACGCCAAGCTCGGCGAGGTCGTGACGCTCGAATACGCGGTCAACCTCTGCCTCACCGAGAACGGCGAGAAGCCTTATTCCTACGTGAAGGACGAGATGGCCGCCGTGACGGCCTACATGGCGTTCACCTCGCGCGGCAAGCCCTTCGCCATCGAGGTGCCGAACGACCCGCGGGCGCTCGCGGCCTACGAGGCCGGCAAGCAGTACTTCTACACCCGCCGGGGGCAGCTCAACTTCTCCTGCGCGAGCTGCCACGTGCAGAACCCCGGCAACCGCATCCGCGCCGAGGTGCTGGCGCCGGCGTTCGGCATCACCGCGGCCCTGCCGATCTACCGCTCGGAATGGGGCGGCATGGGCACGGCGACCCGCCGCTACATGTCCTGCAACAGCCAGGTGCGCGGCACGCCGCTCGCCCCCGACGACGTCCTCTATCGCGACGTCGATTACTTCCTGTCCTTCATGAGCAACGGGCTGCCGATCTCCGGCCCCGGCGCGCGTCCGTGAGGTCCGACATGGTTTCGGCATTCGCCCGCGCCGCCCTCGTCGCCCTCCTGCTCCCGGCCCCGGCCGTCCTGGCGGCAGGCGCGCAGGAGGCGAACGATGCCTATGCGGCGGCCAAGGCGCTCTCCGACAAGGCCGCCGCCAACAAGAACCAGTGGCCCGCCACGGCGACGGCGCTCGCCGCCGCCAAGGCCGCCGCCGAGGCGGGCCGCTACGACGAGGCTCTCGCCCGGGCCCGGGAGGCCGAAGCCCTTGCCCGCGCCTCCATCGACCAGACCGAGCGGGAGAAGACCGCCTGGAAGAATGCGGTGATCCGATGACGCGCGACTTCGACGGATCGAATGCCGGCCTGCCCCGGCGGCGGCTCCTCCAGGCGGGGGCGGCCCTGGCGCTGCCGTTCCTGTGGCGCCGCGCCCTGGCGCAGGACGCCGGTGCCGGGCTCTACGACCTTGAACCGTTCGGCAATGGGCGCCTCCTGCACATGACCGACACCCATGCGCAGCTGCGGCCGATCCTGTTCCGGGAGCCGAGCGTCAACATCGGGATCGGCGCGATGCGGGGCCGCCCGCCGCACCTCGTCGGCGAGGCGTTCCTGAAGCGGTTCGGCATCGCCCCCGGCAGCCGGGAGGCCTACGCCTTCACCTATCTCGACTTCGAGGAGGGCGCGAGACGCTACGGCCGGCTCGGCGGCTTCGCGCACCTGAAGAGCCTCGTCGCCCGCCTGCGCGCCGAGGCGCCGGGAGGCCGAGCCATGCTCGTCGACGGCGGCGACCTCTGGCAGGGCAGCGGCCTCTCGAACGCCCGCAAGGGCGCCGACATGGTCGAGGCGGCCAACCTGCTGGGCATCGAGGCGATGACCGGCCACTGGGAGTTCACCTACGGGCAGGACGGGGTGCGCGCCAACCTCGACCGCTTCAAGGGCGAGTTCCTGGCGCAGAACGTGTTCCTCACGGAGGAAGCGGCCTTCAACGAGGCGCCGGCCTTCGATTCCGCCTCCGGCCGGGTATTCAAGCCGGCGACGGTGAAGGCGTTCGGCGACCGCCGTGTGGCGATCATCGGTCAAGCATTCCCCTACGTGCCGATCGCCCACCCGAAGCGCTTCACGCCGGACTGGACCTTCGGCATCCGCGACGCCGAACTCCAAACCCTGGTGGACGACCTGCGGACGAAGGAGAAGGTCGATGCCGTGGTGCTGCTCTCTCACAACGGCATGGATGTCGATCTGAAGCTGGCGAGCCGGGTCTCCGGCATCGACCTGATCCTCGGCGGCCACACCCACGACGCGGTGCCCGAGCCCGTCGCGGTGACGAATTCCCGGGGCAAGACGCTGGTCTCGAATGCCGGCTCCAACGGCAAGTTCCTGGCGGTGGTCGATCTCGACCTCGCCCCGGGCTCCCTGCGGGGCATCCGCTACCGCCTGCTCCCGGTCTTCGCCGACCTCCTGAAGCCCGATGCCGAGATGGAGGCGTTGATCACCTCCCTCGAAGCCCCGCACGCGGCCGCGTTTGGGCGGCGCCTCGCCACCGCCGGGGACATGCTCTACCGCCGGGGCAATTTCACCGGCACGATGGACCACCTGCTCTGCGATGCCCTGCGGGCGCAGCTCGACGCGCAGATCTCCCTGTCGCCGGGCTTTCGCTGGGGCACGACGACGCTCGCCGGCGGCGACATCACGGCGGCCGACCTGCTGGCGCAGACCGCGACGACCTATTCGGAGGTCTACGTCCAGCCGATGACCGGCGCGCAGATCCATTCGATCATGGAGGATATCTGCGACAACCTCTTCAACCCGGACCCGTACTACCAGCAGGGCGGCGACATGGTCCGCGTCGGCGGCCTGAGCTACCGCTGCGAGCCTGGGGCCGAGAGCGGCAAGCGCCTCTCGAACCTCACCCTCACCGGGGGCGGCCCCCTCGATCCGGCCAAGACCTACAAGGTGGCGGGCTGGGCCTCGGTGAACCCGCAGGAGGGCAAGCCGGTCTGGGAGGTGCTGGAGGCTCATCTCGGTCGCTCGGGCAAGGCCACCCTGTCCGCCGACAAGCCGGTCGAGGTCGGAGGCGTGGCGGACAATCCCGGCTACGGCAAAGCGGCGTGAGCCGGTTCGGCCTCCCGCGCAGGCTGCTGCTCGGCGCGGCCCTGGCCCCGGTCGCCGCGCAGGCGGCCGGGACCGTCGGTGGCGGCCCGGCGCCGGAGGTATCGGCCTTCGCCGAGCATCGCCTCGCCCTCCAGCTCTCCGAGCGCGAGCCGCATCGGCAGGATCTCGTGCTCAGCGTCGCCAACAACGTGCTCAAGGCCTACGGACCGGACAAGGTCGCCATCGAGGTCGTCGCCTTCGGACCCGGCATCGACATCCTGCGGGCGGAGAGCCCGCACCGGGCCGGCGTCGACAGCCTCGTCTCGCAGGGCGTGCGCTTCGACATCTGCATGAACACCGTCGAGACTGTCGCCCGTGCGACCGGGCAGCGGCCGGCGCTCAATCCGCACGCCATCCCGGTCGAGGCCGGGGTGGTGCAACTCATGACGCTCGCCGAGGCCGGGTACATCCTGGTCCGGCCCTGATCGGGGATCCGCCATGCGACAGCCCGCTCGACGCCTGATCCTGTTCCTGCTGGCCGGGCTCGCCGCCGCCCCGGTCTCGGCCGCCGAGGGACGCGGGGGGCATCGCGTCGTGTTCCAGGTGGACACGGCCGATCCGGCCACGATGAACCTCACGCTCAACAACGCCACCAACGTCGTCGACCACTACCGCGCCAAGAACGAACAGGTGGAGATCGACATCGTCGCCTTCGGACCGGGCCTCGCCATGTACCGGGCCGACAAATCGACGGTGGCCGACCGGATCGCGCATTTCGCCGATTACGGCTTCCCGGCGAAGGTCCAGTTCTCGGCCTGCAACAACACGAAGACCGCCATGGAGAGAGCCGAGGGGCACCCGATCACGCTGCTGCCGCAGGCGACGATCGTGCCCTCCGGAGTGGTGCAGATCATGGAGCGGCAGGAGCAGGGGTGGAGCTATGTGCGGCCGTAAGGCGATCATCCGGCGCGCGGTCTTCGTCGCCTTCGCGAGCGTGTTCCTCGCCCGCCCGGCCGCCGCGGAGGAGGCCCTCGTCACCTACAAGTCGGTCTCGCCCGACATCGCCTTCGAGATCGCCCAGGCGGCCTTGAGGAGGTGCCGAGAGGACGGGCTTCAGGTCGCGATCGTGGTGATGGACCGGTTCGGCGCACCCCTCGTGCTGCTGCGCGACCGCTTCGCCGGCCTGCCCGCGGCGACCACGGCCTCGTCCAAGGCCTACACCGCGTTGAGTTTTCGCAGCTCCACGGCGGAGTTCGCCAAGGGCATCGAGACGAAGCGCCTCGATGCCGGGCTCGGACGATTGCCGAACGTGGTCGCCATGGCCGGCGGCCTGCCCATCGAGGCGGGCGGGGGCATCGTCGGCGCGGTCGGGGTCTCCGGCGCGCCGGGGGGCGACAAGGACGATGCCTGCGCCGCCGCCGGCATCGAGGCGGTGCGGGACAAGCTGGATTTCTGAAGCCGCCGAGACCGGATCGGGCGTGTCATACCACATCCGCTTGATCCCTTCGGGATGGCGAAGCAATCAACCGGATGTCGTTTGAGGTGGTCCGCCCGAACCTGCAAGAGCGCGTTGCCGAGCGAGTGCCCGGGGCGTGATCAGCCCCGGACGATCTCCGCCTCCAGCCCCTGCCGGTCCGGTCGATTGCGGAGGCGCAGGCTCAACCCGCTCCGGCGGGATGCCATCTCTGCGATGGCCAGGCCGAGCCCGCTTCCCGTCGCGCTCTTGTGGCGGCCGCGAAAGAAGCGCTTCATGGCGTGCGGCAACTCCTCCTCGGGGATGCCGGGTCCCTCGTCGCGCACGACGACGCCCCCGCCGCCCGGCCGCGCGGCCCATTCCACCAGCCCGGCCTGCATGTGCTGCACGGCGTTCTCGTGCAGGTTTCGGACGGCGAGACGCAGGCTCTCCGGGTCGGCCCACATCGTGTAGCCACGCAGCCCGGGGTCAACCACGGTCCGGATGCCGGGAGGTGCTCGCAGACCTTCCACGGTCTCGGCCACCAGCGCACCCACATCGACCTCCGTCAGAGGCCGGGTTTCCCCCGAGGCGTCGAGCCGGGCGGTGTCGAGGAGCTGGCGGACGAGGCGCGTCGTGCGGTCCACGGCCGCGAGAATCTGGTGCAGCGCGGCTTTCGCGACCTCCGGGTCCGTTGCGGCCATGGCGACCTGGGCCTGAGTCTTCAGGCCGGCGAGCGGGGTGCGCAGCTCGTGCGCGGCGAACGCCGTCACCTCCCGTTCGTGCCGGCGCGCCGCCTCGACCTTGAGGAACAGCCCGTTGAGGGCGTCGGCCAGAGGGCGGACCTCCGTCGGGGCCTGGCCCGCGTCGATGGCGCTCATGTCGTCGGCGTCGCGAGCCGCGAGGTTCCGGGCCATCAGCCGCAAGGGGCGCAGGCCCCGTCCGAGGCTCGCCCAGATCAACATGCCGAGCAGAGGCACGACGAGGAGCGCGGGGGTGATCAGACCCATGATGAGGTCGGTGACGAGGCGTTCGCGCAGGCCGAGGCGGTCGCCGACCATGACGCGCACGCCCTTCTCGCCATCCTCCACCGTGAACACCCGCCAGGTTTCGCCGTCGACCTCGCGCTCCGAGAAGCCGGCCGGCGCATCGGTCAGGCGCCGCTCCGGGGCTCCGCTCGACCGCGCGACCATGCGCCCGTCGAGGGACCAGATCTGGCAGGAGAGCTGCCGCTCGTAGGCCGTCGGCGCCGGGAAGGTGCGCGGCGTCCCGTCCGCGCCCGTGCCGCCGACCGCGCCGACCAGGGAGCTGACCATGCGCGCGGCTTCCTGGAGGCGATTGTCGAGGACCTGCTCCACCTCGCGCCTCGAGCCCAGGTAGATCCAGGCAACCGCGCTGAGCCAGATCAGGCCGGTGGCGAGGAGGAGGATGGCGAAGAGCCTGACGCGCAGCGACCTCATGCGGGCGCCCTCATGCGGTAGCCGAGGCCGCGCACCGTCTCGATGGCGTGCTTGCCGATCTTGGTGCGCAGGTTGTGGACGTGCACCTCGACCGCGTTGCTCTCAACCTCTTCCTGCCAGCCGTAGAGGCGCTCCTCCAGCTCGGCCTTCGAGCGCAGCACGCTCGGGCGTTCCATCAGCGCGGCGAGCACCATGAACTCGCGCCGGGACACGGTGACCGGCGCCCCGTCGACCGTGACGGTCAGGCTGCCGGGGTCGAGCCGGATGCCGCCGTGCTCCAAGCCGGCGGCGGCCCGCCCTGAGGCGCGCCGGACGACCGCACGGATGCGGGCCGAGAGCTCGTCGAGGTCGAAGGGCTTGCCGAGATAGTCGTCGGCGCCCCCGTCGAGCCCGGCGATCCGGTCGGCCACGGCGTCGCGGGCCGTCAGCAGGACGACGGGCGTCCGGTCGCCCCGGCCGCGCAGGCCGCGCAAGACGTCGAGGCCCGAGCCGTCCGGCAGCATCAGGTCGAGAATGACAGCCCCGAACTGACTTGCCGTGAGTGCGGCATCGGCGTCCGCGCAGGTCGCGACGCAGTCGACGGCCGCCCCGCTCAGGGCGAGCCCGGCCCGCAAGCCGTCCGAGAGGATGGGATCGTCCTCGACGACGAGGATTCGCATGCGTGTCTCCCTTGCCGGCCCGGCATCCTCCAGGCCTGGCTTAAGGCTGGCTTAAGCTGCGTGTCCGACCCGCGACGGACCGATCCGAACCCGGACCCCGCCGCTCATGCCGAACGTTCTCGCGCACCTTGTCCTCGCTCTCGTGGTCTGGGCGGGCTCGTCGCTGTGGTCACCGGGGCAGTGCCAGGACGCCGCCACGCGGCAAGGGCCGTTCTCCCTCGCGGTGACCCGCGACGCGGACCTCTCGCTCCACCTGCGTTGGACCATTGCTCCCGGCACCTACCTCTATCGCGACAGGATCGCCGCCGCCGCACCGAGCGGTCAGTGGCTACCGGTCACAACGGAACCGGGCGAGATCAAGGACGACCCGAACTTCGGGCCCACCGAGGTTTATCATGGCTCGGCCGGGGCCATCGTGCCGGGCGCGGCTCTCGCAGGCGCGCGCGAAGTGCGGATCACCTATCAGGGCTGCGCCGACAAGGGCATCTGCTACCCGCCGGTCACGCGGCGGGTGGACTTGGCTGCCCTGAGCGCCGCGGATGCGCCGCCGCGTGGAGGCGGTGCCGCGCCCGGGCGCGCTGCGATGCCTGCCATCCACGCATCGAATGCCTCGCGCTCGGGCGTCCCTCCCGGCGGCCCCGCCTCGCTCCTCACCGGCAACCTGATCGGCGTCCTGTCAGGCATGTTCGGGCTCGGCATCCTCTTGGCATTCACCCCCTGCGTCCTGCCGATGGTGCCCATCCTGTCGGGGATGCTGGTCCGCTCTGGCCAGGCGCTCACGCCGGAGCGCGGCCTCGTCCTCTCCGGCAGCTACGTCCTCGCGATGGCCGCGGCCTATGCCAGCCTCGGCCTCGCCGCAGCTTGGCTCGGGCGCAACCTGCAGGTTGCGCTTCAGACGCCGGTCGCCCTCGGGCTGATGGCCACCGCCCTCGCCGCGCTCGCCCTGTCGATGTTCGGCCTGTTCGACATCCAGGCGCCGCGCTGGTGGCGAGACCGTGCCGGCGCCGCGTCGCCGGCGAAGGGAGGATCGGTCCTCGGCGCCGCGCTGCTCGGCTTCAGCGCGGCCCTGGTCGTCGGGCCTTGCGTGACGCCGCCGCTTGCGGCCGCGCTCCTGTCCGTTGCCCAGACCGGCTCCGTCCTTCGTGGCGCGCTGGCCCTCTTCGCCCTCGGCCTCGGGATGGGCGCACCGCTGGTGCTGGTCGGCACCTTCGGCGCCGGCATCCTGCCGCGCTCCGGCCCATGGCTGGTGCGGGCCAAGCACGCCTTCGGATTCGTCTTCCTGGCGCTCGCGGTCTCGCTGGTCACCCGTCTGCTGCCGGACGGGCTGTCGCTCCTGCTCTGGGGCGCGCTCGCCATCGGCTTCGGGCTGTCGGTCGCGGCGATTGCCACGAGCGGCATCCCGGCGCGCGTGGGCAGGACGGCGGGGATCGTGGCCGTCGCTTACGGCTGCGCCCTCGTCATCGGCGCCGCGGCGGGCGGGACCGACCCCCTGCGACCGCTCGCCGGGTTCGGCACTGCGCGGGCGGGCCGCGCCGCCGAGGCCCGGACGGTTTCCTCCGTCGCTGCATTCGAGACCGCCCTGCGGGCCGCACGCGGCGAGGGTAAGCCGGTGCTCGTCGAGTTCGCCGCCGACTGGTGCACCGTCTGCAGGACGAACGAGCGAACGGTCCTGGCCGATGCCGCCATCCGGGAGAGGCTCAAGGCCGTCTGGGTCATCCGGGCCGACGTCACCCGCGACGACGCCGACACCCGCGCCCTGATGCAACGCTTCCAGGTCGTCGGACCGCCGACGCTCATCCTGATGCGCCCCGACGGCGCCGAGGTCCGGGAGGCCCGCACCGAGGGCGAGCTCACGGTCGAGGACCTGACGCGCGGTCTCGCCCTCGTCGGCGCCTGAGCCACCCCCTCGACACACCCACGGAGACCGTCATGGACCGCAGGACCCTGCTCGCCCTTCTGCCCGCCGTCGCGCTCGCGCCGGTCCTGTCGTCACCGCCAGGAGCCGCCCAAGCCGTCGCCGAAGGCATCGACGCGAACGCCATCCTCAACGACCCCGAGGCGCCGGTCTCGGGCAACCCGAAGGGCGACCTGACCATCGTCGCCTTCCTCGATTACAATTGTCCCTTCTGCAAGAAGTCCGAGCCCGACCTCATCCGGCTGGTGAAATCGGACGGCCGGATCCGTCTCGTCCACAAGGATTGGCCGATCCTCGGCGACGCCTCCGTCTACGGCGCTCAGCTCGCGCTCGCGGCGAAGTACCAGGGTCGCTACGACGCGGTGCACCGCGCGCTCATGGCCATTCCGGGCCGCAAGATCCCGAAGGAGCGGATGCTGGAGGTCGTGTCCGCCTCAGGTGTCGACATGGCCCGCCTGGAGGAGGACCGGAAGGCCCGCCAGGGTGAGATGGCGGCTCTGCTCCAGCGCAACCTCGACCAGGCCGACGCCCTCGGCCTGCAGGGCACGCCCGTCTTCCTGATCGGCCCGCTGAAGGTCGCCGCGGCGCTCGACTACGACGGCTTCAAAGAGGCGGCGACCCAGGCGCGCGCCAAGGGCCGCCCATGATGCGGCGGGTTCCGCGTCTCCCGGCGCTGATCGCGCTCGCCTCGGCGCTCGGCGCCTGCACGGCCTCGATGGGCGCGCCGGCCCCGGTCGCGCAGGCCCGGCCGCAGATCGCGCCGGATGCTCTACGCCGGTACGCGGCCATCACGGACGAGCCGTTCCCGGTCGAGGCGGTCGACCCGCGCGATCTCAAGGCCCGCGACGTTCGCCAGGTGGTCGACGACCCGACGAAGGAGCGGCCCGGCACACTCGTGGTCGACCCCTACGGGCGCTTCCTCTACCTCGTCATGGAGGGCGGCAAGGCGATGCGCTACGGGGTGGGCGTCGGCAAGGCCGGCTTCGAGTTCACCGGCGAGGCGACGGTGGCCCGCAAGGCATCGTGGCCGCGATGGACGCCGACGCCCGACATGATCCGGCGGGACCCGACACGCAACGGGCGCTGGGCTGGCGGCATGCCGGGCGGGGAGAGGAACCCGCTCGGGGCCCGGGCGCTCTACCTGTTCAAGGACGGCAAGGACACGCTCTACCGCATCCACGGCACGACGGAGCCGTGGAGCATCGGCGAGGCGGTCTCCTCAGGGTGCATCCGCATGCTGAACCAGGACGTGATCGACCTGCACCGGCGCGTGCCCACGGGCACGAAGGTCGTGGTGCTCGGCTCGAGAGGCACCGCTCACGCCGCGCGCCAAGCCACGCCGGAGGCGACAGGCAGCCTCGGAAGCAGCGCATCCGCCGGTCCCACCTTGGACGACGGCCTCGATCATCCACGGCTCGACCGCCTCGACCGTGGCGCGCGCGACGGCGTGAGAGAGGACGTCGTTGCGCCGAGCGGCGTCGCCGAGTTGGCGCGCCTGCAGGGCATCGGGTTCGCGTACGTCCACCCTTAGCGCGGGCGGAAGGCGAAGCCGTTCCGGCGTCCGACCATCAGAGCCTGGCCGCCATGAGCGCGTGACTCGCCCGGGTGTCGTGGTCGCCCGGGCCCGGTCCGATGGGGCCGAAATCGCCCCGGAGGGCCTTCAGGGCGTTGCGCTCGACCTCGATCTCGCGGGCCGTGCGGAAGCCGAGCCGCCGTAGCACCGGCAAGGGCGGGCACCAGCCCTGGACGGCGTGCTGGAGCAGGAACGCCGTCACTGCCAGCGGCAGGGCGAGCCAGCGCCGGTCGGCGGTCATGCCGAGGACGGTTCCGGTGAGCGCCAGCGTCGCGGCATTGGCCTCCAGCGTCCGCTCGATGTCCCACTCCGCGTCGAGCTCACGCAATCGGTGACCGATCGCCTGCGGGTGCTCGGCATGCCAGCGGACGCTCGCTTCGAGGTCGGTAGCGATGCGCCGGTTGTCGCGCGCGCCTGTGTGAAGCGGGACCCGCTCCACGGTGCCGGGGATCATCGGCCGTCTCCCTCTTGACGTTAAATTAGATTTCACTAATTAAGCATCATCTAATGTGATGCGACGGGGTGCGGGGGCACCCGGTCCATGACAACCCCGGAGGCGGCGCAAGGATCGGGCGCCGCCCGCCGGTTTGCCCCTGCCGCGGCCCTGGAGTGATTACCATGAACGGCTTCACGCCACTCGGCGCCTCCTTCGGCGGCGTCATGATCGGGGCTTCCGCGGCCCTGTTCCTGCTCCTCAACGGACGCATCGCCGGCATCAGCGGCATCCTCGGCGGGCTGCTCGCCCCACCCTCGCGCGAGACCGGGTGGCGGGTCGCCTTCCTGGCCGGCCTCGTCCTCGCACCGCTGGTCTACGCCTGCCTGGGAGGAAGCCTGCCGCCGGTGACGGTCGACGCCTCGTTCCCGCTCCTCGTGCTCGCGGGCCTGCTCGTCGGGTTCGGCGCGCGCCTCGGGGCGGGCTGCACGAGCGGCCACGGCGTCTGCGGCATCGGTCGCGGCTCGCCCCGCTCCCTCGTCGCGACCGGCATCTTCATGGCCGTCGCCATCCTGACCGTCCTCGTCGCCCGCCGCCTGCTCGGAGGCTGAGCATGGCCAAGATCGCTTCCGCATGCGCCGCCGGCCTGCTGTTCGGGTTCGGCCTGCTCGTCTCCGGCATGGCCAACCCGGCCAAGGTCCTCGCCTTCCTCGACGTGACCGGACGCTGGGACCCGAGCCTCGCCCTCGTCATGGCGGGCGCCGTCGCGGTCTCTGCCGCCGGCGACTGGGTCGCGAGGCGCCGCGGCCGGCCGGTGCTGGAATCGCAGCTGGCGATCCCGACCCGGCGCGATCTCGACCCGCGCCTGATCGCCGGCGCCGCGGTCTTCGGCCTCGGCTGGGGCTTGGCCGGCCTGTGCCCCGGGCCCGCTCTGACCATCCTGACGGTCGTGCCGGGCCCCGCCGCGACTTTCGTCGCCGCCATGGTCATCGGCATGCTGCTGGTCCGCCTCGTTCCCTCGGCGGGCTCGAAGCCGGCGGCGGTGCAGGGAGCTGACGCGTGATGCCCGGCTTGCTGACATCCGGCCTCGCGACCGGCTCGGGCGGGGTCGTCGGCGTGATCCTCGGCCTCGTCGGCGGGGGTGGCTCGATCCTCGCGGTCCCGCTCCTGACCGACGTGGTCGGGGTGAGCTCGCCCCACGTGGCCATCGGCACCAGCGCCCTGGCGGTCTCGGTCAGCGCGGCCGGCAACCTCGTCCCGCAATGGCGGGCCGGGAACGTGAAGTGGCGGTGCGCGGCGGCGTTCTCGCTCGCCGGCATTCTCGGTGCGCTCGCCGGCTCGGCCTCGGCCAAGGCGGTCGACGGACAGAGTCTGCTGGCGCTGTTCGGGGTGGTGATGCTCGTCGTCGGGGGCCTGATGCTGCGCAAGCGGCGCGGCGAGGGCGATCCGGACGTGCGCCTGACCAGGCGGAGCGCCCCGGTGCTCCTGCCCTGGCTGCTCGGGATCGGGTTCTCGGTGGGCCTGTTCTCCGGCTTCTTCGGCATCGGCGGGGGTTTCCTGATCGTGCCGGGGCTGATGCTGGCGACGTCCATGCCGCTGCCGATGGCCATCGGCACCTCGCTGGTGGCGGTCAGCGCCTTCGGGGCCGCCACCGCGGCGAGTTACGCCGCCTCCGGCCTGATCGACTGGCCGCTGGCCGGCCTGTTCATCCTGGGCGGCGTGCTCGGCGGCCTCGTCGGCGCCCGCCTCGGCAAGCGCCTCGCCGGGCACAAGCGCGCCCTGACCCTCACCTTCGCCGGCCTCGTCATCCTGGTCGGCCTCTCCATCGTCGCCCGCGGGGGCCTGCCGCTCCTCGGCGCGGCGACCTGAACCCGGAAGGAGGAGATCCATGTCGGACCAGACCACCGCGCCCTTGCGCGGGCGTCCCATCGTGACGGGCTTCCACGACGCGCCGACCGGCAGCATCCAGTACGTCGTCGCGGACCCCGAGACGACGCGCTGCGCCATCATCGACCCGGTGCTCGACTTCGACCCGAAGTCCGGCGCGACCGCCACCCGTTCCGCCGACACCCTGCTCGCCCATATCGAGCGCGAAGGCTACGCGCTGGAGTGGATCCTCGACACGCACCCGCACGCCGACCACTTCTCGGCGGCGGGCTACCTGCACGACAGGACGGGGGTCCCGACCGCCATCGGCGAGAAGGTCGTCGAGGTGCAGCGGCTCTGGAAGGGACTCTACAACCTGCCCGACGGGTTTCGGACGGACGGCTCGCAGTGGTCGCGCCTGTTCGCCGACGGCGAGCACTTCCGGATCGGCACCCTGGACGTCGAGGTGATGTTCACGCCGGGCCACACCCTGGCCTCCATCGCCTACCGGGTGGGGGATGCCGCCTTCATCCACGACACCTTGTTCATGCCGGACAGCGGCTCGGCGCGGGCCGACTTCCCTGGCGGCAACGCGCACGCGCTCTGGCGCAGCATCCAGCGCATCATGGCGCTTCCGGACGAGACGCGGCTGTTCACCGGGCACGACTACCGCCCGGGTGGGCGCGAGGCCGCCTGGGAGAGCACGGTCGCCCGGCAGCGGGCCGAGAACACGCATCTGACGGAGACCGGGACCGAGGAGGCGTTCGTGCGGATGCGCGAGGCGCGCGATCGCGAGCTGCCGATGCCCAAGCTCATCCTGCATTCGCTGCAGGTGAATATCCGGGGCGGCCGGCTGCCGGAACCCGAGGCGAACGGGAGGCGCTACCTGAAGATCCCGCTGAATGCGCTCGACGGCGCGGCTTGGGGCGAGTGACGGAGGTGACCATGACCACGAAGAGCGCGAAGGACTTGGTGGCTGAGGCCAACCGCGAGGTGGAGACTCTGTCGGCCGAGGAGGCGCTGGCGCGCCTCGGGCAGCCGGACACGGTGTTCGTCGACGTGCGCGAGGGCGAGGAGGTGGCCAAGAGCGGCAAGATCGCAGGCGCGGTTCACGTGCCGCGCGGCTTTCTGGAATTCCAGGCCGATCCGGCAAGCCCGACCCATAAGGCCGAACTCGGGGGTGGCAGGCGGCTGGTCCTCTATTGTGGATCAGGGAGCCGCTCGGCCCTGGCCGCCCAGACGCTCAAGACCATGGGGCTGGGTCGGGTGGCTCACGTCGCTGGCGGCTTCTCTGCGCTGGAGAAGGCGGGTGCGCCGGTCGAACGGGGGTGAACGGAAAGCGGCCGCTGTTCGGCGCCTAACCTCCCCACACGGATCGTCCCTGGCGACGCGATGTCATTCGGGGACGGTCTGCGTCTGCTTCGAACCGTGAAGCAGACCTCAGATGGGCCGCTTCTTTGGGTCCGCTGCGCGTCAAGATCGTCCAATTCGGAGTGCCATCCGGGATAGCCGAAAGTTCACGAGAGGGATGGATCCGCTCAGGAAATCGAGCGGGCCGCCGCGAGCAAAGCTCCACGTTGCGGCTCCAAACGACACGCTCGCCCGTATCAAAGCTTTGGTCACGCGAATATCCTCGTGATCTTCGTGACGTAATGACCGCTGCACGATTGTCATCCGCAGCGGCCAACGGCCCGGTATCGCGATTCGGTTCCTAAACACGAGCTTCGCGAGTTCCCGCTCTGCACCCGCCGTTACCCTTGCCTCAAAACTTACGGCTCCAGGACTGACACTCCTCCGAACCCGGAACACGGCTTCCTGCTTGGGGATGCTCCACATCGCGCGCGCTCCCGCGATCGAGGCTGGGTGATCGACCCAGATCTCGGGCACGCTCAGCGCGAGTTGCCAACCGTACCCGACCTGAATCGCGGCCATTGCCTCGTTGTAGGCCAGAACACCGGTCGGTTCGTACACCGCGAAGGCCGTTCCAAGGAGCGCGCGGCCCATCATGATCACCGGCCGCACGTCCCGCGCCAACCAACCTGCCGGCAGGCGGGACGCTTCGACCCGCCACAGCGAGACGAAAGCTGTCCCCTGAAGGTGCCAGGGCGGCGGCGGATAGCTCACCCCGTTCGGATCGATCGGCCAGGTCGACGGTCCTGCAGTCATTTCGGTCACGCTTTGCCGACAATATCGATCACCTCTCCGCGGTCGGTCCGCCAGGGCGGCCTATCAACGCGATGAACTCGCGATCGGCAGACAAGACGCCGCTCGGTATGCGGCGGCGCCGTCTAGAGCGGCACCCGATCACGTTGCAACCGGGTGCCGCTCTCGATCTTTGATCTTGCCGCATTGTCCGCGACGAACCGGCATCCACTTCGTCGGAAAATGCTCTGGCGTGCCGATCGCATGCTCCCGGCGGTCGCGGCGCTGGTCAGGCCCTTCTTGTCTTTCGATCTCTTCTATCGGCCGTCGTCAGCATCGGGAAAATCATCCGGCAACCGCCGGCCGCGCTCAGGACGATGGCGCAGCCTCCTTGAACGGCAGTGCCGACCAGCCCGCGAAGACCGCATCGTCCCCCAAGCACTCCTCGATGCGAAGCACCTCGTTCCACTTGGCCATTCGCTCCGACCGGGAGAACGAACCGACCTTGAGCTGGCCGGCATCCCAGCCGACAGCCAGATGGGCGATGGTCGTATCTTCCGTCTCGCCCGAGCGGGCCGACACGATGGTGCCGAAACCCGCCTCCTTCGCAGCGAGGAGGGCCGCGTGGGTCTCGGCGAGGGTGCCCGCTTGGTTCGGCTTGATCAGCACCGCATTGGCCGAACGATCGCCAGCTGCGCGTGTCACGCGCTTCGCATCGGTGACGAAGAAGTCATCGCCGATGATCTGACAGTGCCGGCCATAGCTCGCCGTGAACGCCTTGAACCCGTCGACGTCGTCCTCGGCCACCGGATCCTCAATGGACACGATCGGGTAGGCATCGAGCCAGCTCCCGAGCATGTCGATCATCCCGGCCGTATCCAGCGTCCGGCCGTCGAGAGCCAGGACATAGGCTCCGGCCCGACCGAACTCCGAGGCCGCGACATCCAGCGAGATCGCCACGTCGGCGCCCGGCCTGAAGCCCGCAGCCTCGAGCGCGAGCATGAGGGTATCCAGGGCCTCCTCGTTGGACGCGAAAACGGGCCAGTACCCGCCCTCGTCGGCGACGCCCTGAAGCTTGCCGGCCCTCCGCATCAACGCACCGGCTGCGCGATAGATCTCCGCAGTCCAGTCCAGCGCCTCGGCGAAGGACCCGGCACCAGGGCACATCACCATGAAGTCCTGAATGTCGACGCGCCTCTCGGCGTGCGCCCCGCCGCCGAAGATCTGGATCTCCGGAAGGGGGATGCGCACCTGCCGAGACCCGGCCAGCAGCTTCCAGACCGGAAGCCCGACGGCACGGGCCCGCGCGTGCAGCACGGCCATGGATGTCGCCACGGTGGCGTTGCCGCCCAGCCGGGACTTGTCGGGCGTGCCGTCGAGCGCGATCATCGCCGCATCGATCGCCGGAGGATCGCTCGCGTCCATTCCCACGAGCGCCCGGGCGATCGGCCCGTTCACGTTGCCGATCGCCCGGCGCACGTCGAGGCCACCGAATGCCTCGCCCCCGTCACGCAGGTCGATCGCTTCGCCCGAGCCGGTGGACGCTCCCGCCGGCGCGATGGCGCGGCCGACCGCGTGGCCGCCCACCGTGACCTCCACCTCGACAGTAGGGCGACCGCGGGAGTCCCACAGGCGGCGTCCGTGCACGGACGTGATGGTCATGCTGGTCAATTCAGGACCTCCCTCGCCCAGTCTTGCCGGATCTGTGAGAGCTGCCGCGGGCGGCTCACGATCAGATGACGGGCCACGCGCCTGACGAGCTCGCGGTCAGCCTCCGCCGTGATGTACTCCGCGGGCGACTTTCCATCGATGCGGCCCAGGAACAGCGCCGGCAGAAGGCGGGCTGCCCGCACCTCCACGCTCTCGGGCGCCTCCCAGCACACGCGGGAGAGATAGGACGACGCGAGCGCATCGAAGCAGGCCAGGTAGTCCGTCGCGTGCGGCCTCTTCCAGACGCACTTGAGGAGGAGATGGTTGAGGCAGAATGCCAGGTCGAAGGCCGGCTCGCCGTACCACGCACATTCGGCATCGAGCAGCACGGGTCCGGCCGGACCGGCAAGGATGTTCTTCGGGCTGACGTCGCCATGCACCATGACGACCTTGCTCTGGATCGTCGCCCGAGAGAGGGCGAAGAGCTCCTCCGCGAGGTCGCCGTGGCGCCTCGCTGTTGCCTCGAGGTAGGGTTCGAGGCGGATGGCGTGGAACGTCTCGTCATTGGCAAAGCGACGCGCCGCTTCGGCCGAATGAGCCGTCGCGTTGTGGATGGTGGCGATGGTTTGGCCAACCGCCGACGCGAAGGCGGGCCTCGCCCGGCCATCGCGGAGCTCGTCCTTCCAGATCGGATGGCGAGCGGGATCCAGGTAGGTCATCGCGAACACGCCCAAGTCAGGGTCGTGCGCGATGATGTCCGGCACGGCGTGCGGGACGGCGCGCCGTGCCTCGATGAACCAGCCCACCTCGCTCTTATTGCGCGAGACGGGGGCATTCCATTCCTGCGCGACGCGCAGGCGCGCCAGCGCCTTTTTGACGACGAAGGTGCGCTCGCCGACCTCCACCCGAAAGATGTCCGACGCGACCCCACCGGTGAGCGGCACCAGCCGCGTCGGCTCGCCGAGCGTCACCAGCCCGCACCGGTTGAGGAACTCGCTGATCACCGTCTCGGCTTCGGCCGGCGATGCCGCCATGGCAGTCATGTCGAACCCCAACGATCCACAGACGGGAAGGCATGGTGAGCACCAAATTCGCACCGAGCACAACGCTTATCGGGATAACGGACAGCGCCAGATCGGTGCTCGCCGTCGCATCCTCGATCCACCTCCCGGAGCGAGGTCGGGAAACAAGGTTGCTGACTGCATCGATCAAGGCGAAACCTCCCGCCGCGGCGCCGAGGAGGGCCGACGACAACGGCTGCAGGGTCATGCCCTGATAGAGACCGGGATCCCGCCCGTCTGCGCACGGCCGAGCTTCGCGGGGGCACGGTCCCGCTGGTGCGCCCGACGCGGGAGCGCCCGGGACGTGGGCATGTGAGACAAGTGGATCGGGAGACCGCCATTCCGGAAAGCACCCGCAACCGGACATTCCCGACACGCGCTACGAATGTCCGGAAGGGGTCAATAGCCTGGGTTGCGCGAGCACCGCTGGAAGGTCCGAGTGGCGTCCGAAGCTCGGGTCGAGCGAGGACGAATCGAAGGTCCGAGTCGGGTCGCAAGCTGCTGCTCCAGGCCAAGGTCGAGTCGCTCCACGAGGGCAGCCAACCCGCTGGTTCGCGGCCTCTGGGGCGCGGGCATCGACGGTCATGACCACCCAGTGCGGCGCGCACGTCCGGCGGTTCGCCCGCCGGGCAACGGGGAGAATCGTGAAGCCGTCGCCCCGGCCGATCCCCGTCCCGGCGCCGCGATTCGCCCAAATGCCGCGCGGGGCGGCCCCCTGTCTCGAGGAGCCGCCCCGCGACGCCGCGGAACTCGGGCCCCGCTACCGCCGCCGGGATATCGAGCGGCGGGCCGGGAAGGCCAAGGCCGGTGAGGCGGCCCGGAAGCGCGTGCGGGTGCGCATGTCGCGGAACTCCGCGCGGACCTCCTCTTCCAGTCCCTCGTGCGGCACCATGGCCGCGAGGTCGCCAGGCTCGATCCGCGTGTCGCTCCCGTCGGGCCGACGGACCTCGATGGCGCGGAACTCGGTCGGCGGGATCTGGTGCGGGGAGACGCTCCACGTTTCTCCCTCGCGCTGGCCGCCCGGTCGGATGAGTTGCTCAATGCACGCGGCGGCCCGGCGGCTGCGCGGTGTCCGAGTGAACGTGAGCCACTGACGGAGCGCGCGGTCGCCCGACGGGATGACGATCGTGATGCGCACCTCCCGCTGGTCGGCGGCGATCCCGTCGAGGCCGTGGCCCCGCGGGTCCGGGTCCGTCTTGAACCACGGGGCCCTAAGCTCCGGCTCCCGTCGCCGAAGGCGACCTCGCCCCGCCACAGGCCGCCGGTCGCACCGATGACGGGGAGGTGTCGAAGGGAAGTGTCGCATCGATCTGATCCGATCCTGTCAATTCGAGGCAGGGGCGATTCCTCGCCGGCTCGCGTCGCGGCATGATGCGCCGGCCGGCGCCCGCCGCGTCGGGTGACGCTCAGGAGATCACGACGTTGCTGCCGAGCCCGCCGTCGAGGACGTCGAGGCCCGGTCCCCCGATCAGCACGTCGTCGCCCTCGCCCCCGAGGAGCGTGTCGGGGCCGGGGCCGCCGATCAGGACGTCGTTGCCCGCGCCGCCATCCGCGGTCAGCAGCATGCCGGTGGCCGTCAGGCCCGACGCCTCGATCACGTCGTCCCCGCCCAGCCCGTTGATCAGGAGGCGGTCGCTCGGGTCGAAGCCGACGATGTCGATCTCCGCCGCGAGGCCGAGCACCCGGATCCCGTCGCTGCCGGCGATCAGCTGAATCACGTCGTCGCCGGCGGTGCCGTTGATCACGACCGTGTCCGCCTGCCCGTCGCCGCCGCCCCCGGCGCCCGCGAGGTTCAGGACGACCCGCGTCACGTCGGTGCCCGACAGGTCGTCGACGGTGATCCGGTCCGCCCCTCCCAGCGCCCTCACGTCGACCGTCTCGACGTCGTTGAGGTCCATCGTCACGCTGGCGATGTCGCGCCGCAGCACTGCCCGCCCGCCATTGGCCGCTAGGTCGATGGTCTCGGCGATGTTCGCGCCGTTGAAGAGCAGGGTGTCGCTGCCGGCCTGCCCCTCGACCACGTCGCTGCCGTCGCCCGGGTCCCACTGGAAGGTGTCGTCGCCCGCGCCCAGCATGGCGACGTCGCTGCCCTGCTGACCGTCGACGACGTCGTTGCCGTCGCCGCCGAGCAACAGGTCGCCGCCGTTGCTGCCGAGGATGGTGTCGTTCCCGGAGCCCCCGTCGACCGTCACGCCGATCAGCGCGGCGAGGTTCCCGGTCGCGCTGAAGCGGTCGTCCCCCCCGTTCATGTTGACGACGATCCGCTCGGTCGTCCCGATATCGAGGGAGAAGGGCGCCGGATCCAGCCGGTCGAAGCGCACCCGCGTGCCGTTCGCCGTCAGCGCGAAGGTCTCGGCGCCGTTGCCGCCGTTGACCTCCGCGGTGTCGGTGCCGTCGCCGCCCTCGAACAGGTCGGTGTCGTCGCCGGGATTCCAGATCATGCGGTCGTCGCCGGCCTCGCCGAAGACCTGGTCGTCGCCGTCGCCGCCGGTCAGCACGTCGTTGCCGGCGCCGCCGAACAGCAAGTCCGCCCCGCCCTTGCCGAGCAGCGTGTCGTTGCCCGCCTGACCGAAGAGCATGTCGTTGCCCGAGCCGCCGGTCATCACGTCGTTGCCGGCCCCGCCGAACAGGTTCGCCCGCGGGAGCGCGCCGTTGGCCTCGTTCAGGGTCAGGACGTCGTTCCCGCCCTGACCGAAGACCTGGATCAGGCCGGTATTGGCGACCGTCGCGGTGCCGCCGGTGATCGGCACGGCTCCGCCGTTGACGAGGATCTGGCCGGCCGCGTTCCGGCTCAGCGTGACGGTGTTGTCGAGACTGTCCCCGAAGACCGTCGCCGTCCCGTTGCCGAACGTCGCGACCAGGGCCAGCGTGGTCGGCGAGGTGCCGAGGCCGGCCGGCCCGCGGCGCGCGTCATCCGCCAGCAACACGGCGTCCTGGTCGTCGTCCTCCGTCCCCACCGGCGTCGGACGTGACACGATGTTCTTGAGATTTGCTGCCTTCGAGGGAGTCATCTCGGATCTCCGTGACGACCGATGCGGTCGAGATCCGTTATCGGCGCCCGGCCGCCGCCGTACTGTGAGCCGGATCACAGTCGGGCGGGGAGGGGCGCCTCGGATGACCCGCGCGATCGGCGCGGCGTCCGCGGTCAGCGGGGAATCCCGCGAGGGACCTACTGCACGAACACGATCGGCACGGTGAAGCGCAGGCTGTCCCGGTCCACGAAGGACGGCGGCTCCCCCAGCTTCCTGCCGGGAGTCACGACGGCGTAAGCCTCCTTGACGGCCGCCGGGTCACCCAGAAAATCCGTGACGCGCGCCTCGACGATCACGCCCTCCGTGTCGAGCCGGATGTAGGCGATCGCCGCACCCCCCTTGCGCACCTTCTGGTGGGTCAGCTTGTTGATTCTGCTGATAATCCTCTTCACGTACGAGATGGAATAGTCCCGGTAGGTCAGGTCGTCAGGATCGCTGGCGAGATTGAAGCGGTCTATGTACTTCCGGTCCCGGTTGAGGATGTAGTACCGGAGCTTGTCGAGGTCGTAGTCGTCGCAGACGTCGAAGACCGACCGGGCCTCCGCGCCGGACGGCGGGCGCGCGCCGTCGGGCTGGTTCGCGGTCTCGGCGGACGGTTCCGAAGTAAAATTGTTGTAGCGTCGGATCTCGAAGAAGAATGCGATGAATTCCTTGCTGAAGATCCCATCCTGACTGATCTCAGCTGCGGCGCCGCGATCCTGCACGAGAAAGATGACGGCAAGCGCAAACAGGACGGCGCGCATCTTCGCCCCCAAGTGCATCCGCGTGCCGCCCGAGCGGAAGGGCCGCGCGTTCAGGCAAGCCGCGGGTCGAGTCCCAACAGGCGGACCGTCAACACCTGATAAAGGTCGAGGTTCCCGAGCAGAGCCCGGGCGATCGACATCGGGCGCGGGGGAGGGATCCCGCGGCCGCCGGCGGGACGTCCGCGGCGCGGAGCACGGGTGAGCGGGAAGGCCCCCGCGGGTCGCCCCGTCGGCGCGGCGACTTGACGGGCGGCGGCGGCGCGTGTCCTCCTCCGGGCGCGCGGTGAAGCCGACGCGATCCCGGAGGTCTCCGCGAGCCATGGTCGGTCCCGGCGAGCGCGGAACGGCCCGTCGAGGCGGCGGCACGCGGCCCGGATGGAGCGCCCGATGAGGTCTCGGCTGCCGCCGCTCGCGGCCCTGGCGATGATCGCGGCCTTGGCGATGATCGCGGCCTGCGAGCAGGCATCCGCCGGACCGCCCACGATCGCGGGTCTCTACATCCGCCGCGCGCCGTCGCGCGGGGAGATGCGGATCGAGCGGGCAGGACCGCGCTGGACGATCTCCATCGTGGCGGGAGGGCTGCCGCGAGGACCGGCCACGGCCGCCGACTGCTCCATCGTCGCGGATGGCGACCTGAAGGGCACGCGGCTGACCGCGCGCATTCGCGACGATGATCCCGCCGTGGAGCGGCTGATCGAGATGCGCCTCTCGCCCGGACGCGCCGTCATCACCTTCGGCCAAGTCGAGGGACCCTGCGGGATGGGCTCGGACGTGTCCGGCACCTACACGAAGGCGCGCTGATCGGGGCCCGTCGGCGGCCGGAATCGCGCGGCGCGTCCGGTCGGACCGGCCAGCGGCTGCCCTCAGGCGGGGGAGGGCGCGCCGGCGCCGTCCGTCGGCGGGAACAGCGCGGGCGCGCCCGCGCCGAGCCAGGGCACCAGCGCGTCGAGGCGCGGCATGGCCTGCTCGCGCAGGACGGCCTGCGCGCGGGCGGCGATCCGGGGCGCGAGGCGCGGGATCTCGCCGCGCAGCGTGACGAGGAGCAGGTCGCGCGAGAAGCCCGGCTTGGGCAGGGGCAGCACCTCGATCCCCGGCGCGTGGGCGATGCCCTGGAGCAGGCAGAGCGGCGTCGTGACCGCCACGCCCATCCCCATCGCCACCATGGCGACGAGCGCGTCCGAGGTGTCGAACTCGAAGGCGCGCGGGGGCCGCAGCCCGAGGCGGCTCAGGTGGCGCTCGACCTGCTGGCCGACGAAGGAGCGCTCGCTGTGGCGGACCAGCCGGTGGCGGGCGAGGACCTCGCGCAGGCCCAGGGGCGCGAGCTCCCCGGCGAGCCCGCGCGGCACCGCCAGCAGGTAGGGTTCGCGGAACACGGGATAGCGCTCGATGCCGGACAGGCCGTCCATCGGGTCGCAGGTGATCGCCGCGTCGATCGCCCGGCGCAGGAGCGCCTCGGCGTGCGAGAAGGCGAGGCCCGACCACGCGGTCAGGGTGAGCGCCGCCGTCCCGTCGAGCAGGTCGCGGACGAGGTGCGCCCCCACCGTCCCGGCGAAGGAATCGACGAGACCGAGCCGCAGGTCGATCCGCTCCGGCTGCGCCGCGGCGGAGCGCAGGACGGCCAGGAGGTCCTCCAGGTCGCGGCTCAGGTCCTGAACCCGGGCCGCGAGGATGCGGCCGGCGGCGGTCGGGACGAGCGGCCGGCGGGCGCGGTCGAACAGGGGCGCGCCGATCGCCGCCTCGACGCGCCGGACCACCTGCGAGACGGCGGATTGGGTCAGGCCGTGGCGCCGGGCCGCCGCCGTGATGCTCCCGGTCTCCGCGACGGCGCGGATCACCCGGAGCGCGCCGAGATCGGGAAGCGTGTCCATCCTGGCCCGGCTTCATAAGCCCCTGTCATGCCGATCATCAATCCTGCTTCATCGGAGGCGCGGCCATTGCCGGCTCGCCCAGGCATTGGGCACCAAGGGGCCTGCGCACGGGATGAGCAGGGACCGGACCGGATGAGCAGGACCTACGACGTCGCCGTGATCGGCCTCGGCGCCATGGGCAGCGCGACGCTCTTCCAGCTCGCCCGGCGCGGCGCGGCGGTGATCGGCCTCGACCGCTTCGCGCCGCCGCACGCGATGGGGTCGAGCCACGGCGAGACCCGCATCACCCGGCAGGCCGTCGGCGAGGGCCGGGACTACGTGCCCTTCGTGCTGGAATCGCACCGGATCTGGCGCCAGCTCGAGGCCGAGACCGGGGAGACGCTGCTGAACGCCTGCGGGGTGCTGGTCATGGGGCCGGGGCGGGGCCCGACCTCGCACCACGGCAAGCCGGACTTCGTCGGCCGCTCGCGCGACGCGGCGCTCGCCTTCGGGATCCCGCACGAGATGCTGACGGGCGCCGAGGTCGCCCGCCGCTTCCCGCAATTCCTGAACCTCGCGGGCGACGAGAAGGCCTATTACGAGCCGGGCGGCGGCTACGTCCTGCCCGAGCGCTGCATCGCCGCCCAGCTGCGGCGGGCGGAGGCGCTCGGCGCCGAGATCCGCACCGGCACCGAGGTGCTCGGCCTGGAGCAGGACGCGTCCGGGGTGACCCTGCGCACCCGCGACGGCGCGATCAGGGCCGCGCGCGCCGTCGTGTCGGCCGGCGCCTGGACGGCGCCGCTCCTCGGATCCGCCTTCGCGCGCCTCCTCACGGTGCGGCGGCAGGTCCTGCACTGGTTCGCCCTCGACGACGTCGGCGCCTACGGCCCCGGCGCGCCGGTCTTCGTCTGGATGCACGGCGCGAGCGACGTCGACTACCTCTACGGCTTCCCGCCGGGGCCGGGCGACCATCGCCTCAAGGTCGCCACCGAGCAGTACGCGACGCGCACCACCGCCGATTCCATCGACCGCGCCGTCTCCCCGGAGGAATCCGCCGAGATGTACCGCCTGCACGTCGCCGGGCGCTTGGCGGGCGCGACCCCGCGCGTGGCCGAGGCCGCCGCCTGCCTCTACACGATCACGCCCGACCGCGGCTTCATCATCGACCGCCACCCCGATCACGACAGGGTCACGGTCGTCTCGGCCTGTTCCGGCCACGGCTTCAAGCATTCCGCGGGCATCGGCGCGACGGTGGCCGAATCCCTCACCGAGGGACGCAGCGCGATCGATCTCGCGCCGTTCCGCCTCGGTCGATTCCAGTGATCGCGCCGGCCGTGGCGCGCCGCTTGCATCGAATCATGCTGCTTGATTTGGTGTTCCGATCGACGCGGCGGCACCGCCGCGGCGATAATCCGGTCGACAACGGCCGAGTGCGGGGCGCCTCAGGTTGACCGCCCGCGCGTCGCCCCTTCTCCTCACCCCCGACGGAGGTTCGATCCCATGCGACAGAAGGTTCGTGCTCTGGCCCTCGCGGGGGTCGCCCTCGCTACGCTGTCCGGGGCGAGGGCGGCGGAGGGCGTCGACGCCATCAAGCAGCGCGGCAAGCTGATCGTCGGCGTGAAGGCCGATTACCGGCCCTTCGGCTTCCGCGACCCGAGCGGCAACATCATCGGCCTGGAGCCGGACCTCGCGGCCGACATCGCCAAGCGCCTCGGCGTCGAGCTCGAACTCGTGCCGGTCGTCTCCTCCAACCGCATCGAGTTCCTGCAGCAGGGCAAGGTCGATCTCCTGATCGCGACGATCTCCGACAAGCCGGAGCGCCGCCGCGTGGTCCAGGCCATCGACCCGCAATACTACTCGGACTACGTCAATATCCTGCTGCCGAAGAAGGGCGGCATCACCGAGTGGGGTCAGCTCAAGGGCAAGCCGGTCTGCGCCACGTCGGGCGCGTGGTACAACAAGGACGTGGCCCGCACCTACGGGGCCGAGATCGTCGCCTTCGACGGGTCCGAGAAGCCGCTCTTCGCGCTCAAGCAGGGCAATTGCGTCGGCTACCTGTACGACCAGACCTTCATCCAGGGCCGGCTCGGCGAGGACGAGTGGAAGGCCGATTACGCCATGCCGCTCAAGGGCATCCTCGAAGCGCCCTGGATCATGGCGGTCGCGTCCGGCAATGCCAGCCTCCAGGCCGTGATGGAGACCGCGACCAAGGACTGGATGCGGACCGGCTTCATCGTCGACGAGGAGAAGAAGTGGGGCATCGCGCCGACCGACTACGCGCGGGCCATGCACGACAAGTACAAGAACGCCACCAACTGAGTCCGGCCCGCCCGGCCGCGGCCGGGCGGGCCCCAGGGTGTGAAGGGATGAGCGGCATTCCGGACTGGTTCCAGCGCCTCTACGACACGACCGGCTTCAATCTCACGGTCTTCTACGATCCCTACGATTGGGGGCGCTACGTCGCCGGCCTGCGGATGACGCTTCTCCTCAGCGTCTCCACCATCCTGATCAGCCTCGTGCTGGGCGCGCTCGGCGCCCTGCTGCAGGGCGGGCCGTCCCGCCTGCTGCGCGGTCTCGTCCACGGCTTCGTGGTTGTGTTCCGCAACACGCCCCCGCTGGTGCAGATCTTCTTCTTCTACTTCGGCCTGGGCACGCTGCTGCCGGCGACGCAGACGGCGTCGGGCCTGCGCGAGCCGCTGCTCAGCAACGTCCAGTGGGCGATCGTGTCGCTGTCCCTGTTCGCCGCGGCCTTCAACGTCGAGATCTTCCGCTCCGGGATCGAGGCGGTGCCGCGCACCACGGTCGAGGCGGCCGAGGCGCTCGGCTACACCCGCGCCAAGGCCTACCTCCACGTCGTGCTGCCGCTCGCCCTGCGCATCTGCCTGCCTGCCCTCAACAACAACCTGATCAACCTGCTCAAGACGACGACCCTCGCCTACGCGATCGCGGTCCCGGAAACCCTCTACGCGGTCAAGCAGATCTGGTCCGAGTCGCAGAACGTGCTGGAGATGATGCTCGTCCTGCTGGCGACCTACGGGATCCTGGTCGGCATCCTGGTGTGGCTCATGCACCGCTGGGAGCGGGCGCTGCGCATCCCGGGATACGGGCGATGAGCGGCGAGCCCCGGCCCCGCGCGCTGCCCGTCCTGCTGCCCGTCCTGCTGCCCCCTCGGCCGCCCGCGCCGCCGCGGCTGCGCCTGCGCCCGCACCACGGCGTCGCGCTCGGGCTGGCGATGCTCCTCGCGGCGCAGGCCGCGCCCGCCCAGGCCCCGAGCGGGGCGGCTCCCCTGCCGGCCCTCGACGTCCTGATCAAGTGGGCGCCGCTCCTCCTCACGGGCTTCGCCTTCAACATCGCGATCTCGCTGCTCGCGATGCTGCTCGGCACCGCCGCCGGGCTCTGGCTCGGCCTCGCGCTCCTGGCGGAGACCCGGGCCCTGCGCGGGGTCGCATGGCTCGCCACGCAGGTCTTCCGCAACGCGCCCTGGCTCGTGCTCCTGTTCTTCGTGATGTTCCTGGTGCCGTTCCAGGTCACGGTGTTCGGCCTGCGCATCCCGCTGCCCGACTGGGTCAAGGCGACCGGCGGCTTCGCCCTGCCGGTCATGGCCAACGTCGCCGAGATCGTGCGCGGGGCCGTGCGCTCGATCCCGACCACGCAGTGGGAGGCGGCGGAGGCCCTGGCCTTCACCCGGCGCCAGACGATGTGGCGCATCATCCTGCCGCAATGCCTGAAGCGCATGCTGCCGCCCTGGATGAACCTCTACGCCCTCGTCGCCATGGCGACCGTCCAGGCCTCGATCGTGGGCGTCTCCGAGATGCTGACGCTCACCGCGCAGGTCCACGCCGCCGAGGGCGGGCGGCCCGAGCTCTTCGCGCCGCTCTACGGCTTCGCCCTCATCTGCTTCTTCCTCTACTGCTACCCGATCGACCGCTGGACGGCCCGCCTGGAGCGGCGCTTCCACGTCGCCTGAGACCCCGCATGCCCCCTGCCTGGACTCCCGACCAGCCGATCGTGCAACTCATCGACGTGCACAAGTCCTTCGGCGCGCTGGAGGTGCTCAAGGGCATCAGCCTGGAGGTGCGCAAGGGCGAGGTGATCTGCATCATCGGCCCCTCGGGCTCGGGCAAGTCGACCCTGATCCGCTGCATCAACGCCCTGGTGCCGATCACCTCCGGCACGATCCGGGTCGAGGGGATCGAGGTCGCCGACCCGAAGCTCGACAAGCTCGCCCTGCGCCGCAAGGTCGGCATGGTGTTCCAGCAGTACAACCTGTTCCCGCACAAGACCGCGCTGCAGAACGTCATGATGGCGCCGATCCACGTGCTGGGCCAGGACCGGCGCGAGGTGGAGGCGCGCGCCCGCGCCCTCCTCGCCAAGGTCCGCCTCTCGGGCAAGGAGGACACCTACCCGGGCGAGCTATCGGGCGGACAGCAGCAGCGCGTCGCGATCGCCCGCTCGCTGGCCATGCGCCCCGACGTGATGCTGTTCGACGAGGTCACGGCGGCCCTCGATCCCGAGACCGTGAAGGAGGTGCTGGTCACCATCCGGGAACTCGCCGAGGAGGGCATGACCTGCCTGCTCGTGACCCACGAGATGGCCTTCGCCCGCGAGGTCGCCGACCACATCTACTTCACGGACCGGGGCGTGATCGTCGAGCACGGGCCGCCCGCGCAGTTCTTCGCCGCGCCGCGCGACCCGCGCACCCGCAGCTTCCTGTCGCAGATCCTCTGAGCGGGAAGGCGCGCCGTGCCGACGCTCCTCGAACGGGCCGCATCCTTCCTCGCCTCCCTCGATCCCGCCTCGCTCGATGGCGCCGCCCGCGCGGCGGCGTGCGAGGCGCTGACCGACTGCGTCGGCGTCGCGCTCGCCGGCTCCCGGGAGCCGGTCGCGCGCAACCTGCGCACCTGGGCGCGGGCCCGCGCCGCCGGCCGGTCCGCCACGGTGCTGGGCACGCGCCTGCGGCTGGATCCGGAGAACGCGGCCCTGTGCAACGCCGTCGCGGGCCACGCCCTCGACTTCGACGACACGAGTTGGACGACGATCGGCCATCCGAGCGTGGTCGTGGCGCCGGTCGCCCTCGCGGTCGGGGAGGAGATCGGCGCGTCCGGTCTCGCGGCGGTCGGGGCCTACCTGGCGGGGGTCGAGGTCGCCCACCGCCTCGCCGAGACCGTCATGCCCGAGGTCTCGCGCAACGGCTGGCACACCACGGCCGCGCTCTACGCCGTCGGCGCCGCGGCCGCGGCCTGCGCGCTGCGCCGGCCGGGCGAGGCCGCGACGATCCACGCGCTCGCCATCGCGCTGACCCGGTCCGGCGGCCTGCGGGCGAATTTCGGAACGCAGGCCAAGCCCCTGCACGCCGGGCTCGCCGCCCGGAGCGGCCTGGAGGCGGTGTCCCTCGCGATGGCCGGCGTGACCGCCTCGGCCGAGGCCTTCGAGGGCGCGGACGGGTTCGCCGCGTGCTTCGCCGGGCCGGCGGCGCGGGCGCGGATCGATCCCGGCGCGGTGCGCTTCGGCGAGCCCTTCGACCTCGTCGCCCGCGGGCTCGCCTACAAGCGCTATCCCTGCTGCAGCGGCGCCCACCCGGCCCTCGACCTGATCCTCGACCTGCGCCGCGCGCACGGGATCGCGGCGGAGCATGTCCGGGAGATCCGGGTCGGCACGAGCCTGCTCGCCGAGCGCGAACTCGTCTGCCACGCGCCGCGGACGCCGGCGGAGGCCCGGTTCTCGCTGGAATTCGCCCTCGCGGCCGCCCTGGTCCGCGGGCGGGTCGCGCTCGACACGTTCGACGACGCGACGCTTGCCGACCCGGCGCTCCGCCGCGTGATGGAACGGGTGCGCATGACCGTGAGCCCGAGCCTCGCGCGGCTCGGCTTCATCGGCACCGCGCCCGTGGAGATGGAGATCGAGGTGGAGGGCGGCCGGGTGATCTCGGGCAGCCGCGACCTCGCGGTCGGCAACCCCGAGCGGCCCCTGAGCGAGGCCGACCGGCGGGCGAAGTTCCTCGCCTGCGCGGGCCGCGCGCTCGCGCCGTCCGCGGCCGAGAGCGCCTACCTGGCCCTTCGCGACTTGGCCGACCTGCCGGGCCTGGAGCCGCTCCTCGACACGCTGGCCGGCTCCCCGTCGCCGCCCGCGCCCGTGACGTGAGGCCGCGCGGGCCTCGGGAGCCTTCGCGGCCCTGCCGGCCGCGGCGTCCGGTCCGGGAGAGCGGGCCCGGCCGCGCGGCGCCCATCCCCGGTCGAACGCCACGACCTTTCGAGGAAGAGTTTCCTTAGGGTCAAAACTCAATCAGCTTGACCATGCGAGGGGCTGCTTCCGACCCCAAGAAGCTATTCGATGCGGCATCAACGAAAGGCTGCTGGTGGAGGCACAGCGGACCTCTGAGGGCCTTTCCCAGCGACGGCAGACGGGGTTGCCTGTTGTAATGAGTTCTGGGGCTTCAAGCAGGTAGCGTTACAGAGTGCTGAGCCAGGAGTGTAAAACGGGCTCGGCGGCCGTCCAGCGAATTCCGCAAGGGCAAATCCTACTGCTCCCCACCCGGTTCAAATTCGTCTATGCGGTAGGCCATCGCGGGTGCCAGCCGTGCGATATGCGGCTGCCATTGCGCCCTCAGCGCAAGATATGTCTCTGCCCCCGCCTCATTGCGCATCGTCTCCACACCGGCTGCCGAGAGCCGTCTGAGAGCCGCTGCGAAGCGGGTGCGCCATGCCTCGCTCTCGGCGCTGGTCACGTCGGCTGGGGCGGGCAGGTCTCCGGGTAAAAACGTCGTTTCGAGCGTGACGACGAGCAGCATGGCAACGCGCCAGATTGCATCGACGGCGGCGGCCTCCTTCAGCCATGCCGCCTGACGGTCTGCAATCCCGCTGCGGATCAGTGACACCGTGTCGAGGACGATGAATGCCTGTGCCGAGACCGAGTAGAAGGGCTGCCGGAAGCGGAAGTAGAACAGCACAGGATAGAAGTGGTGGGTCTCCTTCATCTCGGCCATGGCCGCCGCGGTGTCGGCCAAGTGGCTGTAACCTGAATCGAGCTGCCCCTGTGACCCGAGCCGCGCGAGGAGTTCGGCCGCATCCGCGGTTTCGCCCGCTAACAGATGCAGCTTTAGTCCGAGCGCGTTGCGCTGCCGAAGCGCGCTGTAGACCTGCATGACGTAGGTCAGGACCAATGACGTCACCGACATGCCGACGAGCGAGTTCACGAGATAGAGGACGCGGTAGGCATCTGTGACCGGCTTGAAGTCGCTGGCTCCCACGATCGCCATGCTGCTGCCGCCTGCATAGAGGGCAGTCATGAAGTCGGCCGGGGTCTCGCCGCTGCTTGCCCGAACGGCCGTCCCGAGCGCGGGGTGGATGATCAGGCCGGCTCCGAGGGTCAGTCCCAGTGCCCAGAGCAGGACGTAGACGATGAGGATGACCGGGCCGCAGAAGGAGAGCACAGCGCCCCGCTTCTGCCCGACTTGATCGACGGCACGGAAGATTGCCCAGGTGAGATGGGCGACCCGGTCCGCGATCAGTCCTGTCCCGATGCGCGCGTAAAGGACTGTCAGGAAGATGTCGGCGAGGACAAGACCCATGACGAGCGCACCCGACGCCCGTTCGAAAGCAGGCAGCATCAGCCTTGCATCCTTCCAGCCTCAGGCGTTGGTCAACGTCCAGGGACGCATCGCCTCCGGGCGGATCATGTCGGGTGGCGGCTTGAAGTCGCGTGCCGCACCCCGCATCGCCTGCGCGGGACGGCGAAAGCCGCTGCGGCTGCGGTAATCCTGTCGGACCTTTCGGGACGGGGCGAGGGGTGCCCCCGAGAGGTTCTGTGCGCAGATCACGTCGATGGCTGTAACGCCAGCCAAGGCCACAAGGGCGATGAGCACGTTGTCCTTGCGCGGATTATGGCCCACTAGCCCAGGAAGGACCGTGGCGATGTCGAGCGCGTCTCCCGCGACGCGTGCCGAGATCCAGGGCGTCGGATCACGCGAGCCCAAGATCCCGGCACCCTGTAGGAGTTCGCGCACGCCGTAGGCTTCGATGACCGGGGCTGCGCGCGGCATTCCGAGCCAGCGGGCAATGGCACCGCCACACGCCAGTTCAGTCAGGCCGAGGCCGATGGAGAACCAGCCTAGGCCGTGGGCGAGTTCCCTGGTTGCGGGATCTGGCCTACGGCGCGGGTCTGAGGTGAGATAACTCGGCAGAGAATAGGGCACAGGAGCGCGACCCCGGTCCCGTTGAGACATGGCATCGGACATGCTGACTTCCTCGGTGCCGCAATGGATGCCGTAATGTGAGAGGAATGGCAGACCCGCCGCAGCGCGACGGGCTGCAAAGCCAATCAGGGCCGGAGCACAACCTTGATGCAGTTGTCTTTCTTGTCGCGGAAGGTCTTGTACATCTCGGGCCCTTGTTCGAGCCCAACCCGATGAGTGATGACGAAGGAGGGATCGATCTGCCCGTCGGCGACACGCTTGACGAGGTCATCCGTCCACCGGTTCACGTGGGTCTGCCCGGTGCGGATGGTCAGCCCCTTGTTCATCAGGGCTCCCACCGGCAATTTGTCGACGAGCCCGCCGTAGACACCCGGGATCGAGAGGATGCCAGCGGGGCGGCAGACATAAATCATCTCGCGCAGCACCGAGGCGCGGTCGCTCTCCAGCATTACGGCCTGTTTCAGTCGGTCGTAAACCTGTTCCAGAGCGCGCGGCGAATGCGCCTCCATGCCGACGGCATCGATGCACTTCTCCGGACCCTTGCCGTTGGTCAACTCATTGAGGCGCTCGATCACGCTCTCCTGCGCGTTGTCGATGGTTACAGCCCCTCCCGCGCGTGCCATCTCCAGGCGCTCGGGCACGCTATCGATGCAGACCACCTGCTTCGCACCGAGGAGGACCGCGGAGCGCAGTGTCATCTGGCCGACCGGACCGGCGCCCCAGATCGCGACCGTATCGGTCGGCTGGATGTCGGCTTGCACCGCGGCCTGCCAGCCGGTCGGGAAGATATCACCGAGGAACAGCACCTGCTCGTCGCTCAGGTTATCCGGCACCTTGATGTGGGTCTTATCGGCAAACGGCACACGGACGTACTCGGCTTGTCCGCCCTGGTAGCCGCCGGTGAGGTGGGTGTAGCCGAACAGGCCCGCGGTGGTGTGCCCGAAGGCTTTCTCGGCGATCGACTTGTTGCGGTTCGAGCGTTCGCAGACGGAGAAGTAGCCGCGCTTGCACTGATCGCATTCGCCACAGATGATTGTGAAAGGCACGACGATGCGCTCACCTTTCCTGAGAGCGCCGTTGACGCCTCTGCCCATCTCAACGACTTCGCCCATGAACTCGTGGCCCATCACGTCGCCCTTTTCCATGCCGGGCATGACGTGGTCGTAGAGGTGCAGGTCCGAGCCGCAGATCGCACAGGTGGTCACCTTGATGATTGCGTCGCGCTCATCCTCAATCTTAGGGTCCGGGACTGTATCGCATCGGATGTCTTCAGTGCCGTGCCAGACCAGTGCTCTCATAGCATTTCTCCGCAATAAAATGGTAATTTCAGCGGACATTTTGGTAATGATGCTCCTAAGCGAAAAATTTGCCCGCCTCTATAACGTGTGATTGAGCAGTAATTACATTTTGCCCTACGTGTCATTTTGGCAGCAATCAAGTCAGAAACAGAAAGCGAAGATTTTGCGGTGATCTTCTCAGAAATTTCAGCGGCATTCATTATCGGATAATATCGCATGAATTATGGCTGTACACTTCGGATGCCATGTCTGCGGTATAGCGAACGCTCCACAACACCCAGTCAGCGAATGTCCGCTTTCGATGGCGATGCAGTACGTTGTGGCCGTGCGGCTGAATGCCGGCTCCCACTCTCAGCGGCCATTCACATGGTCAAGCTGATTGGGTTTTGAACCTAGCACGCCCGGCGATCGCGGGATCGACCCTTGCGGCAAGATCGCCCACACCTCCAGGATCCCGAACTGCCGCCGCACGACCTGCTCGTACCAGTCACGACCACGCGGATCCGGTTGCCTGTGCGGCGCTATAGCGGGATCTTGCACGGCTTAAGGGAGAGAATCCCCCGAGTTAAGCAGCTGTTAACCATTCTGAACGAAGCGTGAGCGGCCGCGGACGAAGCGGAGCACGAGCCCACGGATCCCTCGCCGATGCACAAGTCCGGCATGCTGTCCCTGCGCGCCACGATGGCGGCGCTCTGCGCGCTCTCGGCCGTCGCGGCCGGGCTCACCGCGCTGCGCGTCGCGACGCCCGAGCACGCGCCGGCGCCGCGGCAGGGGCAGATCGCCCGGGACGGCGCGCGCCTCGTCGCCGACCGCCTCGCCTCGGCCGTGCTCGCGGTCTCCCGGGACGTCGCGCTGGCGGCCGAGAACGCGCTGCTGCAGCCCCAGGCCGATCCCGCCGCGATCCGCGCCTACTTCGCCCGCTGGCGCGCCCTCCACCCCGAATACGCGGACATCCTCCTGGCCGACCGGACCGGCCTGATCCGCGCGACGGCGAGCGGGAGATTCGCCGGCGCTCACGTGTCGGGCGCGACGTGGTTCGCGCGGGGCCTCGCCGGGACCGTCATCGCGGATGCCAGCGAGCGCAGCCGGGCCGGCATCGAGGCGCCCCGCAACACCATCCTGGGCGCGCCCGTGCCGGGACCGGACCGGACCGCGATCGGGATCCTGGCGGTGCAGCTCACGCCGGAATGGATCGGCAGCGTCGTTGACGCGGCGCGCGCCGATCTCGGGGAGGCCGGCCGCGCGCTGCAGCTCAGCATCCTCAACGGCACCGGGCGGCCCCTCCTGCAATCCGAGGGCGCCGCTGGCGCCCCGGCCGGCGGCCCCGAGGCGGTGGCCTCGCTCCCCGACGCCGAGGGGGCGGGGCTCGGCTGGCTCGTCGCCGCGCGGGCGCCGGGCGAGGCCGGGCCGACCTGGCAGTCGCAAGCCGGCTCGCTGCTCCTGGCGGACGTGGTGGCCCTGGCCGCCCTCCTGGGCTGGATGGTCGGGGGGCACGCCACCCGGGGCCTCGCGCGCCTGCGCGGCGCCGCCCGGGACGAGCGGCCCGGCCTCGGCGCCGAGCGGTTCTGGATGCGGGACCTGGGCGACCTCGCCGGGACCCTCGCGGAGGTCACCGCGCGCGCCCAGAGCCGCGACCGGCTGCTCCACGAGACCCGCGCGGCGCTGGCGCGGGCGCGCAACCGGCTCCGCTTCATCCACGCCGTCACCGGCGCGACCTGCTGGGAGGTGGATTTCGCGAGCGGGCAGGTCGCCTGGACGGATGCCGCCGCCGACCGCGACGCGGGCGCCTCCGAGCGGGTCTGCGCCCTGGACGAGATCCTCTCCCGCGTGGCCGGCGACGACCGCGCGCTGGTCGAGGGCGCCATGCGCGGCGCGCTCGCCGCCGAGGGCGTCACCCGCGACGTGGCCGTCCGGATCCTCCCGGGCGACGGCGATGCCCGCGAGCGGCGCCTGATCCTGCGCATCGCGAAGGCGGCGCGGGACGAGGTCTCCTGCACGCGGCTGCACGTGCTCAGCCGGGAAGTGGCGGCCGCGCTGCCGGCGCCGGGCCCGGGCCTCGCCGCGGAGAATGCGGGCGCGCTGCCGGCGCCGGAGCGCCGCCGGGACCCGCTCACCCGCGAGATCGTCGACAGCATCGTGCACGACATCAACAACGTCCTGACCGTCGTGCTGACCTCGGTGGGGGCCGCGCGGGCGGGCCACATCCCCGACGAATCGGTCCGGCGCTGGCTCGAGGCGGCGTTTCGCGGGGCCGCGCGGGGCGCCTCGACGACGCGCCGGGTGCTCGCGCTGAGCCGGCGGGAGGCTCCCCCGGCCGGCGAGATCGATCTCGCGCCGATCCTCGACGACGTCCTGGCCTTCCTGCGCGGCACGGTCCTGGCCGGCACCCCGGTCGCGGTCTCGAAGGCCGCCGACCTGCCGCGGCTGCACTGCGCCGAGCGCGACGTCGAGATCGCCCTGCTCAACCTCGCCGTCGACATCCGCGCCTGCCTGACGGAGGGGGACGCGGTCGCGATCGTGGTCGGGGCCTCGCGGGACGCGGCCGGGGCGCCGATCCGCCAGCAGGCGGGCGTGCAGATCGGCGTCTCGATCGGCGGACGCTTGGCGGAGGGAAGCGGGATCGCGGCCGTGCGCCAGCTCATGGAGGAGATCGGCGGCGCGATCAGCGTCGGCCCGTCCGAGGTCACGCTCTGGATCCCGGGCTCCGACCTCGCCCCCGCCCAGGCGCGCCCGGGGGCCCGCGCGCGGGCGCGGCGCGTCCTCCTCGCGGAGGCCGACCCGCTGGTGCGCTCGGTCACGGCCGACGCCCTCGCGGGGCTCGGCCACGCGGTCACCCTCGCGGCGACCGCCGACCAGGCCTTCCAGGCCCTGGCGGAGCGGCGGGACTTCGACCTGCTGCTCTGCGACCACCTCCTGCCCGGCGCCAAGGGCCTCCACCTCGCGGCCGTCGTCTCGCGCACCCATCCGGCGATGGAGATCGTGATCATGGGCGCGCGGGGCCAGCTGCCCGCGAACGCGCAGGTCTTCGGCAGCCTCCACAAGCCCTTCGGCCTGACCGAACTCGTCCGCGCGCTGGACGAGGCTCCGGCCGCTTCCGTGCGGGCCGCCTGAGGGTTCAGGCGCCCCCGGGGGGAGCCGCCCGGCAGGGGAGGGGCGTGCCGCTGAGAAAGCGCCCGGACCGGGCGGCGTCCTCGCCGGGCCGCGCGGTCCCGCCGCCGTGCTCTGGGATTTGTTTCAGTCTTCCGGCTCGCGCGCCGCAATGGAGGACGCCACGATCGCGGCCTCTCTCATCCGGCACGCCGTCGCGGTGCCCGATCGAGTCAGCCAATACGGAGTGAAGACTCAGAATTGAACCATGTAGCACGACTCTTATCGCTCGATTGACGGCCGCCGCGGCCTGTGTCGTTCACAGCACATTGCCTGAGCAACGGCGCAGAGCCACAGGATTTAACGCCTCGTTAACCATTAAAACGAATATTTGTGGCGCTCGAAGCCGGGTTCACCCGCAGCAAGGCCCCAGAAGGTGCGACGTGTCTGCCCATCATTTGATCAAATGCTGCATTGTTGCCCTGGTTGGGTCGATTGCCGTGCCGGAGATCGGGTTCGCGGCCGATTGGTACACGGGGGCCGAGCAGGTCGTCCCGCAGGATGACTGGATCGTTGCGGTCGATGCCGCGGCCACCGTGACCTCGAACAGCTCCGCTTTCGGCGCGGTCACGGCGACGATCGCGACGGCCAACACCCTGGTCGAGAGCGGCCCGCGGGTCCGACTCCAGAGCGTCGACGGCGTCTATTCCTACCCTGGCGCGGGCGCCGGCCGGACGGTCCACGGGGTCCAGGCGGAGGGGTCGGCGCTCTTGGGCTACGAGTGGATCTGGCAGCAGGCCGCCGTCGCCGGCTACATCGGCTTCAATGTCCGCCACAACGAGCTCTCGATCCCGGATCCGCGCAACCCGGTGGTCGGAACCGGCGTCGGCGCGAAGGTCGCCGCCGACATCTACCTCAACCCGACGGTCGACACGCTGTTCGCGGCGAACGCCTCCTATTCCACGCTGTTCCGCGCCTACTACGCCCGCCTGCGCGCCGGATTCGCCGTCGCGGACGGCGTCTTCCTCGGCCCCGAGGGCACGTTCCTCGGCGATCAGTTCTTCAACCAGTGGCGCGTCGGCGCGCACCTCACCGGATTCTTCGTCGGGCCGATGAAATTCTCGCTCGGTGCCGGCTACGTCTTCGATCGCATTCAGAAGAGTGGTTACTACACCAGCGTCGAAGCGCGTGCGGCGTTCTGATTTAACCGTTCATTGGAGACGTTTATCAACAGCCGCGATGCCGATCGAGAGTGGACTGAAATTGGTCAGACTTTGGCTCGTATATTGCTGTGAAATGCAGCACCGAGTCGGTGTCTTGTTTTCACAGAGGAGATGAGAGTCGTGCCTGTCATTCTCGCGCGAGCGCTCTGGCTGACCAGCGCGATGGCCGTCCTCGCGCTCCTGGTTCAGCCCGTCGGGACGCAGGTCCAGCTCGAGATGAGCCTCGGCGCGATGGGCCTGATGGGCCTGATCTGGCTGTTCCTGCGCGGGCGCGTGGCCCGGTCGGTCTTCCTGGCGATCGGCAGTTTGGTGGTGCTGCGCTACCTCTACTGGCGCGTCTCCAGCACGCTGCCGCCCGTGAGCGACGTGCCCGGCTTCGTCTGCGGCATGATCCTGCTCGTGGCGGAACTCTACTGCTTCTACATCCTGATGATCAGCCTCGTCGTGAACGCCGACCCGATCGCGCGCGCGACGCCCGACGCCGCGGACGACGACGCCCTGCCGACCGTCGACGTGTTCGTGCCGAGCTACAACGAGGACAGCGACGTCCTGGCGACCACGCTCGCGGCCGCCAAGTCCCTGGACTACCCCGCCCACAAGCTCACCGTGTGGCTCCTCGACGACGGCGGGACGGAGCAGAAATGCTCCGATCCGAACCGCGCCAAGGCCGTCGAGGCCCGCACCCGCCGCTCGGTGCTCCAGAAGCTGTGCGCGGAACTCGGCGTCAACTACCTGACCCGGCGCCGCAACCTCCACGCCAAGGCCGGCAACCTCAACAACGGGTTCCAGCACTCGCAGGGCGAGATCGTCGTCGTGCTCGACGCGGACCACGTCCCGTTCCGCTCCTTCCTGCGCGACACGATCGGGCATTTCGCGCAGGACCCGAAGCTGTTCCTCGTGCAGACGCCGCACGCCTTCCTCAACCCGGACCCGATCGAGCGCAACCTCGGCACCTTCGACCGCATGCCCTCGGAGAACGAGATGTTCTACGCCGAGACCCAGCGCGGCCTCGACAAGTGGAACGGCTCCTTCTTCTGCGGCTCGGCCGCGCTGCTGCGCCGCCGGGCGCTCGAGGAGGCGGGCGGCTTCTCCGGCATCACCATCACGGAGGATTGCGAGACCGCCTTCGAGCTGCATTCCCGCGGCTGGACCAGCGTCTACGTCGACAAGACCCTGATCGCCGGCCTGCAGCCCGACACGCTGACCTCCTTCATCGGTCAGAGGTCGCGCTGGTGCCAGGGCATGCTGCAGATCCTGCTGCTGAAGAACCCGCTGCTCAAGCGCGGCCCGACGTCGATCCAGCGGCTCTGCTACCTGTCGAGCATGACTTTCTGGTTCTTTCCGGTGCCGCGATTGATCTTCATGGTCGCGCCCCTGCTTTACATCTTCCTGGACCTCAAGATCGTGGTGGCCAACGTCGATGAAGCGATCGCCTACACCGCGACCTACATTGCCGTGAACCTGATGATGCAGAATTACCTCTACGGCCGCCTGCGCTGGCCTTTCGTCTCGGAGCTCTACGAGTACGTCCAGGGATTGTTCCTGATCAAGGCGACCGCGTCCGTCATCCTGTCGCCGCGCAAGCCGCACTTCAACGTCACGGCCAAGAACGTGACGCTCGACCGCGACCAGCTCTCGCCGCTGGCGATGCCCTTCCTGGCGGTGTTCCTGGTCCTGCTGCTCGGGGCGGGCGTGGCCACCTACCGCTACCTGTACGAGCCCGGCATCACGAACCTGATGCTCGTCGTCGGCCTGTGGAACCTGTTCAACCTGATCACCGCGGGGGCGGCGCTCGGGGCGGCGGCGGAGCGCCGGCAGACCGAGACGACGCCCTCCCTCGCGGTCGAGCGCCCGGCGGTGCTGACGCTGAACGGCCTCGCCATCGACGTCGCGGTCGAGCGGATCTCCCGCGAGCGCGCGCGGGTCCGCATGGACGCGATCGTGCCGATGCGGCGCGACGGCGACGCGAGCGTGGGGACGCTCGGGGTCGCGCCCCGGGCCGACCTGCCCGAGGCCACGGCCCGGGCCGCCATCACGGCCCGGGTGGTCGGGGTCGCGCTCGCGGGCGAGGAATCGGTCTGCGACCTCGTCTTCGAGGACATGACGCCCTGCGCCTACCTCGTCCTCGCGGACCTGATGTACGGCGACGCGGAGGCGATGCGGCGCTTCCAGCAGCGCCGGCGCGGGCACAAGAACCTGCTCGCCGGCAGCCTGCAATTCGTCGCCTGGGGGATCGCCGGCCCGTGCCGGGCCCTGTCCTACTTCCTGTCGGACCTCGCGGCGCGGGACGCGCGCAAGGACCCGGCCGAGGTGCCGGTCCCGCAGACGATCCGCATGCATCGGCGCCTGGCCGAGACGCCGCGGCGCAGCTTCGTGGAACCCGCGAGGCCGCGCCCGGCCGCGCCCGAGGCGCAGCCGCCGGTGCCCGCCAACCCGGTCGACGCCACGCCGGCCTGGCTGCGCATGATGCTGGAGGCGGAGAACGCGACGCTCGCCCAGAACCGCGGCCGGCGCCGCTCCGACCTCGACCCCTCCTCGCAGCCGAGCCTCGGCTGAGGCCGCCATGACCGCCCAACCCCGCCTTCCCGACCTCCTGCCGATCCCCGCCGCCCCGGTCGGCGCCGCCCTGCGCCGGATCGCCGGCACCTCGCTCATCGGCCTCGCCCTGCTCCTGCCCCAGGGCGCCGGCGCCCAGAGCTTCCTCGGACGCGGCGCCCCCCAGGTGCTGTCCGTCCCGGACGCGGCCGGCGCGGCGCCCGGCCGCCCGGCCGAGGCCGCGCCCGCCCCCGAGGGCGCCGCGGTGCCGGCGCCCGCGCTCCTGCCGCAGCGGCCGCTCCCGGCCGGCCGGAGCGGGCTGCGCCTGAGCGGCGAGGAGAGCGGCCTGCAATGGAGCGTCTACCTGACGGAGGCCGAGGCGCGCGAGCACCTGCGCTTCCGCATCGGCTACCTGGCGGCGATCTCCGTGGTCCCGGAGACCTCCTCCCTCACCCTGTCCATCAACGACGCGGTGGTCGGCCGCACGGCGATCCGCGCCCCGAGCGCCGTGCGGGTCGTCGAGTTCGACGTGCCGCCCGGCCTGCTCAGGCCCGGCTACAACGCCGTCGCGGTCGCGGCCGTCCAGCGCCACCGGGTCGATTGCAGCCTGCCGGCGACCTACGAGCTCTGGACCCAGGTCGACCCGTCCTGGACCGGCTTCGTGCTGCCGCCGGGCACCGGGACCGCCCAGAGCCTGCGCGACCTCGCCGCGGTCCCGCCCGATCCGCGCGGCGTCGTCCCGATCCGGGTGATGCTCCGCAGCCGGCCGACCTTCGAGACCTTCGAGCGCATCATCGGCCTCGTGCAGCGCGTCGCGCTGGCCGGCGGCTACAGCCACGTGGCGGTCGAGTTCGGATCGGCGCAGCAGGGACCCTCGGGCCTGAACCTCGTGGTCGCGAGTCCCGACGAGCTGCGCGAGGTCGCCAATGTCGAGGCCGGCGAGGTGGCGAGCGGCCAGCCGCTGACCGTCCTGCCGGCCCAGGCGACCCGGGCCACGACCCTGATCGTCCCGGGCACCGCCCCGGCGGATCTCGACGCCGCCGCCGAGGCGGTCACCGCCTCGGCGGCCCATGAGCCGGTCGGGAGCCCGCAGGGGTTGCGGGCGCTCGCCCTCGCGCGCGGCGCCGAGATCCGGGGCGGCGAGACGCTGCGCCTCGCCGATCTCGGCCTGCAGAACCGCGAATTCAGCGGACGGCTGTTCCGGGCCGGCTTCGACGTGGTCCTGCCGAGCGACGTGATCGCGGCGGATTACGGCAAGGTCGTCCTGACGCTGGAGGGCGGCTACGCCGCCGGCCTCGACCCGGAGGCGCAGGTGATCGTCGACGTCAACCGGCGCAACGCGGCGAGCGCGCCGCTGCCGCGCGCCGAGGGCGAGGTGTTCCGCGACGCGCAGATCGGCCTGCCGCTCGGGCGCTGGCGGCCCGGCCGCAACCGCGTCGACGTCACGGCGCTGCTGCCCGCCGCCTCGGACCGCGCCTGCAGCGACGCGGAGGCGGACCGCAAGCGCTTCCTGTTCCTCGGCGAGACCAAGGTGGCCTTCCCGCGGCTGGCGCGGGCGCTGCGGCTGCCGGACCTCGCCGCGACGGCGGGCGGCGGCGCGCCCTATCGCGATGCGCCGCGGCGGCCGCGCCTCGTCGTGCCGGCGCCCGACCGGGCCTCGATGTCGGCCGCCGCCACGATCGCGGTGCGCCTCGCCCTGGCGGCGGGCCGCCCGATCGACTTCGAACTCGCCACCGAGCGCGCGGCGGAGAGGCGGGGCCCGACCGTGGTCGTCGGGCCGGTCCGCACGCTCGATCCCGACCTGCTGCGCACCGTCGGGCTCGACCCGCAGCAGGTGCAGCAGATCTGGCAGGGGCGGGCCGCGCAGGCCGGCGCCGAGATCCCGCAGCCGGCCGGCCAGGGCGGGGGCCTGAGCCTCGACCGCCTGCGCTCCGACATCCCTCCCGCCTGCGCGCTCCCGGCCGCCCCGTCGCGCAGCATCGCGGTGGCCCAGCGCGGGCGCTCCTCGGCGCGCGCGCAGGCCGCCGACCTCGTCACCTCCTGGGGCGCCTCCCTGCGCGGGGCGGGCGCGGGCGAGGACGGCCTCGCGGGGATCGGCGCGCGGCTCGGCGCCGTCCTCCAGGAGGCGGTCGCGGCGGCCTCGCGCTGGCTCGACGCGCAGGTCCGCGAGGCGGAGATCGAGGTGGATGCCCGCACCTCCCTGATCGCCGGGCAGGGCCTGATGGGGCGCGACCCCGACGCGACGCTCACGGTCTTCACGGCGCCGACCCCGGCGGCGCTGCAGGCCTCGGTGACCTGCCTGACCGCGCCGTCGGTGTGGGACCGGCTCGAAGGGCGGGTGGCCGTGCTCGACGGCAATGACGGCGCGGTCCGCACCTACGCGGCGCGGCACGCGATCCTCGTCGAGACGGCGCCCCGCAGCTTCGAGAATCTCCGGCTGATCGTGGCGGGCTGGTTCTCGTCCAATCCGAACGCCTTCGCGCTGATCATCCTGGCCTCGGCGGCCGCCCTCGGCCTGTCCACCTCGGCCATGCTGCGCGGCGTCGGGCGCACCGGCACGGGGCGGCGCGGCGACCCCGACCGCGGCACCGGAGCCCCCCGATGAGATCCTTCCTGCGCCTCGCGGCGACGATCCTGATCCTGGGCAGCGCCGCGCTGGGCGGCGCCCGGCCAGGCCTCGCCCAGCAGCCGGGCGCCGCCGAGCCGCCGCCCCGCGCGCGCGACGCCAAGAACCGTGATGGCGAGAGCCGGACTGGCGAGAACCGGACTGGCGAGCCGGCGTCGCTCCACAACGCCCTCGGCAACGGGGCGGCGTGGCGCGCCTACAAGGCGCGCTTCGTCACCGACCAGGGCCGCGTCGTCGACACGGCCAACGGCCGCATCAGCCACAGCGAGGGGCAGGGCTACGGCATGCTGCTCGCCGTCGCGGCCGGGGACCGCGACGCCTTCCAGCGGATCTGGGACTGGACCCGCGCCAACCTCATGGTCCGGGACGATTCCCTGCTGGCCTGGCGCTGGGAGCCGGACAAGCGCCCGGGCGTCGCCGACATGAACAACGCCACCGACGGCGACCTCCTGGTGGCCTGGGCCCTCATCGAGGCCGCGGACGCCTGGCAGGACGAGGGCTACCGCCTCGCGGCACGGCGCATCGCCGTCGATATCGGCCGCCGCACGGTGCTGTTCCGCTCCGAGGGCGCGGCCCTGCTCCTGCCGGGCATGGCCGGGTTCTCGGCCGAGGACCGGGCGGATGGGCCGGTGATCAACCTGTCCTACTGGATCTTCCCCGCCCTGGCGCGCCTGCCCGCGGTGGCGCCCGAATTCGACTGGGCCCGGCTCAGCGCGGCCGGCCTCGACCTCGCGCTGCGGGCGCGGTTCGGGGAGGCGGCGCTGCCGGTCGAGTGGACCTCGCTGCGCGGGGGCGAGCCGAAAGCGGCGGCCGGCTTCCCCCCGGTCTTCTCCTACAACGCGGTCCGGGTGCCGCTCTACCTCGCCATGGCGGGCATCGCGGAGCGCCGCTACTACGCCCCCTTCGTGAAGGCCTGGGCCGAGGTCGGCGCCTCGGGCCTGCCGGTGGTCGACACCGCGAGCAACGACGTCGTCGGACGGATGCAGGAGCCCGGCTACCTCGCGGTCGCGGCCCTCACCGCCTGCGCGGCCGGCACGGCCTCGCTGCCGCCCGCCCTTCCCGACCCGACCTCGCCGCAGAACTACTACCCGGCGACGCTCCAGCTCCTGGCCCTCGCCGCCGTCAACATGAGGTACGCGTCATGCCTTGGGCGCTGAGTTCCGGAGCGCCGTCGCGACGGGCCGCGATGCTCGCGGCGCTCCTCGCCGCGGGCGGGGGCGCCGCGCGGGCGGAGGCTCCGACTGCCCCGGTCGGGGTGATCCAGCTCGACGAGCGGCGCGCGCCCGTGATCCTCGGCAGGGACGGCGCGCCGGCCGAGGATGCCGAGATCGTCGACGAGAGCGCGCTGCGCTTCTACGCCGCCCAGCGCCAATCCGACCGGGTCCAGGCCGAGATCGCCCGCCTGCGCCGCCGCTACCCGAACTGGAAGGTTCCGGCGGACCTCGATTCCATCCGCCCGAGCCCGCCCGAGGAGGCCCCGATGTGGGACCTGTTCACGGCCGGCCGGTTCAACGACCTGCGCGCCGCGATCGCGGCCCGCCAGGCGAGCGATCCCGGCTGGCAGCCCTCGGACGACCTCGCCCGCAAGCTCAACCGCGGCACGCTGCGCAGCGAGGTCAAGGCCGCGGCCCGCGAGGGCGCCTGGCCGGAGGTGATCGCCCGGGTCCGGGCGGTGCCGGAGGCGATGCGCGACCTCGACATCGACATCGCCTGGCTCGTCGCGGAAGCCTACGCCCGCGGCGGCGATCCCGGCCAGGCCGCGAGCCTCTACCGGGGCATCCTGGCGGGGCAGAAGGAATCCGCCCTGCGCCTCGCGACGATCCAGAAGGCGATGGCGACCCTGCCGATCGGCCAGGTCGAGCCGCTCCTCGCCCTCGGTCAGCCGGCCGCGGACGGGAGCAACGAGTTCGCGGCGCTGCGCCTCGACGTGACCCGCGCCCGCATCGCCGCCATCCTGCACGACGAGCCGGTGGGCCGGATCGAGCCGGCCGACCTCGCCGCCCTGAGCGACCACGTGCGCAAGCTCGGCGAGCCGGACCAGTTCAGCCTGCTCGGCTGGTACGCCTACAAGCGGCGGCAATTCCGCGAGGCGCTGGACTGGTTCAAGGGCGCGATCGCCCGCGGGGGCAGGGCCACCGTCGCGACCGGGCTCGCCCTCTCGCTGCGCGAGGTCGGGCAGGAGCGCGACGCCGAGGAGGTCGCCTTCGCGTGGCGCGAGGGATCGGTCACCAACACGGCCCTCTACATGGACCTGCTGGAGCGCCGTCTCACCCAGTCCCCGGTGGCACCCCTGGAGGCGCCGCGCCTGGACCGCTTCGCCAAGCTCGTCCTCGCGACCGGCTCGGGCGAGGGCGCCCAGGCGCTCGGCTGGTACGCCTACAATGCCTGCCAGTTCGACGCCGCCGCGGAGTGGTTCGAGCGGGCGAGCGCCTGGAAGCCCCGCGAGGCCGCGATCCTCGGCTACGCCCTCTCGCTGACCCGGCAGAAGCGCAACCGCGAGTTCCTGGAAATCGTGAACCGCTACGACGGGCTGTTCCCGAAGGTGGTCGGGCTCCTGTTCACGGCGCAGGACGAGGGCGCCGATCCGGGCCCCTGCGCGCCCCCCCGCTCGGGCCCCGCGCCCCAGCGCGCGGCCCTGACCCGGCCGGCCGCGCCCCGCGTGCCGAAGCCGACCGCGGCCGCCCCCGAGACGGTCCTGCCCGTCCGCCGCGGCGAGTTCCCCCAGGCGGTCGCGCCGGAGAACCCGCTGCGCTTCACCGCCCAGCCCGCGGGCGAGAAGGGCGGCGAGCGGGACGCCCTGCGCGACCTCCGCGCGGGGCCGCCGCCGCTGGTGGCCCGCCGGGTCCCCGGGGTCGGGCCGATGCCCTACGAGCGCTACGGCTACGCCCTGCTGCCGAGCTGGAACGGCTCGGACCGGGCGAGCCCGCAGGACGGCCTGCCGCCCCCGCGGTCGGAACCATCGCGCAGGCCGAGGGAGCCGCCGCCCCGGCCGGCCCCGCCCGCCCCACCCAGACCCGCGACGGAGATCGCTTCGGCCTCTTCGACGCGCCGCCCGCCGCGATGCGGTGAGCGCAGCTTCCGGATCGCCCATGACCTCGCCCCGTCCCTCCCTCGCCGCGGCGTCCCTCCGGATGGTCGCACTCGCCGCCGCGGCGGCGTCGCTCGCCGCCTGCACCGCGTCGGGCAGCGGCCGGCGCGTCCTGCGCGGCGCGGAGAGCGCCACGTCCTTCAGCTCGCTCAACGGCTCGGCCCGGTCGCAGGCCCTCGTGCACCTGCCGGGCGCCGAGGCCGGGCAGTCCATCCAGGTCGACGGCTACTCGCAGGGCCTGCGCCAGCGGATCAGCTTCGGCCCGCGGGGCGGGGGTGGCGAGGGCTGGATCGACCTCGCGCTGCGCCGCCGCGGGGCCGTGGACGGGCCCGCCATGGCCAAGCCGACGCGCTCGGGCATCGCGGCGGAACTGGCGGCGCTGGCCGGAGGATCGGGCTACCGGATCTCGTCGCGCCCGGCCCGGAACGCCTACGGGCCGATGGGCTTCGCCCAGAACGAGCGCTGCGTCTACGCGTGGCAGTGGATCGAGGCGGTGCCGAGCCTCGGCGCGGCCTTCCCGCCCGCCGCCTCGCCCGTCACCGCCTCGCTGCGCATCCACCAGTGCCGCCGCGCGGGCACGCCGTCCGAGGCGCTGATCGAGAATCTCGCGCGCCTGCGGCTCGGGTCCGACGGTCCCGTGCCGGCGGACGCGCCCCCGCGCCGCCGGCCGGCATCCCGTCGCGTCCTGGCGGCCGCGCCGGCCGCGGTCCCGCCCGCGGCGGCCGTCCCGCCGGCGATGGCGGCCGCGCCGGTCGCCCCGCGGCCCGCCGCCCCGGACCGGGCCGCGACCCCGACCTACCTCGCGCCGCCCGCCGGCCCGCCGGCGGCCGCCTCCCTGGCGCCGCCCGCGGTACCCCGCCCGGGGCCGGCCGGCGCCACGCTCGCCCAGCCCCGCTTCATCACGGATACCCTCCCGACCCCCGGGATCGGCCGCATGCCCGAGGCGGCCCCCGCGCCGCGCCCGCCCGCCCGCGCCGAGCCGATCTCGGGCGAATTGCCGGCCCAGGCCTATCGCGGCCCGGCACCGCCGCCCTTCGGCTGGTAAGAGGGACCAGCCGTCATCCGCTGTCCGGGCGATCACGTCCGGAACGCGCATGATACGGATCTCGTCTCACGCCTCCGCCGCGGGGGCGAGCCCGGCCCAGAATGCGTCGTCCCCCGCCCAGGCCACGGCGAGTTCTGCGAGGTAGCGGCGCCCGGCCTCGTCCCGGACCACGAAGCCGCTCGGATCCGGGAGCAGTTCCTGGAGGCGAAGCGCCGGGCCGTGGGCCGCGAGGTCCTGGCCGAGGAGGTCGATCGCGAGCGGGCTGTCAGCCGCCAGCAGCACCTCGGTCTCGCCGCGTCCCGCGAAGGCGTAGAGGAGGGCGGGGAGCCCGGCCTCGCGCGCGAAGCGGCGCCAGATCACGAAGCGCTCGGCCCCCCGGGCGGCCGCGAGGCCGGCGCCCACGGCCTCCCGCGGCGTCCAGCGCTCCGGGCCGAGGACGGTCTCGCCGAGGAGGAGCCGCGGCAGGTGGCGCCACTCCGCCACCTCGCGGGCGAGCGGCGGGATCGGCGCCATCAGGGATGGGCGGCCGAGGCAGAGGGACACCGAGGACAGGAGCCAGGCGATGCGGTCGAGCCCGGCGAGGGAGGCGGCGGTGCGGGCGGCCGGGACGAGCCGCTCGGGCAGGCCGGCGGCGTGCAGGGCCGGCCGGCCGCGCGCGTCGCGGCCGATCCCGAGCCCGCGCAGGGCCTCGCCGCCGCCCGCGAGCGGGTCGAGCGCCCGCCGCGCGCTGGCGGGCCGGGCCGTGACGTTCGGCGCCCGGTGGTTGCGGATGGCGATGTCGCAGAAGCGCACGGGGTGGCGCGCCTCGATTCCGCGCAGGGCGCCCCGCAGCCAGTCGAGGAAGGCGTCCGACCCGTCCAACGCCGCGCCCAGGAGGGCGGCGAAGCGCCCGTGAAAGAAGGCGGGCTCCGGCGTGATCCCGCCGAGCCGCAGGCGCCCGTCCGCATCGACGAGGAGGAGGGCCGAGCCCGCGGGAAGGGGCTCCCCGCCCGGGCCCGGCTCAGGCTCCGGCTCCGGCTCCGGCAGGGCGAGGCGGCGCGCCGCGGGATCGGGCGCGAGGACGCGCTCCCAGCGCCCGAAGGCCTCGCGGGCGCGCCGGGCGAGGTCGCTGCCGGGCGGGGCCGCCGCGCGCTCCTCCCAGGTGCGGGCGCGGCGCCCGAGGCCCGCCTCCGCCTCCGCCTCCGGCGCGAGGAAATCCCCGAGGGGAACCGTGCAGCCCGGGGCGATCGGGCCGAAGAGGCGCTCCGTCTCGATCTCCGCCTCGACGGCGCCGAGGCCGAAGCGGTCGAAGGCCCAGGCCGCGCGGATCCGCGCCTCGATCGCGGCGGCGAGGTCCCGCGACAGGGCGAAGCGGAACGGCGCCGTGCGGTCGAGCGCGAGCACGTCCGCCCCGTCCGGCAGCGCCAGGCCGTAGCCGGCCAGCAGGGCGGCCACCGGCGCCCGGGCCGCGTCGAGCCGCGCCCGCAGGGCCTCGGCCGAGAGGGTCTCGATCCCCGCCTCGATCTCCGCCGCGATCCGCGCGAGGGCGGCGCGGACCGCGCGCCAGCTCTCGGCCTCGCCCGCGGGCAGGGCGGCGACGATCCCGTCGAGGGCCTGCCAGGGATCCGCGTAGAAGCCCGGCAGGGCGGTCGACGGGGACAGGATCCCGGCGCCGATCCAGGCCTCGACCCAGGCCCGCGCGGTCTCGTCCGGGAGCGCCGGATCGCGGCGGCGCAGCGCGTCGGCGATCGCGTCGGGCGCCGCCTCCTCCCCGGGCGCCAGGGCGGCGCGGAGGTGGCCGAGCGGCGCGTGGTCGGCGACCTGCCGGGTGACCCAGATCCCCTCCGCGACCGTGCCGAACAGCCACGCGGCCCCCGCGCGCCGCAGCGTCGGGTTGAGGCGCCAGGCGGTCGCGTCGATCCAGGGCCGGGCGCGGCCGCGCGCCTCCAGGATCCGCGCGAACAGGTGCAGCACCGGGGCGACGCGGGTGACGGCCGGGGCGGGCGCGACCGCGAGCGGGCCCCGCGCGCACCATCGCGCGTCCTCGCCCCCGCCCACGTCCTCTCCCCCGCCCGCGTCCTCGAGGACGATGCCGGCCCAGAGGCCGTTCGGCGTCGCGCGGCCGACCGCCCGCATCAGGTAGCGGTGCAGGCTCGCGGCGAGCCGGCGCCGGCCGCGCGCGTCGCCCGGCGGATCCGTCAGGCGGCGGAAGACCGAGGGACTGGCGAGGCAGAGGGCGCGCCGAAAGCGCTCCTCGCGGGCGACGGCCTCGAGGGCCGCCCCCGCGCGGGCGAGTTCCGCCGCGTGCGCCGCGTCGATGCCGGCCCGCTCGGCCGCGTGGGCGAGGCGGGACGCGGCGGCTCCCCGAACGGCCTCGCCGAGCGAGGGATCGCCCCAGAGCCGCCCGACCGCCGCGGCCGGCAGGGGGCGCGCCGAGCGCCGCAGGGCCCGCGCCAGGTCGAGGAGCGCCCCGCGCCGCGCCGGATCCTCCGCGCCCCGCAACGCCGCCCGCACCTCGCCGGCCAGGGCCGCCCCCTCGCGCAGGAGCGCCTCGTCCCGCGCGATCCAGGCATCGACCCGGTTCGTCAGGGCCGCCGCGCGCAGCGGCGCCAGGGTCTCGATCGGCCAGCCCGCGACGCGCAGGATCGCCGGGCCGAGCCCCCGCACCGCGCTCATCCGGCACCCTGCCGGATCGCCCCGCGATCCGGGTGCCGGGCCGGGTGGAAGGCGCCCGGATGCGGCTCGGGCAGGGCGCCGCGCAGGAGGCTGCGGCCGTCCCAGGAGGCCGCCACGGCGCGCACCAGCGGCACCGCGCGGGCCTGGCCGAAGCCGTGCCGGTTGAGGGTGAAGAGGGCGGCCGTCGCCAGGAGGGCCCGCAAGCCGCAGGCGAGGCGCCCGCGCTCCCAGCTCCGCAGCAGCCCGGCCGCGAGCTGCCCGGCCGCCTCTCCGTAGGCGTCGAGGATCGCCGCCTCCGCCGGGCCGGCGCTGGTCCGGAGCCCGTCGAGATGGATCGGCGGGGAGGCCGGGAGCGGCGGCGCGTCCCCGGCGGGCGCGCCCTCGGCCGGCGCCCGCAGCAGGACGAGGAGGTTGCACCACGTGTCCCAGACCTCGGCGCCGTCGCCGAGGCTGCGCCACGCCGTCTCGTTGAGGATCGCGGTCAGCAGCGACGGGTAGGGGATGGTCAGGGCCTTCTCGGCGATGAGCCGGTCGACGGCGATCCAGAGCCGGCTGTCGGCCTCCCAGAACCCGTGCACGGCCTCCATGGCCTGCGCCCCGCCGAACAGCCGCGCCTCCGGCTCGTAGACGCTGACGAAGTGCCGCGTGACCCTGCCCTCGGCCACGTGCCGCGCGAGGATCGGGCGCAGCTCCGCGAGCAGCCGGTCGCGGTCGCCCCGGAAGCGCAGGCGCAGGTCCGGCGGCTTGCGCTGGAACAGGAAGGCCGAGAGGAGGCGCGTCCTGCGCCACCCGGGCAGGGCGTCGCCGATCTCCCCGAGGAGGGCGCGGGCGGCCGGCAGCGCCGAGCCGCGCTCGCGGGACAGGCCGACATTCACCTGCAGCCAGGAGCGGCCCGCGCGCGCCATCGGGTCAGGCCCCCGGACGCAGGCGGGCGGTGCCGACCGCGACCTGCGCGGCGGCGAGGCGGTCGATCTCGGGGGCGAGGCTCTCCTCCAGCAGGCGCACCAGGGTGAAGTCCCGCATCGCCTCGGCGAAGCCGGCCGGATCGAGGCCGCTCTCGGCGAGCCAGCCCGCGAGATCCTCCGCCGCGGCGAGCCCGAAGCACAGCCGGAACTGGCTCTCCGTCTCCCGGACCTGCTCGGGCGTGGCGCGGAGCCCGAGCCGCGCGGCCTCCCGCCGGGCGAGGAGCCGCAGCAGGGCCTTCTTGCGCACGACGGCGACGGTCTCCCCGCAGGCGGTGAGCGGCTCGACCGGGCGGGGGCCGAACCAGCCGGCGGCGCCGGGGCGATCGGGGGCGAGGGCGTCAGGCACAGGCGGCCTCCGGGAGCCGCGGCCGGGGAATCTGGGCTTCGGTGGCCGGCTCGGGCTCCGGATGGAGTTCGAGCAGGCGCTGGCGCAGCAGGGCGGTGAGGGTGTCGCGGGTGCGGCGCAGGTCGTCGGGCGAGGCGCCGGGCCCGGCGAGATCGCGCAGGATCTCGGCGCTGGTGCGAAAGCCCGGCGTCTCGCCGAGGCGGCGGAACCACTCCGCGTCGAGGACGAGGGCGCCGCGGCGCGAGGCGATCCGGCAGAGGCCGCCCTCCCGGCGCACCCAGGCGGCCGGGTTCCAGGCGAGGCGCAGGCGGCGCGGGTCGGCGGGGCCGGGCAGGTCGAGCCGGTCGGGCAGGTCGCGGCCGAACCACGCGCCCGCCGCGCAGAGCGCCCATTCCTCCGGGGCCGGCCACAGCACCGGGGGCCAGGCGTGGCAGCGGGCGAGGAGGGGCCCCAGCCGCGCTCCGGCCTCGTCGAGCAGGGCGGCGATCTGCGGCCGGGTGAGCCCGGGCGTGCTCTCCCAGGCGGTGCCGACGCCGAACAGGAAGTCGCGGCCCTCCGTGGGGACGAGGAAGCGGATGCCGTAGGCGTCCGGGTCGGCGAAGTAGGGGGTGTCGGTCAGGATCTCCAGCTCGTGCACGTCGAGGGTGCAGCCCGGATCGTCGAACAGCTCGGCATTCTCCTCGAAGAAGGCGAGGGTGCGCCGGGCGCTGGCCTCGGTCTCGCCCGGGAAGCCGACTATCGAGAAGACGTGGAAGCGGATCCCGGCCTCGCGGCAATGGCGCAGGACCGGCGCCGCGTGCTCGACCCGGATGCCCTTGCGCATCCGGTCGAGGGTGTCCTGGTCGGCGGATTCGAGGCCGAAATAGAGCCGCCGCATCCCGACCCGGGCGAGCCGGTCGCAGAGGTCGCGGGTGAAGCCCGGCTCCAGCCGCGCGTAGCCCGAGAAGACGCAGTCGGTGCGCCCGCGCGCCTCCAGCGCCTCGGCGACGCGCCCGAGCACGCGGGGGGGCAGGGCCTCGTCGGCGAGGAGGAAGTGGCGGCAGCCGTGCCGCTCGGCCAGGTGGTCGATGTCCTCCGCCACCGTCTCGGGCCGCCGCAGCCGGTAGCGCTTGGGCGAGATCCGGTTGATGAAGGGTATGTCGCAGAAGCTGCACTCGTCGTGGTAGCAGCCCTTGCCCAGCATCACCGGCAGGACGAGGTGCGGGCTGAGGTAGCGGTCGAGGGGCAGGCCGTCGAAGTCGGGCGTCGGGTTGGCGGCGTAGTCCTCGACCCGCGTCGGCGTGGCGACGACCCTGTCGCCCGCGCGGTAGAGCAGGTTCGGCACGCGCCCGAGATCCCCGTCGCCGGCGAGCGCGTCGAGGAGGGCCAGCATCGCCGCCTCGCCCTCGCGGGTCACGACGGCCTCCGCGAAGGCCGCGAAGAAGGCCGGGCAGCCGGCGAGGGCCTCGCCGACCTTGGCGATGGCGGTGCCGCCGAGCACCACCCGGTGCCCGCGGGCCCTCAGCCGCCGCGCCAGCGACAGGCCGGGGATGAGCTGCCAGCGCAGGGTCAGGGAGATGCCGACGAGGTCGTAGGCCCCGCCCGCCTCCAGCCGGGGGAAGACCTCCTCGCTCCAATGCTCCTCGAACAGGTTGGCGGCCGGGTCGGCGGTCACCGCGAGGAGGTCGGACAGGCGGCTCGGATCGACCCCCTCGACCTCGTAGCGCAGCACCTCGGTCTGGTAGCGCAGGCGCCGGGGCGCGGCCGCGGAGACGAGGTCGAGGGCGTCGTAGATCCGCTCGCGGGCCGCGTTGAGCCGCCAGGGATCGGCGAAGCGCACCGGGTCGCGGATCGTCGCGAGCGCGTCCTCGATCGTGTCGGGCAGGTCCGGCGCCAGGGCGGCGAGGCGGCCGAGGGCGGAATCGGGCTCGGGGCGCGGGCGGGCGGCGAGCGCGGCGGCGGCGCGCCGCAGGCGCTCGGGCCGCAGCAGGGCCAGCACGCCCTCGAGGTCGAGGTCGAACAGGTCGACCGCCACCCCGGCCGGGCGCAGGGCCGCCGCCAGCGCGGGCAGCGGCAGGCGCGGGGCGCGCGGGTCACCCCCGGGGGGATAGATGAGAGCGACCCTTGCCATGGGGACCGATAAGGACGCGGGGAGTCACGGGCGATCCGGCGCGGGGCGGCCGTCCCGCGCCGGAACCGGCTCACCAGGGGCACATCACGGTCGAGGACATCACCTTGCCGAGATCGGGAAGACCCGGCTTGCTGTGCGTCAAGGATGCCGTGAGCGAGCCGATATTGAAGCTCGGGATCTGCACCACGCCCGGCAGCTGAATGCCGCCGCCGATGCCGGCGCCGCCCGCCACCGCTTCCAGCGCCGCGCCGCTCAATTCCTCGTCCTTGCCGGCCGACGACGCCGCGAGACCCGACTTCAACTTCTGCACGTCTTCGTCGGGCATCTTCGTCTGGGCCAGAATCTCGGGCCGAAGATAGTAATAATTACCACCTCCATCGGTGATCACCAAGCCGTTCGGCTGTTGATTTTGCTCGGACATCCGGCCTCTCCCGATTTTGCTGGGCACTACGAAACAATAATACTCCTTACTCAACTGGTACGCAACAGAGGAGTCGAGGTTCACCAAGTCGAGCCCGCGAGTTCCGCTTCGGGCGCTTGCGGTTCCATGGCGCACAACTCGCTCGCATGCCGCCGGTCGGCGCGGGACTCGGCCGGCCCCGGCTGCGCCAGCACGAGCTGGAGGAGCCGGTGCCCGATCAGGTCGTGGAGGGCGCCGCGCAGGCGCTCCTCCGGGGCGTCGTCCGGGCGGACGAGGCCCGCCGCGACGCAGTCCCGGATCAGATCCTGCATGGTCCGCACCCGCTCGGCCCCGAGGGCCCGGAAGGCGCGCTCGTCGAGTTCGACGGCCTTCCAGCGCGAGGCGACCTGCACCCGCCCGTCGCGGCGCAGCAGGGCGGCGGCGGGATTCCAGGTGAGCCGGAAGGGCACGCCCGCCTCGGGCAGCGCGGTGCGGTAGGGGAAGGCGCCCTCCGGGTAGCGGCTCGCGTAGAGCAGGGCGTATTCCTCGAAGCCCGGCCAGAGGTGCATCGGGGCGTTGTGGAAGCGCGCGAAGAGGCGCCGCAGCACCGTGTTGTAGCGCTCCACGAGGTCGATCACCCGCGCCTCCGACAGGCCGCGGCTGTTGTCCCAGCCGCCGCGCAGGCCGATGACGAAATCCTTGGCGAGGGCCTCCCGCGGCAGCCCGAGCCCGAGCGCCTCGGCCTCCGCGAAGTAGCGCGTGCGCAATTCGAGGCCGAACGGGTGGAGGTCGAAGCTGTTGCCGGGATGGTCGATCAGGTCGGCATGGTCCTCGAAGAAGCCGAGGGTGCGGCGCGCGCTCGCCTCCGTCTCCTCCGGGAAGCCGATGATCGAGAAGACGTGGAAGTGGATCCCGGCCTCCCGGCAATGGCCGAGCACCGGGCGGACATTCTCCAGGCGGATGCCCTTGCGCATGTGGTCGAGGGTGGCCTGGTCGCCGGATTCGAGGCCGAAGAAGAGCTTGCGGAAGCCCATGCGGGCGAGCTTGGCGCACAGGGGCGCGGTGAAGCCCGGCTCCAGCCGCGCGTAGCCCGTGAAGGAGAGGCCGCGGGACGCGGCCTCGGCGCCGAGGGCGTCGGCGACGCCGTCGAGGAGGCGCGGCGGCAGCGCCTCGTCGGTGAACTCGAAGTGGCGGCAGCCGAAGCGCGCGTTGAGGGTGAGGATGTCCTGCGCGATCCGCTCGGGCCGGCGGATCCGGTAGGGCTTGCGCGAGACGTGGTTGATGAAGGGTATGTCGCAGAACTTGCAGGCGTTGAAGTAGCAACCCTTGCCGACGAGGATCGGCAGGATCGGCGCAGGGGCGAGGTAGCCGGCGAGCGGCAGGCCGGCGAAGTCCGGGGTCGGCAGGGCATCCACGTCCTCGACGTGGGTCGGCCCCATCCGCACCCGCCCCTCCGCCACGTGCAGGAAGTTCGGGACCTTGGCGAAGTCGCGCGCCCCGTCGAGCTGGGCGGCGAGTTCGAGGATCGCGGTCTCGCCCTCGTAGGCGATCACGCCGTCGGCGAAATGGGCGAAGAAGTCCGGCCGGGCGAGGAGTTCGCTCACGAACTTGGTGAAGACGGTGCCGCCCAGCACCACGAACAGGCCCCGGGCGCGCAGGCGCCGGGCGAGGGTGAGCCCGGGCAGGATCTGCTGGCGGTTGACGATCGAGATCCCGACGAGGTCGGGCCGATCCGCGTCGAGGGCCGGGAAGAGGTCGCTGCGCCAATGCGCCTCGAACAGGTTGGCGTCCGGGTCGGCCGTGACCGCGATCAGGTCGCCGAGACTCTGCTCGTCGACGCCCTCGACCTCGTAGCGGATCGGGCAGAGGTCGTAGCGGACGGGGCGCGGCGCCGCCGCCGAGACGAGGTCGAGCCCGTCGAGGATCGTCTCGCGGGCGGCGTGGAAGGCGTGGACGTCGTAGAAGCGCTCCGGGTCGCGCAGGGTCGCGAGGGCGCGCGGCACCGCCTCGACCAGGGCCTCGCCGCGGGCGAGGAGGCGCGCGGCGCCGCCGTCCCGCGCCCCCCCGCGGCGGAGGCGGGCGAGGGACGCGGCCACGCTCTCGGCGCCCAGGAGCGCGGTGAGGCCCCCGATATCGGCGTCGATCAGGTCGGTCCGGATCCCGGCTTCCCGCAGCACCGCCGCGAGGCAGGGCAGGCCGAGATGCGGCGCGCGCGGGTCGGTCGCGGGCGGGAAGATCAGGGCGACGCGCATGCATCCTCCCGCAGGGCCGCCGCCGGCACGGGCGAGGGCCAGAGCCGCTCCGGATCGAGGGCGACCGGGCCGAAGCGCGCGAGGTAGAGGCGGGGCGAGACGTAGACGCTGACCGCCGGCCGCGCCCCGTGCCGCTGCAGGGAGGCCCAGCCGTGCAGGCCCTCCTCCCCGTCGAGCCCGCCGGGGGCGAGCGCCGCCAGGGCGGCGCGGTAGGGGGCGGCGGGCAGGCCGAGGCGGTCGAGCGCCCGCGTCAGCCGCGCGGCGAGCACCGCGTCGGATCGGGCGCAGTGCGGGTAGAGGCGCAGATGCGTGGTCACGTGCGAGGGCTCGGCGCGGCCCGGGCGCAGGTGGAAGGCGGTGAGCGCGCCGCGCCGGATCGGGCCGTCCCCGGCGAGCCCCCGCACGAAGGCCAGGACCTCGCCGGAGAAGGCGGGATCGTGGGGTGCGGCGAGCGTCTCCGGCCCCGCCCAGCCGTGCCGGACGTAGAGCTTCACCCGCGCCTCCGGGCCGGGCACGAGGTCGAGGCTGAGGAAGAGCGGCTCGTCCTCGGGCGCGAGCCGCGCGGCGAGGCCGGGCCAGGCCGGGGCGAGGCCGAGGCGGTCGAGGGCGGCCTCCGCGGTCGCGCGGGCGCGCGCCCGGCCCGGGGCCATCAGGTGCAGGTAGACCTTGAACCAGGGCGCCCGGCCCGGCGCCAGGACGGCGCCGTGCCAGAGCACCCCCGCCGCCCGCGGGTCGGGCCGCGCGAAGAGCGGCAGCAGCGAAGCCAGCCGCGACAGGTCCGCCCCGTGGCGTTCCGCCAAGTGCTCCGAGAGGGCGCGCGCCGCCGCGAGATAGCGCGCGGGCGTCGCCGGGCGCCCCTGCGCCTCGACCGTGACGCGCACCTCGCGCCGGGTCCCGTCGAGGACCAGCGAGGCGTCGAAGCCGCTCGCGTCGGCCCCGAGCCCCGACCAGGGCGGCGGCGCGGCGAGGGGCTCGTCGGCCCAGGAGGCCGCGAGGAGCCGGGCGCAGGCCACGGCCTCCTCGCGCGCGGCCGGCGGGAACCCCGCCGCCGCCGCCACCGCCCGCAGGGTCCGGGCGGCGGCCTCGAAGCGGGTGGCGGCGCCCATCAGCCCTCGACCCGGCACACGACCCGGCCGAGCCGGACCGGCGCCGCCTCGGCCGAGGCGGGCGCCGCCTCCGCCGCGGGCGCCTCGCCCGGGACGCCCTCCGGCAGGCGGCGCAGCTCCACCGTGAGGAGGTTGACGGGATCGGGACAGTTCAGCACCACCCGGTCGGCCGGCCCCCAGGGCACGGCGCCGCCGAATTGCAGCATCAGGATCGCCGGATGGGCGGCGTGGTAGAGGTAGCCGCACATCCCGGCCGTGTTGCGGGCGCTGACGGGCAGCACGTCGCCGACCCGGTGCCCGGCATTGCAGGTGCCCCGGATGCAGGTCACGGTCGCCTGGACCGGATGTCCCTTCTCGCGGTTCATCGGGCCGCCTTTCGTGTCACGCGGGATCCGGCCGTCGCCAAGCGACCAGGTCCCCGAACCGAGCCTCGCGTCAGAGGCGCAGGGTCTCGCCGTGCTCCGGCACCAGGACGGGCCGCTCCGTGCCGACGCGCAGCGCGCCGAGGCTGAAGGCCGGCAAGGGGGAGGCCGGCGACTCGGCCGCCGCGCGCCGCGCGAGGCTCTGCTCCCGCTCGGCGATCAGGGCCTCGCCCAGCGCCGGCTCGGTGACCAGCGAGACGTAGCGCTGCTCGTGGCGAAGCACGAAGCCGAGCGAGACGAGGTGGCCGAGGCGCTCGCGATCCGCCTCCGGCACCCGCGGCTCGGAGACCGGCATCTGCACCGAATCGAGCACCCGGGCGAGGTCCGGCGCGAGCAGGCAGGCGCCGACCTTGGCGCAGCGCCGCGTGTCGGTGACCTGGAGCCAGCCCCCGCCGAGGCGCTGCAGGCTCAGCCGCGGCGGCCCGCCCGGGGCCGCCCAGGCCTCGGTCCAGGCCTGGACCTGCCGGTCGAGGGCCGCCACGAGGTCGGGCGCGTCCATGAACTCGGTGCGGTACTCGCCGAAGAAGTGCAGGGCGATCCGCTCCGCGTAATCCCCGTAGAGTTCGTAATAGGCCTGCCAGGCCCGCAGGCCGGTGATGCCGAACCGCTCCGGCTCGTTGTGGTAGGGCGAGTAGCGGGAGATCCGGATCGGGCCCCAGCGGGTCGGCGGCCGCAGGTGCTCCAGGAGCGGCAGCAGCGGCAGCATCTCCTCGTAATCCGCGCGCGTCTCGCCCGGGATCGCGGTCAGGATGTTCCAGATCACGCGCAGGGAGCGGGTCGTGGCGTCGCGCAGGACGCGGATGTTGTCGATCCCGCTCACCCCCTTGTCCATGCTCTTGAGGATCCGGGTCGAGAAGGACTCGATCCCGGGCTGGATCTCGAAGATGCCGGCGCGCACGAAGCGGTCGAGATCCTCGGGCCGGATCGGCGACTTCACCTCGTAGCTGAGCGCGCAGGGCGTGCCGCGCTCGGCGAGCGCGTCGAGCACGCCCTTCGGGAAGTCCTTCGCCATGATGTTGTCGCTGGCGTAGAACTTTCCGACCCCGTAGCGCCCGATCAGTCCCTCGAGCTCGCTCACGACCCGCTCCGGGGACTTGGCGCGGTACTGCGTGCCGGGGAAGTTGTAGCCGCAGAAGGTGCAGGTCTTCTTGTCGCCCCACCAGCAGCCGCGCGAGGATTCGAAGATCAGGAAGTGCGGCGCCGTCGCGGCGACCGGGTCGGTCGCCTTCAGGGGTGCGAGTTCGGCGAAGTAATCGTCGTAATCGGGGGCCGGCACGTCGTCGAGGCGGGGAATGCCGCGCCCGCGGATGATCCGGGTCGCGGGCAGGGTGCCCTCGTCCACGAGCCTGCGGCAGAAGCGCGGGAACTCGATGTCCGACTCGCCCGAGAACACGGCGTCGAACACGCCCGTCAGCTCGATCAGCGCGCTGCCGATCGGCTCCGCCGCGTTGGCGCCCCCCAGCACCGTCACGATGTCGGGCCGCAGCCGCTTGACCTCGCGGGCGAGGGCGATGCTCGCCATGGTCTGCTGCACCATGGTCGAGAAGCCGACGATGCGCGGCGCGCCGGCCACGAGCCGCCGCGCCGTCTCGGCGATGAAGTCCGGAATGGCCGCGACGACGCGGGCCACCTCCTCGTCCTCCGGCGCGGCCGGGCGCACGAGCTGGCGCAGCTTGGCGTCGGCCTCCGCGTCCTGCCGCAGCAGGGCGAGGATGCGCTCCAGCGCCTCCGCCTTCTCCGGGAAGGCTGCCCCGAGGAAGATCGCCTCGCCGATCAGCGTGCGCGAGCCGGCGATGCGGGCGCAGAGATCGAACCCGAACCGCGCCGCGAATGCCAGATTTGCGTAGTGAACCCGCGCGGAGAGGCCAGCCCGTCGCAGAGCCGGCACAAGAACGCTCGGCCCGAGGGTCGGAATGCCGGGATAGAGAACCGGCGGCACCACCAGAAGAACCTGTTCCGAGAATGTCACAGGGGTTGCTCCGCCGCGATGGTGCCGAAGCCGACTTGTGGAGACTAACTGAAATCTTGGTAGAAAGTAAAGTCCCGCAACCTGGGATCAGTGCCGCCCGGTCACAGCCTGGGCTGTACCGCGCGCAGGATCGCCTGCGTGCTGTCGATGAACTGGAGCGCTTGGCGTGTCTTCCCGGCCGCGAGCGGGGAACGCGAGCAGGTATCGGACAACTCTCCGAGCCGGCGGCGCTCGGTGTCGAGGATCTTGAGCGCGTTCTCGACGGCGAAGCGCAGCACGCTGCGCAGGGATTCGTCGTCGCCGAAATCCGTGATCTCACCCTCGATGGTGATGAGCGATTCGTATCCCTTCAGCTCGTCGGAGATCTGCATGAGCGAGCGCAGGGTCGAGCGCAGGCAATCCCCGTCCGGGGCGGACAGGTCCGGGCTCTGGGCCGAGCGCGCGACGTCGCTGAGCACGGCGGTGAACAGGGGCTTGATCCGCGCGACGCTGGCGAGGTCCCCGTCGGAGAGCACCCGCGCGACCGCGCCGGGCGGGAGCGCGAGGAGCAGGAGGGCCGCCAGCGCGGCGGGCCGCGGCGGCCGGGCGGGTCGGGCCCGCCGCCGATCTGCGCCAAGTGCACTCCGCATCGCGGACTCCTCCCGGGCACTCTGTCCCAGTCCGGACCGGGTCCGGCAAGGTTCAGGGTGGTCACGGGGCGAAATTCTACTACACTCGGCCGCGCGTGTACCGGCCATCCGGAGGAGATTCCGCGCGGCGCCGCAACGGCGATTGCGGGCCGTCTCTGCGGCCGGGAGCGACCCGGTCCGGGCGAGGCGCCGTGAGTCCATTGCCGTGAGTTCCTTGCCGTGAGCCCCTCGCCGTGAGTCCCTCGCCATGAGTTCATCCCCGCAGCGGGCATTCCGGCCGATCGCGCTCGAGCGCGCCGCCTCGCCCGAGCAGCTCGACCACCTCGTCCGCATCACCAAGCCCGCCGACTGGATCCTCGCCGGCACGGTGGCGCTGCTGCTCGTCTCGGCCCTGACCTGGAGCGTGGTCGGGCGCGTGCCGACGCGCGCGGCCGGCGAGGGCATCCTGGTGAGCGTCGGCGGGCGCGTGGTCGACGCGGTCTCGGCCGCCTCGGGCCGGCTCGCGGCGATCGAGGTGGCGGCCGGCGACCGGGTCGTCCAGGGCCAGCCGGTGGCCCGCATCGCCCAGACCGACATCGAGGAGCGCCACCGCGCCGCCGTCGAGGTCCATCGCGAGCGCGAGCGCGAGCACGCCACCCTGCGGGCCAAGGTCAAGGACGAGCTCGCCGCCAAGGCCCGCAACTTCGCCAAGTTGGAGGAGGCCTTCGACCAGATCGTCCACGCCACCGATCAGCGCATCGAGTATCTGTCGACCGAGGTGAGGAACCTGGAGACGCTGCTCGGCAAGGGCATCACCACGCGCCGGGTGGTCGAGGACCGGCGCCGCGAGCTGACGGAGGCGCGCCAGCGGCGCGAGGACGCGCAGAACGAGGTGCTGAAGCTGCGCACCCAGAAGACCGATCTGGAGACCCAGCGCGAGCGCGAATTGCAGGACTCGCAGTTCCGCCTCAACGACACCCGCCGCCAGATGGAGCAGCTCGCCGGGGAGCTCGGCCGCAACACCCAGGTGCTCAGCCCGATCGACGGGCGGGTCCTGGAGGTCAAGGTCTCGCCGGGCTCCGTCCTCACGGTCGGCATGCCGGTGATCGCGGTCGAGAGCGAGGGCAAGGCGCTGGAGGCGGTGGTCTACATCCCGGCCGACAAGGGCAAGACCGTGAAGCCCGGCATGGAGACCCGGCTCGAGCCCAGCACCGTCAAGCGCGAGGAATACGGCACCCTGGTCGGCAGCGTGGTGTCGATCTCCGACTTCCCGATCACCCCGCAGGGCATGGCGGCGGTGCTGCACAACGACCGCCTGGTGAGCCGCTTCTCGCAGGAGGGCGCGCCCTACGCGGCCCTGGTGCGGCTGCAGCCCGACCCCGCGACGGCGAGCGGCTACGCCTGGGCGGTGGGGCGGGGCCCCGACCTGCGCCTGACCAGCGGCACGCTGGTGCGGGCCGAGATCACCACGCGCCAGCACCGCCCGCTCGACCTCGTCGTGCCGATGCTCAAGCGCCTCACCGGCCTCGCCGGGTAAAGCCGGATGAGCGCCGCCGCCCTGCGCCGCCTGCTGCCCTGGCCCGGCCGGGGCCGCCCGCCCGCCACCCCGACCGTGCTCCAGATGGAGGCGGTGGAGTGCGGGGCCGCGGCGCTCGCCATGGTGCTCGCCCATCACGGCGCCTTCGTGCCCCTGGAGCAGCTGCGGGTGGCCTGCGGGGTCTCCCGCGACGGCAGCAAGGCCAGCAACATCGTCAAGGCGGCGCGGGGCTTCGGGCTCGCCGCCAAGGGCTTCCGCAAGGAGCCGACGACCCTGCACGACCTGCCGATGCCGTGCATCATCCACTGGAACTTCAACCACTTCGTGGTGCTGGAGGGGATCCGCGGGGAGCACGCCTTCATCAACGACCCGGCCATGGGGCGCCGCCGCGTCACCATGCAGGAACTCGACCTCGCCTTCACGGGCGTCGCCCTCGCCATGGAGCCGACCGAGGAGTTCCGCCGGATCGGCCGCAAGCCGCAGGGCTTCCGGCTGCTCCTGCGCGAACTCGGCGCCTCCCGCGCGGCGGTCGGCCTGCTCGTCGCGGTGAGCCTCGCGCTGATCGTCCCGGGCATCCTGATCCCGGGCTTCACCAAGATCTTCATCGACGAGATCCTGATCCAGAACACCCCGGGCTGGCTGACGCCGCTGCTGATCGGGATGGGCCTCACCGCCCTGTTCCGGGCCGGCGTCACCGCCCTGCAGCTGTCGCTGATGACGCGGCTGCAGACGAAGCTCGCCGTGGTGATGACCAGCCGCTTCCTCTGGCACGTCCTCGCGCTGCCGATGGAGTTCTTCGCCCAGCGCCACGCCGGCGACATCGCCAACCGGGTCTCCACCAACGAGCAGATCGCGCGCCTGCTCTCGGGCGGCCTCGTCAGCAACGCGCTCTCCCTGACCTCCCTGGTCTTCTTCGCCGCCGCGATGGCGGTCTACGACCTGCTCCTGGCGGTGATCGGCGTGGCGCTGTCCCTGCTCAACGTGCTCGCCCTCCACCTGATCGGGCGGCGCCGCGAGGATCTCAGCCGCAGCCTCGCCATGGAGCGCGGCAAGCTCCTGGGCAGCACGATCGGGGCGGTGCGCACCATCGAGACCCTCAAGGCGAGCGGGCTGGAGGACGAGGCCTTCGGGCACTGGGCCGGCATCCAGGCCCGCGCCCTCAACGCCGAGCAGGAGCTCGGCGCCACCTCGGCCTGGCTCGACACGGTGCCGACCCTGCTCTCCGGCCTCACCACGGCGGCGATCCTGGGCATCGGCGGCCTGCGGGTCACCGAGGGTTCGCTGACCCTCGGCGGCCTCATCGCCTTCCAGTCGCTGATGGCGAGCTTCTCCGAGCCGATCACGGCCCTGGTCGGCCAGATCGGCAGCATCCAGATCATCAAGGGCGGGCTGGAGCGCCTCGACGACGTCTACAACTACCCGGTCGAGCGGCCGGAGCCGGATCCCGCCCTGCCGCCGCCGCCGCCGCGGCTCGTCGGGCGGGTCGAACTGGTCGGCGTGTCCTTCGGCTACGCGATCCTGGAGCCGCCCCTGCTGCAGGATGTCTCGATCACCATCGAGCCGGGCAGCCGCGTCGCCCTGGTCGGCCTCTCGGGGAGCGGCAAGTCGACCCTCGGGCGGCTGATCTGCGGGCTCAACCGGCCCTGGTCGGGGGAGGTGCGCCTCGACGGGCGGCGCCTCGCCGACATCCCGCCGGAGGTCTTCGCCCAGTCGGTCGCCTACGTCGACCAGGACATCGTCCTGTTCGAGGGCAGCGTGCGGGACAACCTCACCCTCTGGGACCCGACCGTGCCCGAGCCCGACCTCTCGCTGGCCCTCAAGGACGCGGCGGTCCACGGCGAGGTCGCGACGCGGCCCGGCAATTACGACGGCCACGTGCTGGAGGGCGGCGCGAATTTCAGCGGCGGCCAGCGCCAGCGCATCGAGATCGCCCGCGCCCTGGTGCAGAACCCCTCCGTCCTCGTCCTCGACGAGGCCACGGCCGCCCTCGATCCGGTGACGGAGAAGATCATCGACGACAACCTGAGGCGGCGCGGCTGCACCTGCATCATCATCGCGCACCGGCTCAGCACGATCCGCGACTGCGACGAGATCATCGTGCTGGAGCGCGGGCGCATCGCCGAGCGCGGCCGGCACGAGGAACTCCTCGCCCGGGAGGGCGCCTACGCGGCGCTCCTGGCCCAGTCGTGAGCGAGCCGCTTGCGAAGGGCGGGCTCGCCCTGGTCGGGCCGGCCGGCGCCCAAGCGCCGCTCCCCGCGGCGCCAGTTCCCGCCCAAGCGCCGCTCCCCGCGGCGCCAGTTCCCGCCGAGGCGCCTGCCCAACCCCTCGACGGGCGCCGGCCGGAGCGCCTCGCCTCCCTCGGCGCGCCGCTCGTCGTGGCGAGCGGGCACGCCGACCTGTTCGCGCTGCGCAGCCGCGACGGTGCCGTCGCGGGCCCGCGCCGGCACCTGCTGCGAATCGAGAGCGGCGGGATCATCCTGCCGGTCCCCGCCGACGCGGGCGCGGGCGGCGAGCGCCTGGAGATCATCGCGGTCGGCACGCCCGGCACCGCGGTGCGCGAGGCGGCGCAGGCCGAGATCGGGCCCCTCTGCGAGGGCTGGGTCCTGGGCCTCGCGGCGCTGGTCGCGGGTCCGCACCCGGCCTGGGACATCCGGGAGGCCGCTTCCGGCGAGGCGCTGGAGCCCGGGGAGCGGCGGCGGGGGCCGGCCCGGGCCCTGCGCTGGGTCGTCGTCGAGGAGGGGAGCGCGGCGATCGCCGGCCAGGCCCCCGCCTACCGGCCGGGCGACCCGCCGGCCCCCCTCGGGGCCGGCCTCTGGGCCCAGGCCGGGCCGGAGGGCTGCCGGCTCTCGCCCTGCGCGGCCCCGGAGGGCGACCTCCTGGCCCTGGCCGTCGACCGCTTCCACCGCGCCGCCGCCGCCGCCCTGCACGGGGAGGCCGCCGGCCAGCCGACCCGCGACGCCGCGCGGCTCGCCCGCCGCGCCGACCTCGACGCCGCCCGCGCGGCCGAGCTGTTCGGGCGCCTCGGGAGCATCGTGGTGCGCCGGGACGCCCCGCCCGCCGCGGTCGATCCCGAGGACCCGCTGATGGCGGCCTGCGCCCTCGTGGCCGGGACCATGGCGGCGCCGCTCACCCGCCCGGCCGGCCGGGTGCGGACCGCGCGGGACTACCGCGACGTGGTCGAGATCGCCCGCGCCTCGCGGCTGCGGGTCCGCCGCGTCCTGCTGCGGGCGGAGTGGTGGCGGCAGGATGCCGGGCCGCTCCTGGCGTGGCGGGGCGAGGCGGGCGCGCCCGTGGCGCTCCTGCGCGAGCGCCGCGCCTACCTGATGGTGGATCCCGCCACCGGGGAGCGGCGGCGGGTCGACGCGGCGCTCGCCGCCGAGCTCGGCCCGGAGGCGGCGGGCTTCTACCCGACGCTGCCCGGCCGCGCCCTGAGCTTCCGCGACCTCCTCGCCTTCGCGGCCCGGCGGGCCAGGGGCAACCTCGCCTCGGTCGCGGTGCCGGCGGTGCTGATGGGGCTCCTCACCCTGGTCGTGCCGCTGATCACCCAGGCGCTCGTCAATTCCGCGATCCCGCGCAGCGAACTCGACCAGATCACGGTCTGCGCGATCGCGCTCGCGGTCACGGCGCTGGCGGCGGCCGCCGTGCAGGCCGCCGAGAGCCTCGCGATGCTGCGCCTGGAGGGGCTGATCGACTGGACGCTGCAGGCCGCGATGATCGACCGGCTGCTGCGCCTGCGCGCCGCCCTGTTCCGCGACCACACCGTGGGCGACCTCGTCGACCGGGCGATGGGGATCGACGCGGTGCGCCGCCTCCTCACCGGGCGCACCCTGCGCAGCCTGCTCGCCGGGATGTTCGGCCTGTTCAGCATCGCCCTGATGCTGGTCTACGACCCCGTGCTGGCGCTGATCGCGGTCGCGCTCGCGCTCCTGCGCGGGGTCCTGATCCTGGCGGCGAGCGGGTTGCGCCTCTACCACGAGAGCCGCGCCTTCAACGGCCAGGGCCGGGTTCAGGGCTTCGTGCTCCAGCTCTTCGCCGGGATCGGCAAGCTGCGGGTGGCCGGCGCCACCGTGCGGGCGCTCGCGGTGTGGTCGCGGCTGTTCACGGAGCAGAAGGGCCACTTCCTGGCGGCCCAGCGGATCGCCAACGGGCTCAGCATCGCGGAGACCGCCCTCCCGACGCTCGCGACGCTCGCGATCTTCGCCGCGGCCTCGACCCTCGGCAGCACGCTGACCCAGAATCTCGGCGCCTTCCTCGGCTTCTTCGCCGCCTTCGGCCAGACGATGGGGGCGATCGGGGCCTTCGCGGCGGGCCTGAGCGAGGCGCTGGTGGCGATCCCGCACCTCACGCGGATGCGGCCGCTCCTCGCCGCGGAGGCGGAGATCGCCGACGACCGCAAGCCCCCGGGCGACCTCTCGGGCGCGATCGAGGTCTCGCGCCTGACCTTCCGCTACGGCGCCTCCGGCCCGCCCGTGCTCGACGCGGTGTCGCTGCGGATCGCGGCCGGCGAGTACGTGGCGATCGTCGGGCCCTCCGGCAGCGGCAAATCCTCGCTCCTGCGCCTGCTGCTCGGCTTCGAGGCGCCGGAATCCGGCGCCGTCTTCTACGACGGCAAGGCGCTCGACACCCTCGACGTCAGCGCCGTGCGCCGCCAGCTCGGGGTCGTGCTCCAGAACGGCCGGCTCACCACCGGCAGCCTCTACGAGAATATCTGCGGCGGCGTGCAGCTCCCCCTGGAGCAGGCCTGGGAGGCGGCCCGGATGGCGGGGCTGGAGGGGGACATCCGGGCGATGCCGATGGGCATGCACACGGTGGTGGCCGAGGGGGTGAACACGCTCTCGGGAGGCCAGCGCCAGCGCCTGCTGATCGCCCGCGCCATCGCGCGGCGGCCGCGGATCCTGCTCTTCGACGAGGCGACGAGCGCCCTCGACAACCGCTCGCAGGCGGTGGTGAGCGCCTCGCTCGGCGCCCTCAACGTCACCCGGATCGTGATCGCCCACCGGCTGAGCACGGTGCGGGAGGCCGACCGGATCGTCGTGCTGGCCGAGGGGCGCATCGTCCAGTCCGGCACCTTCGACGACCTCGCCGCCGCGCCCGGCCTGTTCGCCGACTTCGCCCGGCGCCAGCTCCTGTAGGACAGCCCGCGATGCGCAAGGTCCTCTACCTGTTCGGGATTCTCACCGACGAGGACGTCGCCTGGATCGCCCGGACCGCGACCCGGCGCGCGCTGCGCGACGGCGAGGTGCTGATCGCCGAGGGCGACCGCACCCGATCCCTGATCCTGATCCTCGACGGCGTGCTGGCCGTCACCGCGGAGGGGCACGGCGAGATCGCGCGGCTCGGCGTCGGCGAGGTGGTGGGCGAGGTGTCGCTGGTCGATTCCGCGCCGGCCTCGGCGACGATCACGGCCCGCGGTCCGGGCGCGGCGCTCTTCCTCGACCGGGAGGTGCTGCAGCGCCGGCTCGACGCCGATATCGGCTTCGCCGCGCGCTTCTACCGGGCGCTGGCGATGTTCCTGGCCGACCGCCTGCGCGCGGCCCGCCCGCCGCGGCCCGGGATCGGCCTCGCCGACGACGGCGCCCTCTCGCCCGACGAGCTCGACCCCGCCATCATGGACACGGTCTTCGTGGCGGGCGAGCGCTTCAACCGCATGATCGGGCTCCTCGACGCGCGCCCGTGAGGCGGGCCCCGCTGGCGGCCGGAGCGGGGGTCGTCCGCCGCCCGTCCGGCACGGCCAACCCCATCGGTCAGGCGAGACCCGGATCAGACCCGCCGCACGGCGAGCGCCACGTCGGTGACGAAGGGCGGCGGCTCGATCTCGGTCGCCACCCCGTCGCGCGCCGTCACCTCCCGGCGGCCGCACGGCCGGCCGGCCCGCGTGTCCCAGGCGGTGAGGGCGTAGCGCCCGGCCCGCAGGCCCGGCAGCGCGAGGCGGATGCCGAGGGGCGCCGCGTCCCGGCGCAAGCGGCCGTCCGGCGCCAGGGAATCGGCGCGCAGGCACCAGATCACGGCCTGCTCCGCGTCGCCGCAGGCGAAGAGGGCCGCGCCCGGCCCGGGATCGCCGAGGTCCCCGCTCAGGTTGCGGCGCCGGAAGCGGCGCCAGTCGATCAGGGGCAGGAAGCCGGAAAGGCCGCGCTGGGCCGCGCGCATCCCGGCCGTCAGGCTGTGCGGGTGGCGGTTCGGCCAGCGCATCCCGCCGCCGGCCCCGCCGCTCGCCAGGTGCGCCCATTGCATGTGGCGGAAATACTCGTCGTCGAACGGCTCCGGCAGGGTGAGGCGCCGGTCCTTGAAGCTGTGGATCGGGCCGTGCTCGCTGTCGAGGAAGGGCCGGCCGTCGCGGATCTGCGCCAGGCCCTCGCGCACGATCCGCCCCATCGCGATCGCCGGCTCGACGGTGTTGCGCGGATCGTCGATCGTGCCCTCGGCGTAGATGTGCAGCGTCGCGAAATCGAGGTCGGGGTGGCGGAAGATCGGCTCCTCCAGCCCCAGATGGGGCCGCCAGCCCAGCTCGGGTCCGAACAGCGACACGGTCTGCGGATGCGCGCGCCCGTAGAGCCTCGTCTCCAGGGCGCGCACGTGCCGGCTCAGATCCGCGATGAAGGGCGCGAACCCCTCCGCCGAACCCTCCGCATGGGCCGGGTGGATCTCGTTCCAGAGGTCCCAGGCGAACAGCGCGCCCGAGCCGCCCCAGCGCGCGACCGCGAAGGCGAGCCGGTTCTTGATCGCCTCCCGCACCTGCGGGTCGAGCAGGAACCGCGACGGCTCCGCGAGCGGGCCCCCGTGGCGCCGGTTGTAGGGATGGCGGTGCCAGTGCAGCCACATCCAGAACGTGTCGAAGGGCGTGAGCAGGATGCGCAGGCCGACGGTCTCGCACAGGGCGAAGAGGTCGTCCCAGAGGCGGACCATGGCCGGGACGAAGCGGCCGACCGGGCGCTCGATGTAGCGGTGGCGCACCTGCGCGTATTCGAGCATCAGGCGCAGGCAGGTGACGCCGTGATCCGCCAAGTGCCGCAGGTGGGCCTCGGCGGCGGCGAGGTCGCGGCGGCCGAACAGGCCTTCGAGCTCGTGCCAGCTGATCGCGTCGTTCTGGCCGACCGGCGTCCAGGCGGCGCCGGTCTCGGTCTCGAAATAGGGAATGCCCGGTCCGGCGACGCGGATCCAGGGCAGCCGGCCGCCGCGGGCGCCGGCCGTTCGGGCCGGCGCGGGGTCGGGTCGGGGGGAGGGCGACGGCCCGTCCGCGAGGGAGCAGTCGGGATCGAGAGCGCGGTCGTCGGTCATGCGGCCGTCATCTCGCGGGAGCGCGGGCTTGTTCCTCGCCGGGCGGCTCCGCGCGGCGCGGCGCGCGGCCCGCGCGCCTACTCGGCGGGCGGGAGCGCGGCCGCGGGCCGGCGCGGCGTCGCGCGGGGGGCCGGCTGAATCCGCTGGGCGGGTCCGCCCAGGGCCTCGTCGAGGCGGCGGAAGGTGGCGAGCGCCTGGCCGACGATCTGGTCCATGTTGTAGTAGCGGTAGGTCGCGAGCCGCCCCACGAACCAGACGTCCGGCTCCGCCCGCGCCAATCGCTCGTAGCGCTTGAACAGGGCCTGGTTCTCGGCCCGCGGCACCGGGTAGTAGGGGTCGCCCTCCGCGCACGGATACTCGTAGGTGAGCGAGGTCCGCGGGTGCTCCTGCCCGGTGAGGTGCTTGTACTCGGTGATGCGCGTGTAGGCCTCGCCCTGCGGGTAGTTCACCACCGCCACCGGCTGGTGGCAATCCGCGTCCCGGGTCACGTGCACGAAGCGCAGGGAGCGGTAGGGAAGCCGGCCGAAGCGGAAATCGAAATACTCGTCGATCGGGCCGGTATAGATCACCCGCCGGTGCGGGATCACGTCCCGCACGCTGCGGTAATCCGCGTTCGTCATGACGTGGATGTTCGGATGAGCGAGGAGCCGCTCGAACATCCGCGTGTAGCCCTGGGCCGGCATGGCCTGGAACGTGTCGGTGAAGTAGCGGTCGTCCCGGTTCGTGCGCGTGGGCACCCGCGCGGTCACCTGCCGGTCCAGTTCGGACGGGTCCAGCCCCCATTGCTTGCGCGTGTAGCCGCGGAAGAACTTCTCGTAGAGATCGCGGCCCACGGCCGAGACCACCACGTCCTCCGAGGTCCGGATCTCCGTCACCGGCTCGGCCCGCGCCGCGAACCACGCCTCCAGCTCCTCCGAGGTGAGCGAGAGGCCGTAGAGGCGGTTGACCGTGTCGAGGTTGATCGGGATCGGCACCAGCATGCCGTCCACCTGCGCCAGCACCCGGTGCTCGTAGGGCCGCCAGGCGGTGAACTGCGACAGGTAGGCGACGACCGCCTCCGCGTTGGTGTGGAAGATGTGCGGCCCGTACTGGTGGATCAGCACGCCCGCCTCGTCCAGGCGGTCGTAGGCGTTGCCGCCGACGTGGTTGCGCCGGTCGATGATGAGGACGCGCTCGCCGCGCCGGCTCGCGAGCCGCTCCGCGAGCACGCTGCCGGCGAAGCCCGCGCCCACGATCAGCCAATCGTACATGTGTCTTGACCCCTGGGCGGGAGGAGGCGTCAGGCCGGGGAGGCGGCCGAGTGCAGAAGGGCGGGGGAGGCGGCCTCGCGCCGCCGCAGGCCCGCCCGCATCAGCGCATGCATGGCTTCGTAGGTGCGATCCCACGAACCGCCCGCCAGGTGCCGGTCCACCCGCTCCAGCCACGCCTGCCGCGGCTGGGCCAGCAGCGCCTCGATCGAGAGCGCCACGCTGCGCGGCGAGTCGGCGATCGCCACGAGACCGGCCTCGCCGTAGTCGCGCAGCACGTCCAGGATCGGCGTCGAGACCACGCGCAGGCCCGCGGCCAGGAATTCCGGCGTCTTGGTCGGGCTGATGAACCGCGTCGCCTCGTTGCGCGCGAAGGGCATCAGCCCGAGATCCCAGTGGTGCAGGTAGTCGGGCAGGGCCGCGTAGGGTTTGGAGCCGAGCCAGTGGATGTTGGCCCGCCGCGGCAGGCTCTCCGGGTCGATCTTCACCACCGGCCCGATCATCACGACCTGCCAGTCCGGCCGCAGATCCGCGAGCGCGCCGAGGAGGTCGCGGTCGAGGCGCTCGTCGATGACGCCGAAGAAGCCGATGCGGGGATGCGGGATCGCGGCCTGGTCGCCGGGGTCGGGCCGGGCGGCGTCGCGGGCTTGGCGGAAATGGGCCGCGTCGACCGAGGAGGGGAAGCAGTGGACGCTGGGATGCGCCCCGCGCTTGGCCTCGTAGAGGCTGCGCCCGCCCGTGAAGACGAGGTCGGCCCGGGACAGGAGCTCGGCCTCCTGGGCGATCAGGTCGGGCGAGGCGCCGCGGAAGGCGGAGAGCTCGTCCATGTTGTCGTAGACGGTGAGGTCGCGCGGCAGCTCGGCGGAGACGCTGATCGCGGCGGGGGTGTAGTACCAGAACACCCGGGCGGCGGCCTCGCGCCGGCGCAGGTGGTCGCCGATGAGCTGGGCCTGGATCGGGTCGGCCGCGCAGGCGCGGGCGGGGTCGACGACCGGCACGGCGACGTCGATGCCCGGGGCGACCGCCTCGACCCGGAGCCGGTCGCTGCCGCCGGGCTCGAAGACCGGCTCCTCGACGAAGAGCACGTCGAAGTGCCGGGCGGCGCGGGTGAGCAGGTGCTGCGGCCGCTGCCAGACGAAGGCCCAGCGCAGGTGGGAGAAGCACACCAGCAGGCCGCGCGCCGCGCCCTCCGGCGGCAGCAAAGGGGGTTCCACAGGCTGGTCGTCCAAGAGCCCCGGCGCAGCCCCCGTGATGCTGCTGGTCAGGCGCATATCGTTCACGTCGTGCCCTTCATGCTGGTCCCGCAGGCCGACCCTCAACGCCAAAGCCGAAGGCTCGGTTCTGCGAGCGGCCAGATCTATTTTTCCCGGACCGATTAACGCAGTTGAATGTGGATGTGCTGGCTTCGGCGCAGCCGAAGAAGTCTCTGAGCCAAGGTCGATTTATGTTTATTTTGAGCCGTATCTGCGGGATCAGATCTTTCCGGTCAGCATCGCGGAACGGTGCGGCGGCGCACCGATTTGACAGGGTCGCGGGCGATCGGGCCCGGTGCGGGGCGTCGGGCGATGCTTGAACGGGGGGATGGCGGCAGCGGGCGCACCGGCCGGACCGCGGCGCCCGTGCCCGTCCCCGCGGGGCCGGCGGGCCCATGATCTGCCCGCCCATGATCTGCCCGCCCATGATCTGCCCACCGACGAGGGCGCCCGCACCCGGTTCGCCGTTCGGGAGCGTGTTCCTGGGCGGCTTCGAGTGCTCCACGCATCGCCGCGCCGACGGGCGGCGCCTCGACCTCCTGGCGGCGACCGGGCACGACCGGCACGCGCTCGCCGATTACCGCGCCCTGGCGCGGCACGGCCTCCTGGCCGCCCGCGACGGCCTGCGCTGGCACCGCATCGAGGCGGAGCCCGGGCGCTACGACTGGTCGAGCGCCCTGCCGCTGCTGGAGGCGGCGCGCGAGGCCGGGATGCGGGTGATCTGGGACCTCTGCCATTACGGCTGGCCCGACGATCTCGACATCTGGTCGGAGGCCTTCGTGAGCCGCTTCGCCGCCTTCGCGGCCGCGGCGGCGCGGCAGGTGCGGGCAGTCTCCGGCGCGCCCCCGTTCCTGTGCCCGGTGAACGAGATCTCCTACTGGGCCTGGGCCGGCGGCGAGGTCGGCCGGATCGGGCCCTGCGCGACCGGCTGCGGGGCGGCGCTGAAGCGCCAGCTCGTGCGCGCTTCCCTGGCGGCGACCCGGGCGGTGCGCGAGGTCGAGCCGGAGGCCCGGTTCCCGCACGCCGAGCCGGCGATCCACGTGGTCGGCGGCCCCGAGGCGGGCAGCGCGGCGGCGGCGGCCGCCTACCGGGAGGTGCAGTACGAGGCGCTCGACATGGCGAGCGGCCGGCTCGCCCCCGACCTCGGCGGCGGTCCGGACGCGCTCGACGTGGTGGGCCTCAACTTCTACCCGGACAACCAGTGGGTCCATGGCGGCGGCACCGTCCCGCTCGGCCACCACGCCTACCGGCCCTTCCGGGCCCTCCTCGCCGAGGCGCATGCGCGCTACGGCCGGCCGCTCCTGGTCGCCGAGACGGGGGCGGAGGGCAGCGCGCGGCCGGCCTGGCTCCACTACGTCTGCGGCGAGGTGCGGGCGGCGCGCGCCGCGGGCGTGCCGGTGCTCGGGATCTGCCTCTACCCGATCCTCGACTATCCGGGCTGGGAGAACGAGCGGCCCTGCGCGGTGGGGCTCCTCTCGGCCCCCGACGAGGCGGGCGCGCGCCGGACGGACGGCCCGCTCGCCCGCGAGATCCGCGAGCAGCGGGCCCGCTTCGCCGGCTCCGCGCAGGAGGAGACCGATGCGGCCTGAAGCGGGAGCGGCGGGGATTGCGGAGGAGGGGGCCGGGCCGGCGCATCTGCAGAGCGGCGGGCGCTTCATCCTGCGCCACCTGCGCGCGTGGCGCTGGCATTTCGGCCTGCTGTTCCTGCTCGTCGTCGCCTGCGCGTCCTGCGGGGTCGGGCAGCAGGTCGGGCTGAAGCTCCTGGTCGACGCCCTCGCCGGACCGCCGGAACTCGGGCGGGCCGCCCTCGCGGCGCTCGCCCTGTTCCTGGTGCTGATCGCCCTGGAGGCGGCGCTCGCCCGCCTGACCGGCTGGCTGACCTGCCGCACCACGGTGGGCGTCGGGGTCGACCTGCGCGCCGAGCTGTTCGACCACCTCGGTGGCCAGGCGATGCGCTACTTCGCCGAGAACCTCGCCGGGTCGCTCGGCCAGCGCATCACCGCGACGGCCGGCAATGTCGGCGCCCTCGTCAACACCCTGGTCTGGCGCATCGTCCCGCCGGTCGTCGACGTGGCGGGCGCCGTCGTCGTGTTCGCGAGCCTCGACGGATTCCTCACCCTGGCGCTCGTCGCCCTGATCCTGGTCGTCACGGGCGGGCTGATCTGGTTCGGCGCCCGGGGCCGGCCGCTCCACCGCGCCTATTCGGGCGAGGCGGCGACGATCGCCGGCGACCTCGTCGACACCATCACGCAGATGTGGACCGTGAAGGCCTTCTCGGCCCGGAGCCGCGAGCGGGCGCGGCTGGAGGCCGGCTTCCGGCGCGAGGCGGCGGCCCAGCGCCGCAGCTGGCTCTACCTGGAGAAGGCGCGCCTCATCCACGACGTCGCGCTCTGGGTCCTGGCGGCCGGCATCCTGTCCTGGACCCTCGTCCTGTGGAGCCGCGGCGGCGCGAGCGCGGGCAGCGTCGTGCTGGTGGCGAGCCTGACCCTGCGGATCCTGCACTCCTCGAAGGACATGGCGCTCTCGCTGGTCGACCTCGCCCAGCATTTCGGCTTCATCGAGGAGACGCTCGCGGTGATCGCCAAGCCCTGCACCGTGCGGGACGCGCCCGCCGCGCCCGCCCTGCGGTCGCGCGGCGGGGCGATCACGCTCGCGAACGTCACCTTCGCGTACGGGCCGGGCCGGCCCGCGCTGCGGGAGGTCAGCCTCACCATCCCGGCGGGCCAGAAGGTCGGCATCGTCGGGCCCTCGGGGGCGGGCAAGTCGACCCTCGTGCAGCTGCTCCAGCGGCTCCACGACGTGGACGAGGGCGAGATCCGCATCGACGGCCAGCCGATCGCGGGGGTGAGCCAGGATTCGCTGCGCGCGGCGCTCGCGGTCGTCCCGCAGGAGATCGGGCTCTTGCACCGCTCGGTGATGGACAACATCCGCTTCGCGCGGCCGGAGGCGAGCGCCGAGGCGGTGTGCGCGGCGGCCCGGGCGGCGTCCTGCGACGGCTTCGTGCGCCGCCTGCCCGAGGGCTACGACACGATCGTGGGCGAGCGGGGCGCGCGCCTCTCCGGCGGGCAGCGCCAGCGCATCGGCATCGCCCGCGCCCTGCTCAAGCGCGCCCCGATCCTGCTCCTCGACGAGGCCACCTCGGCCCTCGACACCGAGACCGAGATGGCGATCCAGGCCGCGCTCGTGCGGCTGATGCGCGACCACACGGTGATCGCGGTGGCCCACCGCCTGTCGACGCTGACCGCCTTCGACCGGATCCTGGTGGTCAACGAGGGCCGCATCGTCGAGGACGGGACGGTGCGGGACCTGCGCCAGGCGGGCGGCCTGTTCGCGCAGATGTGGCACTTGCAGGCGGAGGGGCTGTCCGGCGAGGCCGTGATGGACGCGGCCTGACGGGAGCGCGCCGTGCCGCGGGCGACGGCGGCGAAAGCCCGGTTGCGGCGCGCCCGGCGGGGGCGCAACTCCGCGCCGGCGCCGCCGTTGTCCCCGATGCGCGGCCCGCGGCGCCAGGATCCCCTCGGCGCGCCGCGCGGGAGCCTCGGGCGCGCGTGACGGCGTGGCTGGACGAGATGCGCCGCCAGACTGGGCGGATGGCCGACGCGCTCGGCTACGGGCCGCAGGAAACGCCCTGGCGGAGCGTCGCGGACCTGCCCGGCGCGCAGCTGCGGGCCTACCACGCGCGCGAGCGGGAAGACGGGCCCGTCCTGCTGATCTGTCCCGCGCCCTTCAAGCGGCCCTACATCTGGGACCTGATGCCGCCGGTGAGCGTGGTGCGGCGCTGCCTCGCGCGCGGCCTGCGCGTCTACCTCGTCGCGTGGCGCGATCCGGCCGCGCCGGAGGATCGCTGGGGCCTCGCCGACTACGCCGACCGCATCCCGAGCGAGGCGCTGGCCGCGATCGCGGCCGAGACGGGCGGGGCCGCGCCCATCCTCGCCGGCCACTCGCTGGGCGGCACCCTCGCGGCGATCTGCGCGGCGCGTCACCCTGGCGCGGTGGCCGGACTCGTCCTCCTCGACGCGCCGCTCGCCTTCGGGGAGGCCGGCGGGCCGCTCGCCCGGGCCGCGCGCGAGATCCCCGACCTGGCCGGGTTGCGCGCGACCCTCGGCGACCCGGTGCCCGGATCGGTCATCACCGCGCTCAGCCTGCAGGCCGCACCGGAGGTGTTCCGCCTCCAGCCGGCCCTCGATCTCGCCGCCTGCCTCGGCGATCCGCTCGCGCTCGCGGTGCATGCCCGCGTGGCCCGCTGGGCCCTCGACGAGTTCGCGCTGCCCGGGCCGTTCTTCGAGGACGTGCTGGCCCAGCTGTACCGGGAGGACCGGTTCCTGGCCGGCACGCTGCGGGTCGGCGCGCACAGGGTCGGGCTCGCCGGAGTGAGGGCGCCGATCCTGGCCGTGCTCAATCCCTCCGGCCTCATCGTCCCGCCCGAGTCCCTGCGCCGCGGCCTCGCCGCGGTCGCCGGCCCGCCCGCCGAGCTGCTGACCTACGAGGGCGAGCCCGGCCCGATGCTGCAGCATCTCGGGCCCCTGGTCGGGCCCGCGGCCCATGCGCGGCTCTGGCCCGGGATCCTCGACTGGATCCTGCGGCGCGCGGCCGCTCCCGGCGCGGCGGATCCGGCCTGAACCCGTCTCATCCGCTGTCCGGTGATCGTCCGGACAGCGGATCCCAAGCCCGCGCGGCGCGTGAGCGAAGCCGACATCCGCATGGCCGAAATGGGAGATGGCGAAGCAATCCGTCGGATGTCGTATGACCAGCCCGCGCGGCGCGTGAGATGCCGACATCCGCATCGCGACGCAATCCGTCGGATTGCGGATCACGCCACCTTGTCGGCGATCTCGCGCGCCTGACAGCTGTCGGCCCGGACCCGCCAATCCGCCACGCCCAGGCTGTGGCACAGCATCAGCTTGGCCTCCCGGATGGCCTGGGCCTCCGAGAAGCCGCGGACGACGCAGGTCCATTGCAGGACGCAGCGCTCGTGCCCGGTGTCGTCCGAGACGACCTTGCGAAAATCGACCGTGAACCTGCGCATTCGAGCAATCCCGCACCTCGAAGCAGCGACCATGGCGCGCCCGCTCGCGCGGGCATTGATCCAGCGCAAGCGGGCGCGTCCAGCCGGACGTTGCCGCGCGCGGGGGGCACGCCCCCTGATCCAGATCAATCCCGTGCGCCGCAGCGGTCCCTATCCTGCGGGCATGGTGATCCGGCGCTCGGTCGGGCCATCCGCGCGAGGGGTCGGGACTCGGCGGCCGCGCCGCCCGAACCGGCTCGGGCGCCGCGCCGGCCCGATCCTCGACCCTGCCGGAGGCACCGCTTCCCCGGACCACCGCGAGAGGAGCGATCGTGACCACCTCCCCCCCTGCCGAGGCGTCGCCCGAGGTCTCGGTGCGGCCGGACGGGCCGGCATCCGCCGCCCGATCCCTCGTGCCCGTGCCGCCGCCGCCCGCGGCCGCGCCCCGCCCCGTCCCGCGCATCCCCGCCGCCCGGCGAGCCCTGCGCTTCGCCGTCCTCGCCGCGCTCCTGCTCGGGGCGGGCGGCGGGGGCTACGCGTGGTGGCGCGCCCACCAGCCCTGGCTTCCCGCGGGTTTCGCGCAGGGGAACGGCCGCCTCGAAGCCGACGAGATCGACATCAGCACGAAGTTCGCCGGGCGCCTCGCCCAGGTCCTCGCCGACGAGGGCGACCTCGTCCGGGCCGGTCAGGTCGTGGCCGTCATGGACACGCGGGACCTGCAGGCGCAGATGGGCCAGGCCGAGGCGATGGCCGGCCAGGCCGCCCAGGCGGTCGAGGAGGCCGACAGGACCCTCGCCCAGCAGGAGACCGCCATCCGCAGCAGCGAGGCGACGGTCGCCAGGGCCCAGCGCGCCCTCGACGAGGCGAATGCCAACCTGCAGCAGGAGCAGAGCCGGCTGCGGCTCGCCAAGCAGGAACTGGCGCGCACCAGCACCCTCGTGGGCAAGGGCTTCGCCACCCACGAGACCCTCGATACCCGCCAGCAGGTCGTGGACGTTGCCCTCGCGGCGGAGGCCGCGGCCCGCGCCCGGATCGGCGCGGCCGAGCACGCCCTGGCGGCCGCCCGGGAAGCGGCCGCGGGCGCCGTCGCGGCGCGCGACGCCGCCGCGGCCCGGGTCGGGGCGACCCGCCACGCCCTCGATGCCGCCCGCCACAGCGTCGACTTCTACCGGGTCAACATCGCGGACAATTCCCTGACCGCCCCCCGCGACGGGCCGATCCAGTACCGGATCGCCAATGTCGGCGAGGTGCTCGCCGCGGGCGGCAAGGTCCTCACCATGCTGGATGCCGGCTACGTCTACATGGACCTGTACCTGCCGACCGCCGAGGCCGGGCGGGTGACGCTCGGGGCCGAGGGACGCATCGTCCTCGACGCCTATCCGGACCACGTCATCCCGGCCAAGGTGGTGTTCGTGGCGAGCCGCGCGCAGTTCACGCCCAAGACCGTCGAGACCCGCGACGAGCGCGACAAGCTGATGTTCCGCATCCGCCTGCGCGTCGATCCGGAGCGCCTGAAGGGCCGCGAGGCCCTGGTGCGGGCGGGGCTGCCCGGGATCGGCTACGTGCGCACCGACGCCGCCGCCGCCTGGCCGGCGCGCCTCGCCCCGAGCGCGCCGCCGAGCCTGCCGCTGGCGAGCGCCCGATGACGCGGGCCGCACCGGATGCCGGCCCCGTCGCCCGCGTCGAGGGGCTCTCGCATCGCTACGGCAAGCGCCGCGCCCTCGACGCGGTCACGCTGTCGCTCCCGGCGGGGTGCGTCGTCGGGCTGATCGGCCCGGACGGCGTCGGCAAGTCCTCGCTGCTCGCGATCCTGGCCGGGGCGCGGCGGATCCAGCAGGGCCGGGCCCGCGTGCTCGGCGGCGACATCGCCGATCCCGCCCACCGGGCGGCGATCTGCCCGCGCGTCGCCTACATGCCCCAGGGGCTCGGGCGGAACCTCTATCCGGACCTCAGCATCCGCGAGAACATCCTGACCTTCGCGCGCCTGTTCGGGCAGGCCGGGCCGGAGCGGGAGGCGCGCATCGGCGCGCTCCTCGCCGCGACCGGGCTCGCGCCCTTCGCGGACCGCCCGGCCGGCAAGCTGTCGGGCGGGATGAAGCAGAAGCTCGGGCTGTGCTGCGCGCTGATCCACGAGCCCGACCTGCTGATCCTCGACGAGCCCACGACCGGCGTCGACCCGCTCTCCCGCCGCCAGTTCTGGATCCTGATCGACCGGATCCGCGAGAGCCGCCCCGGCCTCTCGGTGCTGGTGGCGACCGCCTACATGCAGGAGGCGGAGCGGTTCGACTGGCTCGTGGCGATGAATGCGGGCCGGATCGTCGCCACGGGCTCGGCCGCCGCGCTGAAGCGGGCGACCGGCACGCACGACATCGAGGCGGCCTTCGTGGCGCTGATCTCGGACGGGGCGCCGCCCGCGCCCCGCGCCCCCGCGCCGCCGCGGCCGCAGGGTGCGGGCGAGCCGATCATCACGGCGCGGGGCCTGACCTGCCGCTTCGGCGCCTTCACGGCGGTCGACCGGGTGAACTTCAGCATCGGGCGCGGGGAGATCTTCGGCTTCCTCGGCTCGAACGGCTGCGGCAAGACCACGACCATGAAGATGCTGACCGGGCTGCTGCCGCCGAGCGAGGGCGAGGCGCTGCTGTTCGGCCGGCCGCTCGATCCGGGCGACCTCGCGACCCGCAAGCGGGTCGGCTACATGTCGCAGGCCTTCTCGCTCTACGCCGAACTCACCGTCCGGCAGAACCTCGACCTGCACGCGCGCCTGTTCGGCCTGCCGGCCGCGGCCGCGCGGGCCCGGGTCGCCGAGCTGATCGCGGAATGCGGCCTCGCCGACCATGCCGACCACGCGGCCGAGGACCTGCCCCTCGGCCTGCGCCAGCGGCTGTCCCTGGCGGTCGCCATCGTGCACGCGCCGGACCTGCTGATCCTCGACGAGCCGACCTCCGGCGTCGACCCGATCGCCCGCGACCAGTTCTGGGACCTCCTCACCGACCTCGCGCGCCGCCGCGGCGTCACGATCTTCGTCTCGACCCATTTCATGAACGAGGCGGAGCGCTGCGACCGCATCGCCCTGATGGATGCCGGCCGGGTGCTGGCGACCGACACGCCCGCGGGCCTGATCCGGGCGCGGGGCGCGGCGAGCCTGGAGGAGGCCTTCATCGCCTGCCTGGAGGAGGCCGCCGCCGAGCGCGGCGCCGCCGCGGGCCCGCCCGCCTGGATCGCCCCCCGGGAGGCGCCCCGGGCCGGGCCGGCGCGGGCCTTCAGCCTGCGCCGCCTGCGGGCCTGCGCGATCCGCGAGACGCTCGAACTCCTGCGCGACCGCGTCCGCCTCGGCTTCGCGATCCTGGGCACGAGCTTCCTGATGCTGGTCTTCGGCTTCGGCATCTCGACCGACGTGAACAGCCTCACCTTCGCGGTGCTCGACCGCGACCACAGCCACGCCAGCCGCGCCTACCTGTCGGCCCTGCGCGGGTCGCCGTACTTCGAGGAGCGGGCGCCGCTCGCCGACGACGCCGAACTCGCGCGCCGGCTCGCCAGCGGCGAGATCGCGGCGGCGCTGGAGATCCCCCCGCATTTCGGCCGCGACCTCGCCCATGGCCGCCCGACCGAGGTCGGCGCCTGGATCGACGGCGCGCGGCCCTTCGTCGCCCAGACGATCCGGGGCTACCTCTCGGCGCTGAACGAGAGCGCGCTGGAGGACAGGCTGCTGCGGGTGCCCCCGCGCCCCGGCCCCCCGGCCGAGGTCGCGCTGCGCTTCAAGTACAACCAGAGCTTCAATAGCGTCTACGCGATGGTGCCGGCCCAGATCGCGCTCCAGCTCGCCCTGATCCCGGCGATCCTGATGGCGCTCGCCGTGGTGCGGGAGCGGGAGCTCGGCTCGATTACCAACCTGTTCGTCACGCCGGTGACGCGCCTCGAATTCCTGGTCGGCAAGCAGCTGCCCTACGTGGCGCTGGCCATGCTGAATTTCGGGCTGATGCTCGCCATGGCGGAACTCGTGTTCCGCGTGCCGCTCAAGGGCAGCCTCGCGACGCTGGCGGCCGGGACCCTGCTCTACGTGACGGCGACGACCGCGTACGGGATGCTGGTCTCGACCTTCGCGCGCACGCAGATCGCGGCCCTGTTCGGCACCGCGATCCTGACCGTGGTGCCGGCGACGATGTTCGCCGGCATGCTGGTCCCGGTCTCCTCCCTGGCGGGCGGGGCGCGGGTGATCGGCGGCCTCTTCCCGATGACCTACTACCTGCCGCTGAGCGTCGGCACCTTCACCAAGGGTCTCGGCCTGGCGGACCTCGCCCCGAACCTCGTCGCCCTCGCGCTGTTCGTGCCGGCGCTGACCGGGCTCGCGCTCCTGATGCTGCCCCGGCAGGAGCGCTGAGGCATGGGCCCGATGCGCTCCGCCCTCACCATCTTCTGGCTCGGCACCAAGGAGCTGCGCAGCGTCCTGCGCGACACCGTGATGCTCGGCCTCGTGATCTACAGCTTCTCGCTCGCGATCCTGATGCAGGCGCAGAGCAGCTCGCAGGAGGTCCGCAACGCCTCGGTGGGGATCGTCGACGAGGACCGCTCCGCCCTCTCGCGCCGCATCGCCGGCGCCTTCCTGCCGCCGGTCTTCCGCCGGCCGCAGCCGCTGGCGGAGCGCGACATCGTCCCGGCGATGAATGCCGGGCGCTACACCCTGGTCCTCGACATCCCGCCGAATTTCGAGCGCGACCTCCTCGACCGGCGCCCCGCCGCCCTCCAGCTCGACATCGACGCCACCGCCATGGTGCAGGCCGGGCTCGGCGCCTCCTACGCGCAGCAGATCATCCTCGAGGAGATCTCGGGCTTCCTCGCCCGGGCCGGGCGGGCCGGGCCCGCGCCGGTCACCCTCGCGTCGCGGGTCGCCTACAATCCCAACACCGAGACGCCCTGGTTCACCAGCGTGATGGGCATCATCAACAACGTCACCATGCTGGCCATCATCCTGGCGGGCGCGGCGATCGTGCGCGAGCGCGAGCACGGCACCCTCGACCACCTGCTGGTGATGCCCGTGCGGCCCTTCGAGATCGCGATGGCGAAGGTCTGGGCCAACGGCGCGGTCATCCTCGTGGCGGTGGCGGCCTCGGTCGAGATCGTGGTGCGCCGGCTGCTGCACGTGCCCATCGCCGGCTCCGTGCCGCTCTTCCTAACCGGCACCGCGGTCTACCTGTTCTTCGCGACGGCGGTGGGCCTGTTCCTCGGCACGCTCGCCCGCTCGATGCCGCAGCTCGGCCTGCTCTACCTCCTCGTCTACCTGCCGCTCGCCATGCTGTCGGGCAGCAACACGCCGCTGGAGAGCATGCCGGCCTGGCTCGCCCGGATCCTGCAGGCCTCGCCGACGGTGCACTACGTCGCCTTCGCGCAGGCGATCCTCTACCGCGGGGCGGGGTTCGGCGTGGTCTGGCCGCGGCTCGTGCTGATCGCGCTGATGGGCGGCCTCTTCCTGGTGCTCGCCCTGCGCCGCTTCCGCCTCGCCGCGGACGCGGCGGCGCGCGGCTGAAAGCGGCGCGTCCACACGCGGAGATTGATCCGGCGCAAGGCAGCGGCGGCGGACGGGCGCATCCTCCGGGGATCGGAGGAGACGAACCATGGTGATGCGCTGCATTCTGGTGCCGCTCGCGGCCGACCTCGACCCATCGCCCGCGCTCGACGCCGCGGGGCGGCTCGCGCGGCGGCTTCGCGCCCACGTCACCGTGGCCTATCTCGCCCCGACGGTGGAGCAGGTCCTGGCCCCGCTCGCCGGGCTGCCCGCCTCCTCCCTGACCGTCTCGGCGATCAAGGAGGGGCAGCGCCTCGCCGCCGCGCAGGCGCGCGAGCGCGTCGCCGCCTGGTGCGGCCGGGAGGGGATCCCGCTCGCCGACGCGCCCGAGCGCCTCGACGCCACCTTCCTGCGCTGGACGGAGGTCGAGGGCGACGCGGACCACGCCCTGACCATGCTCGGGCGCATCCACGACCTCGTCGTGGTGGGGCGGCCGCGGGCCGGGACGCCCTTCACCGAGGCCGCCTTCGACACGGCCCTGTTCGCGGTCGGGCGGCCGGTCCTGATGGTCGGCGAGGCCGTGCCGGACGACCTGCTGCGCCACGTGGTGATCGCCTGGAACGGCAGCCTGGAGGCGACGCACCTCGTCGCGCAGTCGATCGCCCTCCTGCACGAGGCGGACCGCGTCACGGTGATCGAGGCCGAGACGGCCCGCAGCGGCGAGACCCGGCTCGCCGACCTCGGCGCCTATCTGCACTGGCACGGCATCCAGGCCGACTCGGCCCGGGTGCGCCTCGCGCCCGGCGAGACCGAGGGGGAGGGGATCCTGGCGGAGGCCGCGCGGCGCGGCGCGACCCTGCTCGCGATGGGGGCCTTCACGCATAGCCGCGTGCGCCAGCTCCTGCTCGGCGGCGTGACAAGGCACGTGGTGGCGCGGGCGGAGATCCCGGTCCTGATGGCCCATTGAGGCCGGCGCGCGGGTCGGCCTCCTCCCCGGCCCGCGCCGCGAGGATGAAATTACCAAGATCTCTCGTTACAAGAATATATTCGTCTCGTTGACGCTGACTATTTCCCGCTGATAAAAAATTTACAGGCAGTCGATCGAGCTGCGCCGAGGGCGCGAGCCGGGCAACGGAAAGTTCCCGCGAGTGTCGATACGCAACCGATACGGTGTCGGCCCGCAACGCGGCGGCGCCGCGACCTTGACGCGCGGACCGAGCGGTCGCGCGCGCTCCACGTCCCCGAGGCGACCCGGGCGGTGAACGGCGCCCCCCTGGAGGGGCCTCACCCGTCGCGGGGCGTGGTGTTCCAGGACCCAGCCCTCTATCCCTGGCGCAGCGTCGCCGGGAACGTGGCGGTCGGGCCGGAGGCAAGCGGCGTCCTGGCCCGCGACCGCGCCGCCGCCGCCCTGGCGCTGGTCGGGCTGTCGCCCTTCGCGGACGCCTTCCCGCATCAGCTCTCGGGCGGCATGGCCCAGCGCGTGGCGCTCGCCCGCGCCCTCGTGAACGAGCCGCCGCTGCTGCTCCTTGACGAGCCCCTGGGCAAACTCGACTCGCTGACCCGCCTGACCATGCAGGCCGAATTGCTGCGGCTCTGGCAGGAGAAGGGCTTCGCCGCCCTCCTGGTCACCCACGACGTCGAGGAGGCGCCGATGCTCGCCGGTCGCGTTCTGGTGTTCTCGGACCGGCCGGCACGCATCCGGGCGGATCTCGCCCACGACCATCCCTGCCCGCGCCACCGCGATGATCCCGCCCTGGTCGAGGCCCGCCGCCGGATCCTCGACCTGCTCGGGACGGCCTGATGGCCACCGGGGCCGCCCGGCGCGGCCCCGGTGGCCACCCTCACGGGCGCGGCAGGCGCGGCCTCGGCGCACCGGCCCAGGCGGAAGAGAGCGGCTGATTCAGCAATGCATAGGATCTCGACAGCGCTTCCATCGACCGCGCCAAGCATCGAAGGTCTACCTCACGCACCATCAGGTTGCGCCACAGCCTCTCGCGTGTCGTATCGCGGCAACGATTGGCACGCGTGATCTGAGTATGTCTGGTCATGGCCCGCCCTCCTGGGCCATTATACGTCGGGAAAGGCTGTTCGAAGCAAGAGAGAACCGGGAGAGATAAGGCCGGGCCGGCGCCGCCTCCGGCTTGCGCCGCCGCTCCCGGGCGGGCATCCGATTGCGAGGAAGTGGGGAGGGCTCAGCGATGCGGTCGCTCGACGAGGTGTTCGACCGGCTCCCGCACTCGGCCTTCCGGCGGCGCTTCGGCCTGGGAGCGGCCGAGCGGGACGTCCTTCGCCGGATCGGGTGGGCCGGGATGACCGCCCATGCGCGGGACTTCGTGGCGCGGCGCCTCGCGCCGGCCCGACCGGACCGGGACGGCAAGCAGACGCCGTTCCGGGGCCACCCCGTCTTCGTCGCCCAGCACGCCACGGCAACCTGCTGCCGGGGCTGCCTGGCGAAGTGGCACCGCATCCCGCCCGGCCGCCCGCTCACACCGGCCGAGCAGGACCACGTCGTGGCGGCCCTCGCGCGCTGGCTGCGCGCCCAGGCACCGGAGTTGGGGCAGGCGCAGGAGTTGGGGCAGGCGCCGGGCGCCGGGAGCGCGCCCGACGCCTCGGTGGACGCGCTCCCCCTGTTCCGGCAGCGTTGAGCCCGAACCCCGACCAGCGAGGAGCGCGAGGGCATGGCGACCGTGAGATTGTGGAGCGACGGCGAGGCCGAGGCCGATCCGCGCGTCAAGGCGGTGTTCGACGACATCCGGGCGACGCGCGGCTCTCCCTTCATCAACAACTTCTGGCGCGGCCTGGCCAACCAGCCCGCGGTGCTGGAGCGCATCTGGAGGAGCCTCAAGCAGGTGATGGCGGCGGACGGCGCCCTCGACCCGCTGACCAAGGAGCTGATCTACATCGCGGTGTCGACCGCGAACGGCTGCAGCTACTGCATCCACTCGCACACCGCCGCGGCGCGCGCCAAGGGCATGAGCGAGGCGCAGCACGGCGAGTTGCTCGCCGTGATCGGCATGGCGTCCGAGACCAACGCCCTCGTCACCGCGATGCAGATCCCGGTGGATCCCGAGTTCCAGGCCTGACGGAGGGGCCGCAGGACGGCTCGGCTCGACGGGCGCGCGGTTCGGGCGCCTCGCTCCCGCGACGTCCTCCCGCCTCGAAGGAGAAGGCCCGTGATCCGTCGCACCCTCCTGTGCCGCGCCCTCGCGCGCTCGGCCGCGCTCCTGGCGGGCGGGGCCGCGATCCTGGCGGGCGGGGCCGCCCGCGCGGCCGAGATCCGGGTCGTCAGCGCGGGCGGCTTCGCGGCCGCCTGCCGGGCCCTCGCCCCGGATATGGAGCCCCTCGGGACGGGCCGCCGAGGGCCGGCCGATGCGGGGCGCCGCGGTCAGGCGGCCTCGGCATAGCGCCGGCAATGCTCCAGGTAGCCGACCTCGTGGCGCCCCGCGAGCTCGACGACGCTCGACCACAGCCAGGACGGCGCGCCATCGGCCTGGCGCCGGTCGCGCAGCACCTCCTCCCGCCACGCCGCGCGGTCGGCCTCGGGCATCTGCCCGCCATGCGCCCGGCCGACCACGCGGGCGAGGTAATGGGCCGCCGCGACGGCCTCCTCGCGGCTGAACTGGTCCACGTCGAGCTTGAGATCCTGGGGCAGAAGTTCGCGCAGCACGACCGGGCGGCCGAGGAGCCGGGCCGGCAGCATGCGCTCGCCGAGGGCCGGCGACAGGGCCCGCGCGCCCGCCACGACCCGCTCGGCGGGATCCTCGGGCATCCGAACGCCGGGCGCCGGCGGCGCGGCGGCCCGCACGGCCTCCTTCAGGTCGACCAGGGCGAGGCTGCGCCCCTCGGGCTCGGCGATGCGCACCAGCGCCGCGTAGCGCAGGAAGCCGAGCGAGCTGCAGCCCTTCATCCAGTAGGCGGCGTCGATCAGGCGCACCTCCGCTTGCGGGCTGCGCCGGTTGAGCGCCAGGACGAGGTCGCGCACGCCCTCGCTGCGGAAGAGCGCCTCGATGGCCTCGCGCTCGGTCGGCTCCAGGGCCCAGAACTTGCGGCCGAGGGGGATCGCCGGCTCGACATCCTTCAGCCGCTCGCGGGCGAGGTGCTTCCAGCGCCGCCCGAGGGCGCGGCGGCGGACCACCCTGACCACCTCGGGCTCCTGCGCGGCCTCCTGGGCGGCCTCCTGCGCGCCCTCCCGCGCCGCGGGGCCGGCGAGGCCGAGCGCGTAGCCGCGGACCATCTCGTCGAGCATCCGCGCCGTGACGACGCCCGGCAGGTTCGAGCCGCGGGCGGCGCTGGCGAGGGACAGGCCGAGCCGCACGAGATCGTGGGTCGGGTTGCCGATGACCGTCTGGTCGAGGTCGCGGATCTGGATCTCGACCCGGCCCTCCGCATCGGCCAGCGGACCGAGATTGCCCAGGTGGCAGTCGCCGCAGATCCAGACCGGCGGCCCCTCGGGCAGGGTGCCGCGCGCGAGGGTACCCAGCCACTCGTAGAATTTCAGGGTGTTGCCCCGCACGTAGGCGTGGGCCGACCTCGCCATCTTCAGGGTCCGCTGCCGCTCCAGCACCGATTCCCGCTCCGCGGCCCCGATCACGCCGTTCCCGCTCATCCACACCCCTTCGCGTCGCTGCCGCGCCGTGGCCGCGGCGCTGCATCAACGCACGGGAACAGAGCGGCAACGCGCGACGAATCGTAGCTGTGGGGGATGAGGAGGCCGGCCGGCGCGTGGGCGGCCGGCGGCCCGCCGCGGCGGTGGCCGTGACGTCCGGCGCTGGCACGGCGCCCGCGCCGCGCTAAACGGGGCCGGCGCGGCGGGCGGAGGAGGCCGGGATTGAGCATCGCAGCACGGGGGCGGACGGACGCCCCGGCGCCCGGGCCGGGCAGGGAGCGCGAGGGCCCGCGCGGCCTGCAGGTGGAGGCGCTGCGCAGCCCGCTCGCCGGCCCGTTCGACCTGTCCGTCGCGCCCGGGGAGATCGTGACCATCGCGGGCCCCTCGGGTGCCGGCAAGAGCCTGTTCCTGCGCATGATCGCCGATCTCGACGTGAATTGCGGGCGCGTGCGGCTCGACGGGCGCTGCCGCGCGGCGATGCCGGCCCCGGAATGGCGCCGGCTCGTTCCCTACGTGGCGGCCGAATCCGGCTGGTGGGGCGAGACCGGGGCCGCGCATTTCGCGCCCGGGCGGCGCGGCGCGGCCGCCTCCCTCGCCGCGCGGCTCGGCCTTCCGGCCGGCTGCCTCGACGGCCCGGTCGCCACCCTCTCGACGGGCGAGCGCCAGCGCCTCGCGCTGATCCGCGCCCTGGTCCTGACCCCGCCGGCCCTGCTGCTCGACGAGCCGACCGGCCCCCTCGATCCGGTCGCGACCGCGTCCGTCGAGGCCGTGCTGCGCGAGCGGGCGGCAGCGGGGACGATCGTCCTGATGGTCTCGCACGACTCGGCGCAGAGCGGACGGCTCGCCGCGCGGCGCCTGCGGATGGCGGGCCGGCGGCTCGAGGCGGTGGCGTGACGCCGATCAGCCTCGGCGCCGCCGACCTCGCCCTCGCGGCCGCCCTGGTGGTGCTGGATGCGGGCCTCTCGCTCGCCCTGCGCCTGGACCTCCACCGCCAGATCGCCCTGGCGGCGGCCCGGATGGTCGTCCAGCTGATCGGCGTCGGCTACCTGCTGCGCCTCGTCTTCGCCCTCGACGACCCGCGCGCGACCCTCGTGCTGGTGCTGGCGATGAGCCTCGTGGCGGCGCGCGAGGTGGCGGCGCGGCCCGAGCAGCGCTTCCGCGGCCTCGTCACCGAGGGCATCGGCCTCGGCGGCGTGCTCCTCGCCACGGCGGCGACCTGCGGCCTCGCCCTCGCGACGGCGATCCGCCCGACGCCCTGGTACGATCCCCGCTACGCGATCCCGCTCGCCGGCATCGTGCTCGGCTCGGTGCTGAACGCCGCCAGCCTCACGCTCGACAGCCTGCTCGGCGGGGTCCGGCGGGAGCGGGCGGCGATCGAGGCCCAGCTCGGGCTCGGCGTGCCCTTCGCCGAGGCCGTCGCGGGCCCCGTCCGCACGGCCGTCCGCCGCGGGCTCCTGCCGGTCATCAACCAGATGTCGGCCGCCGGCATCATCACGCTGCCCGGGATCATGACCGGGCAGATCCTGGCCGGCATGGACCCGGTCGAGGCGGTGAAGTACCAGATCCTGCTGCTGTTCCTGCTCGCCGGCGCGAGCGGCCTCGCGGCCCTCGCGACCGCCCTCCTGGCCCGCCGCGCCCTGACCGACGACCGCCAGCGCCTGCGCCTCGACCGGCTCGCCTGACGGGGCCCGCGCCCGTCAGGGGTGGGCCGAGGCGTCGAGGAAGTGCACCAGGGGAACGCGGAGTTCGTGCGCGGTGAGGTCCGCGGGGCCGGTCGCGGCCGCCGGCATGGCGGCCCGCCGGTAGGCGGCGGAGTCGAATTGCGGCGACGGGTCGAGGTCGCGGGTCGCCCCGCAGCGCAGGAGATGCGCGAAGGGATCGCGGTTCGGGCCGATCTCCCGCCCGTGCCGCGCGAGGTAGTAGGCGAGGTCGAAATGCGGGTTCGGCGCGACGCGCTGGGAGCGGCGATGCGCGAGGTAATGGGCGAGGGCGGTCGTGCCGGCCGGGACGCCGTAGGTCCGCCGGTACCAGGCCGGGTCGAAATACGCGATCGGCCGGCAGCCCGCCGCCTCGCCCCCGGCGAGGTAATGGGCGAGGGGATTGGCGAGGGAACCCGCCCGCGGCGCCCGCGCGAGGTAGCGCGCCCGGTATCAGGCCGGGTCGAAGCAGAGGTTGGGGCGGCGGCCCTCCCGCCAGCCGAATTCGCAGAAATGAACCACCGGGTCGAGGCCGGCCGCCAGGACGTCCTGTCCCTCCATCAGGTAGTAATTGACGTCGAGGAGGCCCGAGCGCCGGATCGCCTCGGCCTCGTCCGCCTGCGCGGCCCGCGGACCTCCCGCCCGCCCGACCAAACGCCGCGCCATCCGTCTCAGAACCCGCACGTCCGGCCTCTGTCCGTCCCTCCGGCCCAGCATAGCGCGCGGGCGCGCGGCGAGCCACGCGCCCTGCGTGCGTAAGACGGAGAATACAACCTGCTGCGGGGAGGCCCCTGCCTCAGCGCCCGAGGGCCGCGAGGGAGGCGTCGCTCGGCCGGTCGAGGGGCAGGCGGCGCAGGATGTCGGCGACCGGGTCCTCGGCCCAGGCCTGCGTGACGAAATCGGCGTGGGTCACGTCGGGGCCGGCGGGAAGGAAGGTCGCCCCGCCCGCGAGGGTCTCGGGGAGTTGCCGGCCGACACTCACCCCGCGCCGGGCGAGGCCGCGCTCCAGCTCGGCGTTGCGCGCCTCCGTGAACCGCGTGTAGGCGCTGACCAGGAAACGGCCGCCGCCGCGCGCCGCGAAGGCCGCGTAAGTGTCGGCCTCGCCGTAGAGGGCGTCGAGGAGGACGACGCCGCGCACGCGGCGCGCGCCGGCCGCGTCCCTGAGGCTCCAGGCCGCCGGGGCGAAGCCGCCGCTATAGGCGACGAGCACGACCGGCATCGTGGCGAAGAGCCCGCGCGGGGCGCCCGTCCGCTCCGCCAGCCGCGAGGCGGCCTCGTCGAGGAAGCGGCCGAAACCTCCCGGCTCCCAGAACCGTCCCGCGCTCGAATCGCGGGCATCGACCGCGAATTGCGGGGCCAGCAGGACCGCGTTGACGCCCGCGCCCGTCACCTGCGCGGGCAGGCGCTGGCGCAGCAGCACGTCGCGGCCCAGGATCGCCCCGTGCCCGTGATAGTACAGGACGAGCACCGCCGGCCGGTTCGGGTCGAACCCCGCCGGAACATGCATCAGCACCCGGCTGTCGTTGAAGGTCTCGCTCTCCCACAGCACCTGGCCGCGGGCGGTGCGGTGGCCGCGCGCCCCGTCCCGGACCACGTCGAGGAAGGGACCGCGCTCGGGCACCGCGCCGTCGTACGGGAACGGAGCCGTCGCGAAGGCGACGAGTTCGGTCGTGCCGGCGAAGCCGGGCCGGCGCGCGGGCGCGGGCGTCGCGACCTCGCCCGCGCGGGCGGGGCGCTCCTCCGGCGCGGAGGGGGACTCGACCGCGGCGCGCTCCCGGGTCGCGGAGCGCTCCAGGACCGCGGAGCGCTCAGGGGGCGCGGGCGCGGCGGCGAGCGGGGCGGGCGCGGCCGACGGCTCGACGAGGGACCGGCAGGCCGCCGTCTCGCCCAGGAAGGCGAGCAGCGCCGCGGCGGCGACGTGGCGGTTCCGGCGCCGCCAGCGGGCCGCCGGGGTCGTGGGGCGGCGGAAGGGCAGGAGGCCCGCGCCGGGCGACGGGACGGCGTCGCCCGGCCCGTCCGGCCACGGCACCGGGCCGCACACCGCGACGGCGCCGCGCAGGGAGGTGGCGCGGTGGCCCGCCCGGAGCCAGGCCCCGACGAGGGTCTCAGGCCCCGCTTCGCCGGGGAGGCGCCGACCGGTCCCGCTGCCCATCTGCCCGCCCATCGCTCGCCGTCCCGCCCCGCCCGGACGCGTCACCGACCGCCGGACGATGGCCGGAACATGGTTAATGATGTCTTACCGGACCCGCTCTTCTCCTCCGCACGCGGCCGTGTTCATTCGAAAACCGCGCGCGGATACGGCTTGTAAACTGCTCATCCTTTAAGAATAGCGGCTGTGGCTTTTTCGAGGCCGGCGTGGACACCAGTCATGACTGAGCCTCCCACAGCATCCCGGCCGGCCGCGACGATCACCACCCTGGCCGCCACGAGCATCGTGGTCGCCGACATGGTCGGCGTCGGCGTGTTCACCAGCCTGGGCTTTCAGGTCAAGGACATCTCGTCCGGATTCGGCCTTCTCCTCCTCTGGGTGATCGGGGGCGCCGTCGCCCTGTGCGGGGCGTTCTGCTACGCCGAACTCGCCGCGATGTTCCCGCGCTCGAGCGGGGAGTACAATTTCCTCACCCGCTGCTACGGCCCGGCCCTGGGGTTCCAGGCGGGCTGGCTGTCGGCGACGGTCGGCTTCTCGGCACCGGTCGCGCTCGCGGCCATGGCCTTCGGCCAGTACGCCCGCGCGATCCTGCCCGAGGCCCCGCCGCTCCTCCTCGGCCTCGGCGTCGTCTGGGCGGTCGCGGCGGTGCACCTGCGCGGGGCGCGGCACAGCACGGCCTTCCAGGTCGGCTTCACGCTCCTCAAGCTCGCGCTCATCCTGGCCTTCATCCTGGCCGGCTTCGCGCGGGGCGGCGGGCAGCCGATCAGCTTCGCGCCGAGCCAGCTCGATCCCGCCGAGGTGCTGAGCGCGTCCTTCGCGGTCAGCCTCGTCTTCGTGATGTACGCCTATTCGGGCTGGAACGCCGCCACCTACATCGTGGGCGAGATCCGGGAGCCGCAGCGCAGCCTGCCGCGGGCGCTCCTCCTCGGCACCGGGACGGTGATCCTGCTCTACGTCGCGCTCAACGCCGTCTTCCTCTCCACGACGCCGGTCGCGGAGCTCGCGGGACAGATCGACGTCGCGCTGATCGCGGGCCGGCACATCTTCGGGGAGGAGGGCGGGCGGGTCGTCGGGGCGCTGATCTGCGCCGGCCTGATCCCGACCATCGGCGCCATGACCTGGATCGGGCCGCGGGTCACCGTCGCCATGGGGGAGGATTTCGCGCCCCTCGCGCCGCTGGCGCGGCGCTCCGCCGGCGGCGTGCCCCGGGCCGCGATCGTGCTGCAGGCGGGCATCGCCAGCCTGCTCCTCCTCACCCGGAGCTTCGAGGCCGTCCTCGACTTCGTCCAGGTCTGCCTGCTGCTCTGCTCCTTCCTCACCGTGCTCGGGCTGGTGCGGCTGCGGATCGTGCGGCCCGACCTGACGCGGCCCTACCGGGCCTGGGGCTACCCGGTCACGCCGGCGATCTTCCTCGGCGTGACCCTGTTCATGATGATCCACCTGCTCGCGGTCCGGCCGCTCGAATCCCTCGCGGGCCTGCTGATGATGCTCGCCGGCCTCCTGCTCTTCGGGCTCGCCGCCGCGCAGCCGCAGGGCGACGCACGCAAGGCGCTCTCGCAATGAGACAGATCCTCCTCGCAAGCCTGCTGGTCCTGCCCCTCGGCGTCGCCGCCGCGGAGGCGCCGAGCCCGGACGCGACCGCGCGCTTCCTCGCCGGGATGCCGGCCCCGCCCGGCGCGATGCTCGCCCGGCTGGAAACCGACCCGGCCTGGAAGCAGCACGCGGGCGCCTTCACGGCCGCCTTCCGGACGGTCGAAACGCGCCAGCTCGGGAAGATCCGGGCGTGGTCGCAGGCCAACCTCACGGCCCGCCGCGGCACCGTCTACTACCTGTTCAGCGGGCCGGACTTCCTCTACGCGGACAGCTTCTTCCCGGACGCCTCGACCTACGTGCTGGCCGGGCTCGAGCCGGTCGGCAGCGTGCCCGACCCGGCGAAGCTGCCGCGCGGCAGCCTCGCTTCGGTGACGCGCAGCCTGAGGACCTCGCTGCACACCGTGCTGAACTTCAGCTTCTTCCGCACGCTCAGCATGCGCGACGACCTGCGGGCGAGCCCCGCGACCGGGACGCTGCCGGTGCTCTACGTCTTCCTCGCCCGCGCCGGGAAGACGATCCGCGGCGTCGAGTTCGTGCACCTCGATCCGCAGGGAACCCTGAATGCGGGAGCCGCCGCCGGGGCGGGGACGCCTGGGGTCCGCATCACCTTCGCGCGCCCCGGCGGGCCCGACCAGACGCTCTACTATTTCAGCGCCAACCTGGACAATGACGGCTTCCCCAAGAGCGGGCTCGCGCCCTTCTGCGAGCGGCTCGGGATCGGCGACGGGCTCGTGAAGAGCGCCTCCTACCTGATGCACGACGGCCATTTCTCGGAGGTGCGCCGCTTCCTGCTGCGGCAGACCTCGACGCTGCTGCAGGACGATACCGGCGTGCCGGCGGCGATGTTCGGGCCCGAGTGGGAGCTGCGGCCCTACGGCCGCTACACCGGCCCGATCGGCCTGTTCGCCGGCCGCTACCAGCCGCGCTTGGCCGAGCTGTTCCGGCGGCAGCCGCCGCGTCCGCTCGGCTTCGGCATCGGCTACCGGTACCGGCCCGACGAGTCGAGCCTGATCCTCGCCACCAAGCGCGAGGCGCAGGTGCTGCGGCCCACGCTCGAGTGATCCGGGATCCGCTTGATCGAAGCGGATCCCGGATCACGAGCCTGCGCGGCGCCTGAGCGCGGCGCCTGAGCGAAGCCGACATCCGCATGGCCGAAATGGGAGATGGCGAAGCAATCCGTCGGATGTCGGATGACGCCGCCCGCCCCGGGGCGGCCGGGCGGAGCGCCCGGGCGCCCGGCGCGTTGGTCCTGCGCGCCGCCAGGGGGAGGTCCGCCCAGATGCGCCTCGCCGCCGCTCTGCTGACCATCCTGGCGCTGGGGCTCCTGATGCTGGCCCCCGCGACGGTGGCGCTCCCGGTCTCGGCGCTGCTCCTCCTCGCCTGGCCGCTCCTCGACCGCGGGCGCTGACCCGGTCGGGTGCGGCGCGCGCAAAGCCCGTGCCGGCCCGCGGCACGCCCGAGACGGGATCGGACGGTTCATGATCGGCCGCCGAGCCGGGCGCGAGCGTGCCCGCGCCGCACTGGCGGGCGGCGCGCCCGGCATGCGACAGAGGCGCGATGATCCGTCTGCTGAAGCACGTGCTGATCGAGTTCGGCCCCGACCGCGACGCCGAGATCGACGCGGCGGTGGCCGCCATCCTCGCCACCTTCCCGGAGGCGCAGATCGCCCTCGCCCCGGGGCTCCTCGACGACGACCTGCTGCTCGAAGTCCGCATTCCGATCGCCCGCATGGCCGAGTGGCCGCTGGTGGCCGGTCGCGCGCAGCCCCCATCCTCCGCATCGGCCTCCGCATCGGCGCACGACCCCGCGGACCCGGCGAGCGCCCGCCCGCACCACCTCTCGTCTGAATGAACCGCACCCGCCGCGATCATCGCCCGAGCAACGTTTAGCCGTTATCTGGTGAAATCCAGTTGACACACCGGTGGCCCGGTCACAGACAGCCGAGGTTTGCAACCCCCGGTACGTTCGATGAGTGACGAGTACGCAACCGAGCTCGATCCGATTACGATGGCGGCGGATATCATCGCGGCCTACGTCTCCCACAACAGTGTCCCGGTGGCCGAACTGCCGGCCCTGATCCAGGCCGTCTACGACCAGCTCGGGCGGCTCGGGCAGCCGCCGGCTCCCGAGCCCGAGCGGCCGGTCCCGCCGATCCCGATCAAGAGGACGGTGACGCCGGACGCGATCATCTCGCTGGAGGACGGCCGGCCCTACAAGTCCCTGAAGCGTCACCTGAGCACGCGGGGGCTCACGCCCGAGCAGTACCGGGACAAGTGGGGCCTCCCGCCCGACTACCCGATGGTGGCGGCGAACTACGCGGCGCAGCGCTCCGAGCTCGCCAAGGCGAGCGGCCTCGGGCGCCGCCGCTGAGGCCGCGCCTCGGCCCTCCACCACGCGAGAGGCCCTCGGCGCCCGGGCGCCGAGGGCCGCTTCCGCCTCAGCCGCGCGAGCTGGGGTCGGAGAGCTTCCTCAGATTTTCCGGCGGCGTCTCCGCCTCGGTCGCCTCGACCGTCCCGACGCTGCCGCCCGACACGGCGTCGAGGCGCGCCCGGTCGGAGGCGATGCGGACCACCTCCGCCTCCCAGTCGGGCTCCTCGTTCATGCGCCGCTGCAGGTCCTCCGGGTTCGCCACGTCGAGCGGGCTGTCCTGGCCGAAATCCTGGCCGTTGCGGTCCGCGTAGGCGTCGAAGCTCTTCAGGTTGGGCCGCGGCTCCGGTTTCGTCTGCGTCATGACACTCTCGCCTGAGGGAAGGAGCGGGTCGGGTCCCCGGCCGTCGCGGCCCGCGGCACCCGCCCTGACCAACGGGTCACCCGGCCTCCTGTTCCGGATCAGCAGAGCCACAGTCCATCCTCCACGCGCCGCGCCGTTGCGGCCGTTCCGCCGGCAATTCACGCAGATCAATCGCGGTCCGGATCACCCTTCACGCCAAAAATCCAGGAACAGCGGCCGCCGATCTTGCTTTGATGACATGCGATCGGGCGCGTGCGCCGGGATCGCGGCAGCGGGACGAGCGGGAGCGCGACCATGCCCGAGGCGGCCGCCCATGCGCAGGGCATCCTGATGGCGAGGCCCGACGCGGCGGCGGGACCCGGGCTCCCGGCCGGGACGAATGCGATCGGCCTCGGCGGCACCCGCGACGGGCTCGTCCAGGTGCCGGGCGTCGCGCCGCCGGGGCGGCGACCGCCGCTCCTCGTCATGCTGCACGGGGCGGGCGCCTCGTCCGCGGACGTCCTGCCGATGGTCGCGTCCTGCGCGGAGCAGCACGCGGTCGTGGTCCTCGTCCCGGATTCGCGGGGGGCGACCTGGGACCTGATCCAGCGCGGCTACGGGCCGGACGTGGCCTTCCTGGACGCGGCCCTCGGGCGGCTCTTCGCGCGCCAGGCCGTCGACCCCGCCCGCATCGCCGTCGCGGGCTTCTCGGACGGGGCCTCCTACGCCCTCTCCCTCGGCCTCGCGAACGGATCCCTGTTCGGGGACGTCCTCGCCTTCTCGCCGGGCTTCTGCGCTCCCGCGCGCCGGGAGGGAACGCCGCGGATCTTCCTCTCGCACGGGCGGGAGGACCCGGTCCTGCCCTTCGCGCGCTGCGGCGACCGGGTGGCGGGCGCGCTGGCGCGGGACGGCTACGACGTCGCCTATCGGCCGTTCAGCGGCGGCCACGCGGTGCCGAGCCCGCTCGTCGCGGAGGCGTTCCGGCGCTTCCTCGCCTGAGCCCGCGCGGCCACGCGATACAACCGGAGGTTGAAGCATGGCCGATCCAGCCGCCGAGGCGGACCTTGTCAGGCTCCTGCGGGAGCGTCTGGTGCCGCTGCCGCCGCCGAGCGAGCCCGGGTTCGGCGCCCTCGCGGACCGCTTCGCGGCGGCGCGGGTGGTGCTGCTCGGCGAGGCCACGCACGGCACGCGCGAGTTCTACGAGGCGCGCGCCGCCCTGACGCTGCGGCTGGTGGCGGAGCACGGCTTCCGCATCGTCGCGTTCGAGGCCGACTGGCCGGACGCGGCCGGGATCGACCGCTACCTGCGCGGCGCGGCCGAGACGCCGTTCCCGGACGGCGGCTTCGCGCGCTTCCCGACCTGGATGTGGCGCAACCGCGAGGTCCTCGCCCTCGCGGAGGGCCTGCGCAGCGTCAATGCCGGGCGCCCGCCGGGGGATCAGGTGCGCGTGCGCGGCCTCGACGTCTACAGCCTCGGCGCCTCGATGGCGGCGGTGCTCGACTACCTCGACCGGGTCGACCCCGCCGCCGCCCGGCAGGCGCGCGAGCGCTACGGCTGCCTCTCGCCCTGGCACGCCAAGCCCGAGCGCTACGGGCGCGAGGTGATGTTCGGCGCCAAGCATCCCTGCGAGGACGCGGTCGCCGCGATCCTGCGGGACCTGCAGGAGAAGCGCGCCGCCTACGCGGCCGACGACCCGGATTCCTACCTGGACGCGGCCCAGAACGCCCGCATCGTGCGGGCGGCCGAGCAGTATTACCGCATCATGTATCGCGGCTCGGTCGAGTCGTGGAACATCCGCGACCGTCACATGTTCGACACGCTCCAGCACCTGATGGGGCGGCACGCCAAGGCGGTGGTCTGGGCGCACAACTCGCATATCGGCCATGCGGGCGCGACCGCGATGGGCTGGGAGGGCGAGTTCAACATCGGCGAACTCGCCAAGACCGCCTACGGCGAGGACGCGGTGCTGGTCGGCTTCGCCACCGATCGCGGGACCGTGGCGGCCGCCCACGACTGGGACGAGCCCATGGAAGTGATGACCGTGCGGCCGGTGCGCGAGGACAGCCACGAGGCCCTGTTCCGGGCGGCGGGCCTCCCCCGCGCCGTCCTGGACCTGCGCGAGCCGAGGGCTGCCGCCCTGCGCGAGGCCTGGGCGGCGCCCCGGCGCGAGCGGGCGATCGGCGTCGTCTACCGGCCCCGCACGGAGTTGCAGAGCCACTATTTCGAGGCCGTGCTGCCCGACCAGTTCGACGCCGTCCTGTGGTTCGAGGAGACGGCGGCCGTGACGCCGCTCGACCGCGCCCCGCCCCGGCGGGGCGAGAGCGAGACCTACCCGAGCGGCCTCTGAGCGGGCCTGCTTTGGCAGCCCGGCGCGTCGTCCGCGACGCGCAGCGCCCGATCACGCTGCACTCGGATCCTACTCTAGGTCATTGATTTTGCCGCGTTTTCTTCGACGTTCCGGTATCCACTTCGTCGGAGGACGCTCTAGATCGTCGATAGGCCCAAGGTTTTCGTCGCAGGACCGGCGGCCGCATTTGTGAAGCCTGCTCAGGACCGCATGCAGAGGAGGACCCGATGGCCTTCACCCTGACGAGCCCGGCCTTCGCGAACGGGGCGCTGCTCCCGTCCCGCTACGCCCGGCACGGCGAGAACCTGTCGCCGCCGCTCGCCTGGAGCAATCCGCCGCCGGACACGCGCAGCTTCGTCCTGATCCTGGAGGATCCGGACGCGCCGGCCCCGTCCTTCCGGCACTGGGTGATCTACGACATCCCGCACGAGCGGCGCCACCTGCCCGAGGGCGGCAGTTCGGGCGCGGCGGTCGAGGGCCTGCCCCACGCGGTCAACGGTTTCCGCAACGCCCATTACGACGGCCCGGCGCCGCCGCCCGGCGACCCGCCCCACACCTACCGCTTCCGGTTGCTGGCGCTCGGCATCGCGCATCTCGGCCTCGACGGGCAGCCCTCGGCGGCGCAGGTCTGGGACGTGGCCCGGGAGAACATTCTCAGCGAGGCCGAACTCACCGCCACCTTCCGGAGGTGAGACGCTGTCGGGACGATCACGTCCGGACCGCGTCTGACACGCCCGCGCGGCGCGTGAGCGAGGCCGACATCCGCGTGGCGACGCATTCCATCGGATTCCGCCTGAGACGCGGCGGCACCGGATCGCGCGCCGATCACGCCCGCCCCGGACCGGAGCGACGGAGGGAGACGCGCATGAGCCCCGGGCGCGGGCCACAGCAGCCTGTCGACGGGCACCACGGGCGCGGCCGCCGTGCCGCCCGGCGGGACCGGGGCCGGCGCCGGTTCGGGGAGCGGCCGCTGAGCCGGCGGGGATCCGGATCCGGGCGCGGCGCGGAATTCTCCCGCCCCGCTCAACGCCGGTGAACGCGCCCGCGGCCCGAACCGGGATGGTTGGTGCAGGAACGCTCGGCACAGGGACGCTCGGCCGGGCGGGGCACCACCGGGAGCAGGCCGCATGCTGACCACGCGCAGGGACACCGGCGGGGGCGGGGGAACGGCGGCGCCCCGGGACGAGGCCGCCCGCCTCGACCGCGCGCCTTCCTGCGCCGCTCCGGGCTGACCGCGGGCGGGCTCGCCGCCCTCGGCGCGCTGCGGCCCGGCGCCCTGCGCGCCGCCCGGGCCGCCCGGGCCGCCGGCTCGGCGGTGAGCGGGCCCGAGGTGACGATCCGCAAGAACATCTGCACGCATTGTTCGGTCGGCTGCACGGTGACGGCCGAGGTGGTGAACGGGGTCTGGGTCGGCCAGGAATCCTCCTGCCCGACCCGGTGCCGGTGCACCGGGAGCCGATCGACTCGCCCCGGCCCGACCTCGTCGCCAAGTAGCCGACCCGGCCCGACGAGCGCCAGTTCCGCGTGCCGAACCTCGGCTTCTCGGTCCAGAAGGCGGCCGTGGACCGGGCCATCGCCAGGGACTTCCCGATCATCCTGTCGTCGGGCCGCCTCGTCGAGTACGAGGGCGGCGGCGAGGAGACGCGCTCGAACCCCTGGCTCGCCGAGTTGCAGCAGGACGTGTTCGTGGAGGTGAACACGCAGGACGCGGCCGAGCGCGGCATCAGGGACGGGCAGTTCGTCTGGGTCTACGGCCCGGAGAACGGCTCCAGGACCAAGGTGAAGAGGACCAAGGTGAAGGCGCTGGTGACCGACCGGGTGGCGAAGGGCGTGGCCTTCATGCCGTTCCACTTCTCGGGCTGGTACCAGGGCAGGGACATGCGGGGCTACTACCCGCGCGACACGGATCCGGTGGTGCTGGGCGAGAGCGTCAACACGGTCACGACCTTCGGCTTCGACCCCGTCTCCGGCATGCAGGAGACGAAGGCGACCCTCCGCCGGATTCAGGCGGCCTGATCGGGAGCGCCCACCCGAACAACGAAGCAGAATTGCATGGCGCAATTCTGCTTGGACTCTTGTTTTCGAATCATTTTTGCCGCCAAACCGGTGACCACTTCGGCGAATGATGCTCAGGGTCCTCCGCGCGCGGGCGCCGCCCGGTCGAGGCCGATCGAGTGGCGCCACTCCGCCAGGAACCGGGCGCGACGCGCCCGGTCCTGCACGGCGAGCAGGGCCGGGCCGAGCGCGATCGGCCGGAAGGCCCCCGTCGCGGCGAGGCTCGGCGGGCCGTCGACGCCCGGCGGCAACGGACCGTCGAGCCCGAAGAAGAAGGCCTTCTCTCGGCTGAGGCGCTGCCCGCGCGCCGAGAGCAGGTAGTCGAGGAAGGCGAAGCCCTCGGCGGCGTGGACCGCGCTCACCGGGATCAGCGCGCCGCGGACCAGCACCAGCGCGTAGTCGCGCGGCACCACGAGCCCGAGCTTCGCCCCCCGGCGCATCGCCGCGTAGACGTAGGAGCCGAGCAGGTTGTAGCCGATGGCGAGGCGGCCGGCCTCGAGATCCGCGATGAGGGTGCTGGTGCAGCAGGCGACCCGGAGATGCGCCCGCCCGAAGGCCTCGACGAGGCGGCCGTAGGTGGCGGCGCTGCGGGCGTCGTAGGTCGCGAACAGGTAGCCGATCCCGGAGGCGGCGATGTCGTAGGAGCCGATCCGCCCCGCATAGGCGGCGGCCTTGTCGCGCAGGAGGTCGACGAGTTCGAGGCGGCTGCGGGGCACGTCCTCGGGCGGGACGAGGTCCACCCGGTAGGCGATCACCGCGGGCTCGGTCGTGAAGCCGAAGACCTCGTCGCGCCACACCGCGTAGGGCGGCAGGCGCGCCGTCTCGGCGGAGCGGTAGGCCCGGGCGCAGCCGTCATTGGCGAGCTTCACCAGGTGATCGACCGAGGAGGAGATCACGAGGTCGGCGGAGAAGCCCGAGGCGCGGCCCGCGCCGCAGGCCGCCGCGGCCTCGCCGTAGAGCTCCGCCGTCTCGTACTCGACGTAGATCACCGTCACGTCCGGGGAGAGCGCCTGGAAGTCGCGGATCAGCGGCTCCATCACGTCGAGGTCGGCGGCGGCGCGGATGGTCAGCTCGACGCGCGGCCATTCCGGGGCGGGAAAGCGCGTCACCTCGTGGCCGGCGGCCGGGGCGAGGCCCAGGAAAGCGGCCGAGAGAGCAGCGGAGAGACCGGCCGAGAGACCGGCGGAGAGCCCGCGGGAGCGCCTCACCGCGGCGCCTCCTCGGCGGCGGGAAAGCTCAGGACCACGGCGAATCCCTCGTCGGAGCGCGATTCGAAGCGCATCTCGCCGCCATGGGCCGCCGCGACCTCGGCCGCGATGGCGAGGCCGAGGCCCGAGCCGATCCCGCCTCCCGTCGCGGCCTGGAAGGGCTCGCGCACCCGCCCCCACTCGGCGGCCGGGATGCCGGCCCCGTCGTCCACCACCTCGACCGAGACCCGGCCCGGCTCGCGCCGGGTGCGCACGGTCAGGCGGTGGGGGGCGCCGTGCTTGAGGGCGTTGTGGATCAGGTTCGCGAGCGCCTCGCGCAGGGCGATCGGGTCGCCGCGGATCGGGAGCGCCTCGTCCGGGCCATCGTAGCCGATATCGACCAGGCGCCCGCCCGAGAGCGGGATCGCGTCGATCAGGGTCTGGCGCGCGATCCCCGCGAGATCGACCGGCGCGAGGGGCACGGCCCGGGCCCGGTGGATCACCATGGCGTGGTTGAGGAGCTGGTTCGTCAGCCGCCCGAGCTCGGCCGTGCGCGCCTGGACGCGGGAGACCTGGGCCCGGCGGCGCTTCGGGTCGTCCTCGGCCGAGAGCAGGTCGACCTGCGCGGACAGGGCCGCGAGGGGCGTGCGGATCTGGTGGGCGGCGTCGGCGATGAAGCGGCGCATGATCGCCATGTGGCCGGAGAGCCGGCCCATGAAGTGGTTGATCGAGCCGACGAGGAGGTGGATCTCGCGCGGCACCGCCACGTCGAGCGGGTCGAGGTCGTTGGGGCCGCGCCCCGCCAGCACGCCCTCGATCGCCGCGAGCGGCCGCAGCGCCGCCCGCACCGCCACGATCACGGCACCGAGCGCGAGCGCGCTCATGGCGACGACGAGGAGGCTCGCCTTGGCGGTCAGTTCGGCGGCGAGCGCCGAGCGCGCCTCGCGGGTCTGGGCCACCACCACGGCGGCGAAGCCCGCCCGCGCGGCGTCCGGCACGTAGCGGCCCGCCACCACGACCCGGACGGGCTCGCCGCGATGGGTCCCGTCGAGCAGGATCGGCCCCTCGCCGAGCCGGCCGCGATCGACCGTCACGGCGAGGTCGGCATTGCCGGTGAGCAGGCGGTCGGACGGGTCGAGCACCTTGTAGAAGATCCGGTCGCGGGGGGCGAGGCCGAGGGTCTCGAAGGCCGAGAAGGGTGGATCGACGCTGACCTCGCGCCCGTCGCTGGCGATGGTCTCGGCGATCTGCAGGGCGGCGCCGACGAGCAGCCGGTCGTAGGCCTCGTCGGCGGCGAGCCGCGCCGAGGTCCAGGCGGCGGCGAGCAGCAGGGCCGCCCCGACGGCCAGCACCAGCCCGAGCACCCCGACGAGGCGCAGGAACAGGGACGGGGTGCGGGCGATCACGTCTGCGGCCACACGACCTGGTAGCCGAGCCCGCGCAGGGTGCGGATCTCGGGCTCGGCGCCGGCCTGGGCGAGCTTGCGGCGCAGCCGGGCGACGATCTGCTCGACGGCGTTCTCGCTCGCATCCTCCTCGAAGCTCGTCACCCGCTCGAGCAGTTCCGCCTTGCCGAAGATCCGGCCGGGCCGGGCCGCCAGGATCTCCATCAGGGTCCATTCCCGGCGGGTGAGGTCGAGGGGCTGGCCGGCGACCCGGGCGCTGCGGGCCGCCCGGTCGAGGACGAGGTTGCCCACCGCGATGGCGTTGTCGGCGTGGCCCGAATGGCGCCGCAGCAGCGCCCGCACCCGCGCCTCCAGCTCGCGGAAGTCGAAGGGCTTCACGAGGTAGTCGTCCGCCCCGAGATCGAGGGCGCCGACCCGGTCGTCCACCTCGGAGCGGGCGGTCAGCACCAGGACGGGGCTGCGCCCGCGCCGGGCGCGCAGGCGCCTGAGCACCGAGAAACCGTCGAGGCCGGGCAGGTTCACGTCCAGGATGACGAGGTCGTAGGCCTGCACCTGCAGGGCCGCGTCGCCGTCCGCGCCGTCCCGCTCCCAATCGACCGCGTGGCCGAGCGCCCGCAGCCGCGTCGCGATGGCCTCGCCCAGGTCCCGCGTGTCCTCGACGAGCAGGATCCGCATCCGGCCGGCGCTCCCTCCCGCCCCTCTTCTGTCAGGTTGGCGTCAGGTTGCGAGCCTACAGCATCCCTCAAGGCCCGGCCAAGCGGGCCCTCGAACATCCAGGGAGGGACCGTGATGAACGTACGCCCCAGCCTCGTTCCGGAGCCGCTGCTCACGGTCCAGGGCGTCACGCTTCAGTACAAGACGACCGATCATCTCGTCACGGCGACCTACCGGGTCGATTTCGAGGTGCTGCCCGGCGACCGCTACATCCTGCTCGGCCCGTCCGGCTGCGGGAAGTCGACCCTGCTCAAGGCGATCGGCGGCTACCTGACCCCCGTCGAGGGCGAGATCCGGCTCAAGGGCCGCAGGGTCACCGAGCCCGGCCCCGACCGGATGATGGTGTTCCAGGAATTCGACCAGCTCCTGCCCTGGAAGACCGTCCGGCAGAACGTCGCCTTCGCGCTCACCGCGAGCGGCCGCGCCGCCGGGGCGGAGGCGAACGACCGCGCGATGGCCTATATCGAGAAGGTCGGCCTGGCGAAATTCGCCGATTCCTACCCGCACATGCTGTCAGGGGGCATGAAGCAGCGGGTCGCCATCGCCCGCGGCATGGCGATGGAGCCCGACATCCTGCTGATGGACGAGCCCTTCGCGGCCCTCGACGCGCTCACCCGCCGCAAGATGCAGGACGAGCTGCTGCGCCTGTGGGAGGATACCCGCTTCACCGTGCTGTTCGTCACCCACTCGATCGAGGAGGCGATCAAGGTCGGCACCCGCATCCTGCTGCTCTCGCCCCATCCGGGGCAGGTGAAGGCCGAACTCAACAGCCTCGCGCCGGCCGAGCTCGGCACCGCCGCGCAGGGGGCCCTCGAAGCGCGCATCAACGACATGCTGTTCGCCTGAACGACGGACCGCCCGGGAGAGACGCCATGAGCACAGTCAGCACCCTCGGCCTCGATCAGCGGCCGGACATCGTCCGCGAGACCTCCGCCTCCGGCGCCGTCGCGGTCGAGCAGCGCCTGTCGCTGCCCGAACTCCTCTACCGCCAGGGCTGGCTGCGCAAATGCGTGGTCCTCGCCGCCCTGGCCATCCTCTGGGAAGTCTACGGCCGCTGGCTCGACAACCCGCTCCTGTTCCCGACCTTCGGGGCCACGGTCGAGGCCTTCGGGAGCGCGATCCTGAGCGGCGAGATCCCCCGCAAGGCGCTGATCTCGCTCGAAACCCTGGCGATCGGCTACGGGATCGGGATCGGGCTCGCCGCCCTCCTCACCACGATCGCCATCGGCTCGCGCATCGGCACCGACCTGCTCGAGACGCTGACCGCGATGTTCAACCCGCTGCCGGCGATCGCGCTCCTGCCGCTGGCGCTGATCTGGTTCGGCCTGGGGCAGGGGAGCGTGGTCTTCGTCCTCGTCCACTCGGTGCTGTGGGCGATCGCGCTCAACACCCATGCGGGCTTCCGCTCGGTGTCGAACACCCTGCGCATGGTCGGGCTGAATTACGGGCTGCGCAACCTCTCGCTGGTGCGCGCGATCCTGATCCCGGCGGCCTTCCCGTCGATCCTCACCGGCCTGAAGGTCGGCTGGGCCTTCGCGTGGCGCACCCTGATCGCGGCCGAACTGGTCTTCGGCGTCTCCTCGGGCTCGGGCGGGCTCGGCTGGTACATCTTCGAGAACCGCAACGCGCTCGAGACCACCAACGTCTTCGCCGGCCTGTTCACCGTGATCCTGATCGGGCTCTTCGTCGAGAACGTGATCTTCGCCAACATCGAGAAGCGCACCATTCGGCGCTGGGGCATGCAGCACTGACGGCGCCGCGGGCCCGACAAGACACAACGGAGAGGAAACGAGAGATGATCGGACGCAGGCTGGTTCGGCTGGCGGCGGGGGCCGCCCTCGCGCTCGGGCTCGCGGCATCGCCGCTGCGGGCGGAGGTGTCCGAGGTGCGGATCTCGAAGGGCTACGGGGTGCTCTACCTGCCGCTCTTCGTCATGCAGGAGAAGAAGTTCCTGGAGGCCCAGGCCGCCAGGGCCGGGCTCGGCGACGTCAAGGTGACCTGGCTCACCCTCGACGGCGGCAACGTCATCAACGACGCGATGATCGCCGGCTCCCTCGACATCGCCGGCACCGGGGCGCCGGGCTTCCTCGCGCTCTGGTCGAAGGGCCGCGGCAGCCCCAAGACCGAGGTGATCGGCGTCTCGGGCATGTCGACCACCGCCCTCGACCTCAACGTGAACAAGCCCGAGATCAAGTCGCTCGCCGACTTCACGCCCAAGGACAAGATCGCGATCCCGGGCATCAAGACCTCGCTCGCCGCCGTGGTGCTGCAGATGGCGGTGGCCAAGCAGTTCGGCCCGGAGAATTACGGCAAGCTCGATTCGAGCACGGTCGGGCTGCCGCACCCGGAGGCGGTGGCGGCGCTGCTCTCGGGCCGGACCGAGATCGTGGCGCACTTCGCCTCGCCGCCCTTCACGCAGGTGGAGCGCGCCGACCCCAAGGTGCGCACGATCCTGAAGGCCTCGGAGCTGTTCGGTCCGATCACCCTCGACGTGGTCTTCGCGCTCAGGCGCTTCACCGAGCAGAACCCGAAGATGACCCAGGCCTTCCTGGACGCGCTCGATCAGTCCTGCGCCTTCATCAAGGACAACAAGGCCGAGACGGCGGAGATCTTCGCGCGCGCCTCCAAGGTGAAGGTGACGCCCGAGGAGGTGGCCCAGATGCTTGAGGACCCGGACAGCCGGTTCTCGGCGACGCCGAACGGGATCATGGAGTTCGCGACCTTCATGCACCGGGCCGGGATCATCAAGACGAAGCCGGCGACCTGGTCGGACCTGTTCATCCCGGCCCTGCGCGAGCGGGCCGGGAGCTGAGCGGGGCGGCCGCCGGGCCGCGGACCTTCTGGCGGCTTCCGCCGGCCCGGCGCCCTCCTGTATCAGGGCGCCATGTGGACCCGGCCCCTCCCGCTCCTCGACCCGATCGCCGCCGCGTCGCGCCTGCGGGGGCGCAGGGGGCTCGCCCTCCTCGACAGCGCGATGCGCCACCCGGACCTCGGGCGCTACTCCTACGTCGCGGCCGACCCGTTCCGCGAGATCCGGGTGCGGGACGGGCGGACCCTCCTCGACGGCGTACCCGCCGAGGGGCCGCCGCTCGCCGCAATCCGGCGGGCGCTCGCCCCCTACCGGGCCGAGCGGAGGCCCGACCTTCCCCCGTTCCAGGGCGGGGCGATCGGCTACCTCGCCTACGATTTCGGCCGGGCGCTGGAGCGCGTGGCGGCCCCGCCGCGCCGCGCCGGGCTCTGCGACGACCTCGCCCTCAACCTCTACGCCACGATCCTCGCCTTCGACCACGGCGAGGGGACCTGCGCCCTCGTCGCCACCGGCTTCCCCGAGACCGAGCCCGACGCCCGCGCGCGCCGCGCCCGCGCCGATCTCGACGCCTGGGAGGCGGCCCTCGCGGCGCCCGAACCGGCCCCGGCGCGCCGCGCCGTCCCGCCGCTCGCCTGGGAGTCGAACTTCACGCGCGACGGCTACGCGGCGGCGGTGGAGCGGGTGCGGGACTACATCCGGGCCGGCGACATCTACCAGGCGAACATCGCGCAGCGCTTCGCGGCCGCGCTGCCGCCGGACTTCGACGCCTTCGCGCTCTACCGGCGGCTGCGGGCGCGCAACGCCGCGACCTTCGCGGCCTATCTCGAACTCGGCGCGCTCACGGTGGCGTCGAGCTCGCCCGAGCGCTTCCTGCGCCTCGACGGCCGCCGGATCGAGACGCGGCCGATCAAGGGCACGGCCCCGCGCGCGGCCGACCCGGCCGAGGACCGCGCCCGGGCCGAGGCGCTGCTCGCCAGCGACAAGGAGCGGGCCGAGAACGTGATGATCGTCGACCTCCTGCGCAACGACCTGTCGCGGATCAGCGAGCCGCACAGCGTCGCCGTGCCGGTGCTGTGCGGGCTCGAAACCTACGCGGGGGTGCACCACCTCGTCTCGGTGGTGACCGGGCGGCTGCGCGCGGGCGCCGACGCGCTCGACCTCCTGGCCGCCACCTTCCCGGGCGGCTCGATCACCGGCGCGCCCAAGCTGCGCGCCATGGACATCATCACGGAGATCGAGGGCGATGCCCGCGAATTGTTCTGCGGCAGCATCGGCTGGATCGGGTTCGACGGCAGCCTCGACACCAACATCGCCATCCGCACGGTGTTCATGGAGGCGGGCCGCGCGGTGCTGCAGGCGGGCGGCGGGGTCACGCTGCTCTCCGATCCGCTCGCCGAGTACGAGGAGACGCTGACCAAGGCGGAGCGGGTCTTCGCGGCCTTCCCGGAGGCGGGCTGATCCGGGATCCGCTCGATCGAAGCGGATCACGAGCCTGCGCGGCGCCTGAGCGAAGCCGCCATCCGTATGGCGACGCAATCAACCGGATGGCGCATGATACGCGCGCCCGCGCCCCCCACTTATGGGTGCGACGCCGCCGCGCCTCGGCACGGTCCCGGCTGGCGGCGATCATGCGGGGCGTCCCCGCGCGTCCAGGCCGCCGGAGGGCGGCGCAAGGCATCCCGGATGATCCTCGTCATCGACAATTACGATTCCTTCGTCTTCAACGTGGTGCGCTACCTCCAGGAACTCGGCGCCGCGGTCGAGGTGGCGCGCAACGACGCGCTCGACCTCGGCTCCATCCGCGCCCGCGCGCCCGAGGCCCTGGTGATCTCGCCCGGCCCGTGCAGCCCGGCCGAGGCCGGGGTGTCCCTCGAGGCGGTGCGCGCCCTCTCGGGCGAGGTGCCGATCCTGGGCGTGTGCCTGGGCCACCAATGCATCGGGGCGGCCTTCGGCGGGCGGGTCGAGCGGGCCCTCCGGCCCCTGCACGGGCAGGCCTCGCCGATCCGGCACGGCGGCACCGGGCTGTTCCAGGGCCTGCCCTCGCCGATGCGGGTCGGGCGCTACCATTCCCTCATCGTGGCCCCGCGTCCCGCCCTGGAGCGCAGCCTCGCGGTCGACGCGGTCTCGGAGGAGGGGGAGGTGATGGCGCTCTCCCACCGCCGCCACCCGACCTACGGCATCCAGTTCCACCCGGAATCGGTGCTGACCGAGCACGGCCACGCGCTGTTCTCGAATTTCCTGCGCCTCGCGCGGGCGTGGCGCGCGGCGCCGGCCGATGCCGTGGCTTGACGGCGCCTTCGTCGAGGGGCCGACGCTCCCGCTCGACCCCGCCGACCGCGGCCTGACCCTCGGCGACGGCGTGTTCGACACCGCGCTGGTGCGCGACGGCCGCGTGATCTTCGAGGCGGCCCACGTGGCGCGCCTCGTCGCCTCGGCGGCGGCGCTCGGCTTCCCCCTCGACCCCGCCGCCGTGACCGCCGGCATGCACGCGATGGCGGCGGGGCGGGAGCGGGCGGCCCTGCGCACCACGGCGACCCGGGGCAGCGGCCCGCGCGGCCTGCGCCCGCCGCCCGCGCCGCGCCCGCGCCTGCTCGTGACCGCGGCGCCCCTGGCGGATCCCGGCACCGCCTTCGCGCCGCTCGCGCTGCGCACGACCGGCATCCGCCGCAACGACACCTCGCCGACCTCCCGGCACAAGACCCTCGGCTACCTCGACGCGGTGCTGGCGGCCGAGGAGGCGGCGCGTGCGGGCGCCGACGAGGCCCTGTTCCTCAACACGCGCGGGCGCGTCGCCTGCGCGGGCACCGGCAGCCTGTTCGCGCTGATCGGCGGCGCGCTCGTCACCCCGCCCCTCGCGGACGGGGTGCTGGCCGGCATCATCCGGGGCTGGATCCTGGCGCGGGCGCCGGATCTCGGGATCGCCGCCGAGGAGCGCTCGCTCCGCCCCGAGGATCTCGCGGGCGCGGAGGCGCTGTTCGTGACGAACTCGCTGCGCCTGATCGCACCGGTGCGCGCGCTGGACGGACGCGCGTGCCGCGACGGGCTGCAGGATGGGCGCATCCGGCGCCTCGCGGATGCGCTCCGGGAGGAGGTCGCGTCGCATTCTCCCCCGTGACTGACCCGTCCCCCGCGGGCGGTCACGGAACTGCCCGACGGCGGCCGTTTCGCCCCGCTTGCCCGGACACGGATGAGACGCCCGCACGGCGCGTGAGCGAAGCCAACATCCACACACAAGAAAGATTCAACAGTGCGGTGATTGCGTTCCGGTTCGATTACGTACAGGGCAAATTTTCGTGGATACCGCCGATGAGAGTGGTCGGAGAAGGAAACGAGAGGGCCCCTGAGCCGCTGGATGTCGTGGCGTTCGAACACAATCAGCGCGTATCCTGCTGAACTGGATTCATCTCCATCGCAGAAATTGCAAAAGACAAGCGATCCGGAGCAAGAGTCAGAACTCAGCCCAGGGGCCGTCGCCGCCCTCGGCGTTGCGCGTCGGTCGCCGCGGGGGCGATCACAACAGACCGGTCGGGGTGCGCCGCCGCCGCCCGCCGCCGCGGGCGGCCCCGCCCGGGAACGGGATCGCTGCCCGAAGATTAGGCCTCCCACATCCTGGGAGGCGGTCTTGGCGGCAGGGGCGACGACGACACTGGCGGACGAGGCTGTCCGCACCGACATCCCGGCCCGCATGGACCGGCTGCCCTGGAGCCGGTTCCACCTCCTCCTCGTGATCGCGCTCGGCATCACCTGGGTTCTCGACGGGCTCGAAGTCACCATCGTGGGCGCGATCGGCCCGGTGCTGCAGGATCCGCGCGCCCTGGGCCTCTCGGTGCAGGAGATCGGCGCCGCCGCCTCCTTCTACGTGGTCGGGGCGGTGGCGGGGGCGCTCGTCTTCGGCTGGGTCACCGACCGCTACGGGCGCCGCGTCGTCTTCTTCACCACCCTGGTCGTCTACGTGGGCGGCGTGGTCGCGAGCGCGCTCGCCTGGAACTTCTGGAGCTTCGCCCTCTTCCGGCTGGTCACGGGGCTGGGCATCGGCGGCGAGTACGCGGCCATCAACTCGGCCATCGACGAACTCATCCCGGCCAAGTACCGCGGCCGGGTCGACCTCATCGTCAACGGCAGCTTCTGGGTCGGGGCCGCGGCGGGGGCGGCGGGCTCGCTCCTCCTGCTCGATCCGGACATCGTGGCGCCGCATCTCGGCTGGCGCCTCGGCTTCGGCATCGGCGGCGTGCTCGGCCTGTTCATCCTGGTCCTGCGCCGCTACGTCCCCGAGAGCCCGCGCTGGCTCGTGGTGCATGGCCGCCAGGAGGAAGCGGAGCGCACCGTCGCGGAGATCGAGCGCAAGGTCGAGGCCGAGACGGGCGCGCCCCTCGCCGAGCCCGACGGCATCCTGGAAGTCCACCCCAAGGCGAGCTTCGGCTTCGGAGAGATCTTCGGCTCCATGCTCGGGCCCCATCGCGGCCGCAGCCTGCTCGCCCTGGTGCTGATGTCGGCGCAGGCCTTCCTGTTCAACGCCGTGTTCTTCACCTACGGCCTCGTGCTCGCGAAGTTCTACGGCATCCCGGAGACCGGGGCCGGGCTGTTCCTGGTGCCCCTCGCCATCGGCAACTTCCTCGGCCCGCTCCTCCTCGGCCACTACTTCGACACGATCGGGCGCCGCCGCATGATCACCGGCACCTTCGCGGTGAGCGGCCTGATGCTCGCCGTCACGGCATTGGTGTTCGGCCTCGACCTGTTCACCGCCTGGACCCAGACCTTCGCCTGGATCGCCATCTTCTTCGTCGCCTCGGCGGCGGCGAGCTCCGCCTACCTCACGGCGAGCGAGATCTTCCCGCTCGAGACCCGGGCGCTCGCCATCGCGGTCTTCTACGCCCTCGGCACCGCGGCCGGCGGCGTGATGGCGCCCTGGCTGTTCACCCGGCTGATCGAATCCGGCCACCACGCGGCCCTGGCCGCCGGCTACGGCGGCGCCGCGCTCCTGCTCCTCGTCGCCGCGCTCACGGAGTGGAAGCTCGGCGTCGACGCCGAGGGCAAGTCTCTGGAGAGCATCGCGGCCCCCCTCTCGAAGGCCCGGTGAGGATCCAGGCCCGCGGGGCGCGCGATGGGCCTCGTTCGACGGCCGTCAGAGCGGCGCCCGTCTGCCCGGCACGGTGACGGCTCCGGCGAGCGGATCCCGCATCAGACGACATCCGACGAATTGCTTCGCCATCTCCCATTTCGGCCATGCGGATGTCGGCTTCGCTCAAGCGCCGCGCGGGCTTGGCATACGACATCCGACGAATTGCTTCGCAATGCGGATGTCGGCTTCGCTCAAGCGCCGCGCGGGTTTGGCATACGACATCCGACGAATTGCTTCGCAATGCGGATGTCGGCTTCGCTCAGGCGCCGCGCGGGCTCGTGATCCGGGATCCGCTTCGATCAAGCGGCTCCCGTATCACTCCTCGCGCACCGCCTCGCCCGCTTCCGTCCCGCCGGGCCGCCCCGCGAACGACGCGCCGAACTCCGCCGACGCGATCTCGTCCACCAGCACCCGCAGCTGGGCGGCCTTGTCGGGCCCGAGCGTCGCCTCGAAGCGCGCCTGCGCCTCCCGCCACAGCCGCGCCGCCGCCCGGAACCGGTCGCGGCCCGCCGCCGTCAACACCACCCGGCGGGCGCGGCGGTCCGCGGGGTCGACCTCCAGCGCGACCAGCCCGTCCCGCGCCAGCGGCTTCAGCGTGTGGCCCAGCGCCGAGAGGTCCATCACCATCGCGGCGGCGAGATCCTTCATGGTCGGCCTGCCGAGCTGGCGGACCTGCGCCAGGAGCCCGAACTGCGTCGCCTTCAGCCCCGCCGGCGCCAGCGCCTCGTCGTAGAGCTGGCCGAGCCGCCGCGTCGCCCGCCGCAGCCCCGCGTTGCTGCACGCGACCGCCGCCGGCCCTGCCGCCTCGGATCCGTCCCGCTCCGGCCGCATGGCTTCCCCGTCCGCCCCGCCCTTGACGAATACTGGCATATGCCACCAATCTTCCCGCGGGGCCAAGCGCCAGGATGCCGGATCCCACCGGCCGCCGTCGAGGCCCGATCGCGAGGTCCCATGGACGACCGCACGCGCCGCCTTCTGCGCGGACCGATCGGCCCGACGCTCCTGCGCCTCGCCGTGCCCAACGTGCTCGTCATGCTGGTCCAGGCCGGCGTCGGGCTGCTCGAGACCGCCTTCGTGGCCAGGCTCGGCACCGACGCGCTCGCCGGCATGGCCCTGGTCTTCCCGCTGGTGATGACTGTGCAGATGATCTCGGCCGGCGCTGTCGGCGGCGGCATCCTGTCGGCGGTGGCCCGCACCCTCGGGGCCGGGCGGCGCGAGGCGGCCGAGGCGGTGGCCTGGCACGCGCTCGCGATCGCGCTCGGGCTCGGCCTGCTCACCACCGCGGCGGCCCTGCTGGGCGGGCCCTCCCTCTACCGGGCGATGGGGGCCGAGGGCGCGACGCTGGCGGCCGCCGCTTCCTATGGCGGCGTGGTCTTCGCCGGGGCGGCCCTGGTCTGGCTGTTCAACGCGCTCGCGGCCGTCATCCGCGGCACCGGCAACATGGCGCTGCCGGCCGGCGTCACCTGCGCGGGCGCCGTCGTGCTGGTGCCGCTCTCGCCCGCGCTGATCTTCGGCCTCGGGCCGCTGCCCGGCCTCGGCATCGTCGGCGGCGCGGTCGCGATCCTCGCCTACTACGCGGCGGGGAGCGCCGTGCTCATCGCCGCCCTGTGCTCGGGCCGGCTGGTCCTGCGCCTGCGCCGCCCGCCTCCGCTCGCCCGCGGCCCCGCCCGGGAGATCCTGCGGGTCGGCGCCGCCTCCGCCCTGGTGAGCCTCACCACCAACCTCACCATCGCGGCCGCCACCGGCTTCGTCGCCCGCTTCGGCCCCTCGGCGGTGGCCGGCTACGGCACCGGGGCGCGGCTCGAATACCTGCTGGTGCCGCTGGTCTTCGGCCTCGGCGCGCCGATCTCCGCCATGGTCGGGACCGGGATCGGGGCCGGGGACCGGGTGCGGGCGCTGCGGGTGGCCTGGACGGGCGCGGCGATCGCGGTCGGGCTCACCGAGGCGATCGGCCTCGCGGCCTCCCTGCGGCCCGACGCCTTCCTGGGCCTCTTCGCGACCGATCCGGTCATGCGGGAGGTCGGGGCCCGCTACCTTCGGCTCGTCGGCCCCTTCTACGGCTTCGCCGGGCTCGGCCTCGCGCTCTACTTCGCCGCCCAGGGCGCGGGACGGATCGCCTGGCCCCTCGTCGCCGGGCTCACCCGCGTCACCGTCGCGGTCGGCGGCGGCTGGCTCGGATCGCGGGCGGGGGCGGGGCTGGCCGGCATCTTCCTGGCGCAGGCCCTCGGGCTCGCGGCGCTCGGCCTCATCAACGCGGGCGCCGTCGCGGCCGGCGCCTGGTTCCGCACCCGTCCCCCCGTCGCGGGCCCGCTCGCGATCCGTCCCGGCGCCTGAAACCGGAGCCCCAGCCCATGACTCCCGATCCCACGGTTGGCCTGTATTTCGAGGATCTCGCCGCGGGCCAGATCCACCGCTCGGCCGAACTCACCGTCACCGCGGAGGCGATCACGCGCTTCGCGGCCGAGTTCGACCCCCAGCCCTTCCACCTCGACGAGGCGGCGGCCGCCGCCTCCTTCTTCCAGGGGCTCGCGGCGAGCGGGTGGCACACGGCGGCGCTGACCATGCGCCTCCTGGTGGAGGGCGGCCTGCCGCTCGCGGGCGGCATCATCGGGGCCGGGATGGACGAGCTGCGCTGGCCGCGGCCGCTGCGCCCCGGCGAGACGATCCGCCTGGAGAGCGAGGTGCTGGAATTGCGCGCCTCGCGCTCGCGCCCGCGCCAGGGCCTCGCCAAGGTGCGCACCACCACGCTCAACCAGGACGGCGCGCCGGTCCAGGTGCTGGTCGCCAACCTCGTGGTCCAGCGGCGGGCGGGCGGGCCGGCCTGACCGCGCCGACGGGGGGCGATCCTGCCGAGGATCCCGCTCGCACGTCACGTCCGCCGCCGCACCGGCGACCGCTTCGGCGCATGGTGCTCGTACCAACGGCTCAGGATGCTGACGCATCGAGCCGTTGCTCCATCTCGAATGTTCGATTTCAAGCCAGAGGCTTGCCGAACCAGAGGCTTGCCGAAAATTCGAGAGCCGCACCACCGGTCATGAGAAATGACCGGTGGTATTAGCCCGCACGGGCGCCCGAGCCCCACTCCCGCGACCGCCCGGTTCTGGCTACCTTCCGGGCGAGGGGGAGGGGCCATGCAGACATTCGACGTCCTCAACCCGCCCTTCGACCGCCTCACGGCCGAGGAGGCGGACGGGCTGCGGCGGCACGTCGACATCGGCTATTACCGGCCCGGCGCCGTCATCGTCGCCCGCGGCAAGCCGGCGGAGCTCCTCCACGTCGTCATCAAGGGCGCGGTCGAGACCCGGATCGACGACGCGCCCCTGGCGGTGCTGCGGGCGGGCGACACCTTCGACGCCCGCGCGGTGGTGCACGGGGAGGCGGGGGAGGATTTCGTCGCCGCCGAGGAGACGCTCTGCTTCCTGATCCCGCGCGAGGTGATCGTGCGGCTCGTCCACGCCAACCGCGCCTTCGCGGCCTTCTTCTACGCCGAGATCTCCCGCAAGCTCGACGAACTCACCGCCTGGAAGCCGCGGGAGGGGGTCGACGCGGTGCTGCGCACCCGCATCCGCGACGCGCGCCACGGCCCCGCAGTGTTCCTGCCCGCCGACGCCACCCTGGAGGAGGCCGCCCGCCAGATGCTCGCGGCCGATGTCGACGCGGTCTTCATCGAGGCGGGCGGGCGGACCGGGCTCCTCACCGGCCACAAGGTCACCCGCGCGGCGGTGATCGAGAAGCGCCCCTTCGACACGCCGGTGCGCGACCTCGCCAAGTTCGACCTCACCGCCGTCGAGGCCGACCAGGTGCTGCTCGACGCCCTCCTGGTGATGACGCGCCACGGCCACCGCCGCATCGCGGTCCGGGAGAACGGCCGCTACACCGGCTGGCTGCGCGACATCGACCTGCTCGGGGCCTTCGCGGGCAACGCCCAGCTCGTGCCGAGCCGCATCGACCGGGCCGAGCGCCCCGAGGAGCTGCGCGAGCCCGCCCAGGACATCGCCGTGCAGGCCGAGCAGCTGCACCGCCAGGGCGTGCGCGTCGACGCGATCGCGCAGGTGATCTCGGACCTCAACCGCCGCCTCTACGCCAAGCTGTTCGCGCTGCTCGCGCCGCCGGCGATCCGCGAGGCCGGCTGCCTGTTCCTGATGGGCTCGGAGGGGCGCGGCGAGCAGACCTACCGCACCGACCAGGACAACGGCCTCATCCTGGCCCGCCGGGTGCCGGAGGACGACCTCGCGACGTTCCGCGCCGCCTTCTCGGAGGCGCTCGGCGAACTCGGCTTCCCGCCCTGCCCGGGCGAGATCATGGTGAGGAACCCGCTCTGGTCGCAGGAGGCCGACGGCTTCGTCAACCAGCTGCGCCTCTGGACCCTCGCGGGCGACCCGGACGCCGCCATGAACCTCGCGATCTTCGCGGACGCGGCCGCGGTCGCGGGCGATCCCGCCCCGCTGCAGCGGGCGAAGAACTACCTCGTCGAGGCGGTGCGCGGGGAGACGCGGCTGCTCGCGCAGATCGCCAACCTCATCAACATCGTGGGCGAGGGCGGCCATGGCGGGCTGTTCGACGCGGTCTTCGCGCGGATCGGGCTGCGCCGGGGCGAGCTCGACCTCAAGCGGGCCGGCCTGTTCCCGCTCGTGCACGGGGTGCGGGTGCTCGCCATCGAGGCGGGCCTCGCCCCGACCGGCACCGCCGAGCGGATCCGGGCGCTCGTCGAGAGGGGCGTGCTGGAGGAGGGGTTCGGGCGCGACCTCGCGAGCGCACTGCGGGCCTTCATGGCCCTGCGGCTCGAGCGGCAGCTCGCCGCCGCCCATCGCGGGCAGGTGGGCGACCCCGTGACCCTCGCCACCGACGCGATGCCGACCCTGGAGCGGGATCTCCTGCGCGAGGCGCTGCGCATCGTGCGGCAGTTCCGGGAGGTGATCCACGTCCGCTACTCCCTGGGGCAGTTCTGAGATGTGGACCTCCCTGCGCCGCCGCCTCGACCGGGCGCGGCTGCGCGACCCCGCCTTCGCCTTCCTGTTCGAGCCGCCGCCCCCCGACGAGGCCGTCGCCCTCGACTGCGAGACCACCGGCCTCGACCCGCGCCGGGACGAGATCGTCGCCGTGGCGGCGATCCGCATCCGCGGCGACCGGATCCTGACCAGCGAGAGCCTGCGCGCCACCGTGCGCAGCGACCGGCCCTCCTCGCCCGAGGCGATCAAGGTGCACCGGCTCCTCAACGCCGAGATCCGCGAGGCAGAGCCCCTGGACGCGGTGCTGCCGGCGCTCCTGCGCTTCATCGGCGGCCGGCCGATCGTCGGCTACTACACCGAGTTCGACGTGCGCATGCTCGACAAGAGCGTGCGCCGGCAGTTCGGCATCCGCCTGCCGAACCCGCGCATCGACGTCTCCTCCCTCTACCACGCCGCCAAGTACCGCGACGCGCCCGACTACGTGAAGATCGACCTCAGCTTCGCGCGCATCCTGGAGGATCTCGGGCTGCCGGCGCTGCCGCAGCACGACGCGTTCAACGACGCGCTGATGACCGCGATGATCTACCTGCAGCTGCGCGACCTGCTCGCCCGCCGCGTCGCGATCCGGCGCGAGGCCGCGGGCCCGGTCGAGACCGTCGCCTTCGGGGCCTGAGGGGCCGGCGGCCGGCCCGCCGCGTCCGCGCGCCGGGTCGAGACCGCGCGCGTGTTGAAAATAACGGCCGGGCTTCGCATATCGCCGCCGTCAACCTGGATTGAGGGAGCCAGACACACGTGAGCGAGACTCTGGAACGGCATGCCTTCGGGGCCGAGGTCGGGCGCCTCCTGGATCTCGTCGTGCACGCGCTCTACTCCGAGCGCGAGATCTTCCTGCGCGAACTCGTCGCCAACGCGGCGGACGCGGTGGACCGCCGCCGCTTCGGGGCGCTCACCGACCCGGCGCTGTCCCTGCCGGCGGACGCGAAGGTGCGGATCCGCCCCGACAAGGCGGCGCGCACGCTCGCCATCTCGGATCCCGGGATCGGGATGAGCAAGGAGGATCTGGCGCAGAACCTCGGCACCATCGCGCGCTCCGGCACCCGGGCCTTCAGCCAGTCCCTCGCCGACGCCAAGCCCGACGAGCGCCCGAGCCTGATCGGCCAGTTCGGCGTCGGCTTCTACTCGGCCTTCATGGTGGCGGACCGGGTCGAGGTGACCTCCCGCAAGGCCGGCAGCGACGAGGCCTGGACCTGGGCCTCGGAGGGGCAGGGCGAGTACACGCTGAGCCCGGCCACCCGCGCGGAGCCGGGCACCGACGTCGTGCTCCACATCAAGGCCGACGCGGACGAGTACCTGGAGCCGCTGCGCCTCGAGACCATCGTGCGCAAGTGGGCCGACCACATCACGGTGCCGATCACGCTCCTGCGCGACGGCGAGGAGGTCTCGGGCAACGAGGGCACGGCCCTCTGGCGCAAGCCGAAATCCGAGGTCTCCGAGGAGGCCTACACGGCCTTCTACCGGCACGTGACCCACAATTTCGACGCGCCCTGGGCGACGCTGCACTGGCGGGCCGAGGGCGCCCTCGACTTCACGGCCCTGCTGTTCATCCCGGGCATGAAGCCCTTCCTGGCGGTCGAGGAGGAGCGGGAGAGCCGGGTGCGGCTGCACGTGCGCCGCATGTTCATCACCGACGAGGCCGGGCTGCTGCCCTCGTGGCTGCGCTTCGTGCAGGGCGTGGTCGACACCGAGGACCTGCCGCTCAACGTCTCGCGCGAGATGCTGCAGGCGACGCCGGTCCTGGCCCGCATCCGCCGCGCGGTCACCGGCAAGGTGATGGCGGAGCTGAAATCCCGGGCCAAGGACGCGGAGAGCTACGCCACCTTCTGGCAGGCCTTCGGGCCGGTGCTGAAGGAGGGCATCTGGGAGGATGCGGAGCACCGCGACGACATCGCGGCCCTGCTGCGCTTCCGCTCCACGGCCGTGGAGGGCTGGACCTCGTTCGCGGACTACGTCTCGCGCATGAAGCCGAACCAGGAGGCGATCTACATCCTGGTCGGGGACGACGCGGCGGCGCTGGCGCGCTCCGCCCAGATCGAGGGCTTCCGGGCCCGCGGGATCGAGGTGCTGCTGCTCTCCGACCACGTCGACGCCTTCTGGCCGGAGCGGCTCGACAAGTTCGACGGCAAGCCGATCCGCAGCATCACCCAGAGCGCGGACGACCTCTCGGCCTTCGCGCCCGAGGGGAGGCCGCGGGCGAGGCGGCGGACCTGACCGAGTTGCTGCCCAAGCTCAAGGAGATCCTGAAGGACGACGTCGCCGAGGTGCGGGCGAGCCAGCGGCTCGTCGAGAGCGCGGTGCTGCTCTCGGCCTCCTCGGGCGGGCCGGACCTGCAGATGCAGCGCCTGCTGCGGCGGGCGGGCCGCGGATTCGGGGCGGGGCTGCCGGTGCTCGAACTCAACCCGCGCCACGCGCTGGTGCGGCGCATCGCCGAGCGGGCGCGGGCGGGCGAGGATGTCGGGGAGGCGGCCCAGACGCTCCTCGACCTCGCGCATGTCCAGGGCGGCGACCCGCCCCGCGACCCCGTCGCCTTCGCCCGCCGGGTCGCGGCGGCGCTCGCCGCGCAGGCCTGAGGGCGCCCCGCCTGCTCGCGGCGAGCCATGCTCCGGCCGGGCGGCGGCCCGCGCCGGCGCGGCTGGTCCCGCCGCCGAAATCGGCTAAGTGCCTCCCGATTGCGCAGCACGCGGGTCGGGAGGGCAGGGGTGCGGACGATCGGGGAGAGCCGGGCGGCGACCGAGCTGGGCGCCGCCCCTGAGACGGGCGCCGTGCCCGGAACGGGCACCGCGCCCGGAACGGGCGCCCGGCCCGGAACGGGTTTCGCGCCCGGAACGGGCGCCCGGCCCGGAACGGGTTTCGCGCCCGGAACGGGCGCCTGGACGCCGCGGCGGGCGCTCCTGCGGCGGCCCCTCGTCATCACCTTCGGGCTGATGCTGATCGCCTTCAACCTCCGCCCGGCCCTGTCGAGCGTCGGCCCGCTCCTCGGGCGCATCCGCGAGGAGACCGGGATGGGCGGGGCCCTGGCCGGGGCGCTGATCACGCTGCCGGTGCTCTGCCTCGGCGTGTTCGGGCGGCTCGGGCCGCCGGTGATGCGCCGCCTCGGGGCGGATGCGGGCGTGCTCGCCTTCCTGATCGTCATGGCGGCCGGGCTGGTGCTGCGCGGGCTCGACGGCATCCCGGCCCTGTTCGCGGGCTCGGTGGTCGCCGCCTGCGGCATCGGCGTCGTCAACGTGCTCCTCCCCGCCATCGTCAAGCGCGACTTTCCCGACCGGCCCGGCCTGATGATGGGCCTCTACACGGCCGTTCTGTGCCTCGGCGCCGCGGCGGGCGCCGGCCTCACGGTGCCGGCGGGCCGGCTGCTCGATTCCGGCTGGCGCGGGCCGATGATGATCTGGGCCCTGCCGGCCCTCCTCGCGGCCCTCGCCTGGCTGCCCCTGGTCCGGGCGGCGCCCCGCCGCCCGGGGGCGGCGCGGCGCGGCGCATCTCCGGCCTCTGGCGCGATCCCCTGGCCTGGCAGGTGACCGGCTTCATGGGGCTGCAATCCTCCCTCGCCTACATCGTGTTCGGCTGGCTGCCGGCCGCCCTCATGGACCGCGGCCTCGACCCGGTGGCGGCGGGGCTCGTCGCCTCGGTCTCCGCCATGGCGCAGTGCCTGCTCGCCCTGGCGGTGCCGCCGCTCGCCGCCCGACGCCGCGACCAGCGGCCCTGGGTGCTGCTGGTGATCGGGCTCGCGGTGGCGGGCTTCGTCCTCCTGCTGGTCGGTCCGGCCGCGCTCGTCTGGCTCTCCGCCCTGCTGCTCGGCCTCGGCCTCGGCGGATGCTTCGGCCTCGCCCTCACGCTGATCGTCCTGCGCTCCCCCGACCCGCAGACCGCCGCCGACCTCTCCGCCATGGCGCAGGGCGTGGGCTACAGCCTCGCGGCGCTCGGGCCGTTCCTGATCGGCCTCGCCCACGAGGCCAGCGGCGGCTGGGGCCTGCCCGCCCTGCTGTACCTGGGCATCGGCCTGGGCGGGATCGTGCTCGGCCGGCAGGCGGCCCGGGACCGGCTCGTCCGCGCGCACGAGCGGCGCGCGCCGGCCGGATGAGGGCCCCGCGGCGCCCGGATCGCGTGCGCCGCGGGGCGTGCGCCGCCGCCGCGCGCCATCCGGGCCTCGGGCGGAACCGCGCCGCGCGGATCCGCCGGGAAGGGCGCTCCCTCGCGGTGCTTTGCCGGAGAACCAGTCACCACCTGCTCAACCCAGGTGCGGCGCCGCGCCACGACCGTGCCACTCCGGCCATTTCATGACGTAAAGTCATGAAAACGATGGTTGTTCATTTACCGCCACACCCTACGCTGGGTTCGCGACTGAAGAGTTCATCCCGGAGCCGGTACCATGTGGGACAATCTGGGATCGTCCGAATCCGAATTCGCGGCTATCATTGCCGCCAGAATGCATCGCGCGGTCAATGGCGAAGACGTCTTCTCCGTTGCGGCCGAGGTGATTCATCAGCAGACGACAGCGATTGATCTCGACGGATACATGATGTCGATGAGCGGCCGCTGCGCGCGCCGGGTCTTCGGGAGCGGGGCGGCCTCGCGGCGGGGCGGCCTCGCCGAAGCCGGTCCTTGGCTCGTGGCGGGGGGCGAGACCGGTCCGGTCCGGCAGCGGGCGGAGGAGGGCGGCACGATCCTGCGGCAGCGCCTCGTCTCCGACTCCCTCCTGCTCGGCGGGCTGGTCCTGGCCGGCCCCGACCTCGGCCCCGCCGACGAGCGCCGCTGCGCCGTCCTCGCCCGGCTGACGGCCGACGCCCTGTCCGGGCTGCACCAGCGGCGCCTCTCGCAGCTCGTGCTGGAGTCCCTGGAGCAGAGCGAGGAGGCGGTCTCCTTCTACGACGAGGAGGAGGGCATCGTCTTCACCAACGATGCGTATCACCGCATCTTCCCGCATTATCCGGACCGCCGGGCCCTGCGCGGCGCGCACCATCTCGACCTCTACCGGCTCGACCTCGACGCCGGCATCATCGACGATCCCCTGGCGCGGGCGGATCCCGAGACCTACCTCGCTGAGCGGGCGCGGAAATCGCGCCTGCTGACCGATCGGCAGCGGGAGATCCAGCGCGTCGGCGGCCGGACCTACATCTACACGCGCACGCGTTCCAGGACGGGCGCGACCCTGTCGCGGCGCACCGACATCACCGAGCAGGCCCTGACCGAGGCGCGCCTGCGCGAGCGCGAAGCCGAGTTGCGCACCCTCGCCTTCCAGGATTCCCTCACCGGCCTGTTCAATCGCGCCTACCTGCGCGAGAAGGTCGAGCAGCTGGAACGGGCGCTGGCCGAGGGGCGCGTCGCAGGCCTCTGCGTCCTCATGATCGACCTGAACGGCTTCAAGGCGGTGAACGACACCTACGGCCACGATTGCGGCGACAGGGTGCTCAGGATCGTCGGCGCGCGCCTGTCGGGCATCCTGCCGCCCGAGGCCGTGCTCATGCGGCTGGGCGGCGACGAATTTCTCGTCCTGCTGGAGCAGGCCGCCGAGGAACCCGAACTGGCGGCGATGGCCGAGGCGATCATCGCCGCCGTGACCGAGCCGATCCGTGACGGCGACCTCGCGCTGAGCGTGGGGGCGAGCATCGGCATCGCCGCGGTGCGCGGCCCGCAGACCGAGATCGACGCGATCATCGGCCGGGCCGACCTCGCGATGTACGAGGCCAAGTCGCTGCGCTGCAGCGGCTACCGCTTCTTCCATTCCGGCCTGCGCGAGCAGCGGCTGGCGCAGCTGGCCCTGATCGAGGACGTGCGCGGGGCCCTGCGCCGCGGCGAGTTCGCGCTGCACTACCAGCCGCAATTCAGGACGCAGGATGGCGGCCTCGCGGGCTTCGAGGCCCTGGCGCGCTGGACCCATCCGCGACACGGGCCGATCCCGCCCTCGACCTTCATCCCGATCATGGAGGAGAACGGGCTCATCGAGGCCCTGGGCACCTGGATTCTGGATACCGCCTGCGCCGAGGCGCGGACTTGGCCGACGGACCTGCGGCTCGCCGTCAACGTCTCGCCCCTGCAGGTGCGCAGCGGGCGCTTCTCCCTCACGCTCGCCGAGGCGCTTCTGCGCAGCGGCCTGCCGCCGCATCGGCTCGAACTGGAGATCACCGAATCGGTGCTGCTCGCCGACGAGGCGCGAAGCCGGGCCGAGCTCGAGCGCTGGAAGGCGCTCGGCGCCCGCATCGCGCTGGACGATTTCGGGCGCGGCTATTCCGGGCTCGGCTACCTGACCGCCTTCCCGATCGACAAGATCAAGATCGACCGCGCCTTCCTGGCCGGGTTCGACGCGCAGCGGCCGGACGCCGCCGCCGGCGTGATCCTCCACGCGATCATCCGCCTCGGCCGCGTCCTCGGCAAGACCGTGACGGTCGAGGGTGTCGAGAGCCCCGACCAGCTCGCCCATCTGCGCCGCGAGCGCTGCACCGAGGTGCAGGGCTTCCTGCTGGGCCGCCCGATGCCCGCCGCGGAGGTTCCCGGCTTCATCGCGCAGCGGGCAGCCCCGTCGGCGGCGTGACGCCGCCCGGCCGCCCGCTCAGCCGCGGCGGAGCGCCTCCAGCACCTTCGCGCCGGGACGGCCGGTCTGCGGCCAGCCGAGCTGACGCTCGATGTCCTTGATCGCGTCGCGGGTCTTGGCGCCGACCCGGCCGTCCGGCTCGCCGACGTCGTAGCCGCGCGAGGCGAGGGCGCTCTGCAGGGTCCGGCGCTCCGCCCGCGACAGGGGCGGGTCGTCGGTCGGCCACGCGGTCTGGATGCCGGCCCGGCCGCGCAGCCGGTCGGACAGCACCGCGATGGCGAGACCGTAGGATTCGGCCGCGTTGTAGGAGTAGATCGCGTCGAAGTTCCGGGTCACCAGGAAGGCCGGGCCGTCGACCCCGGCCGGGGCGATGATGCCGGCCGGACCCTCGCCGGAGAGCGGGCGCCCGTCGACCCGGGCGACCCCGAGGCTCGCCCAGTGCGCGATCGGCCGCTTGTTCTTGCGCCCGGCGGCGGCGACGCTGAAGCCCCGCGGCAGCCGCACCTCGTAGCCCCAGGGCAGGCCGTTCTGCCACTTGGCGGCGCGCAGGAAATTGGCCGTCGAGCCGACCGCGTCCGCCACCGAATCGACCACGTCGCGCCGCCCGTCCCCGTCGAGGTCGACGGCGAGGCGCTGGTAGGTCGAGGGCATGAACTGCGTCTGCCCGAAAGCCCCGGCCCAGGAGCCGGTCAGCCGGTCCGGCGCGATGTCGCCGCGGTCGATGATCTTCAGGGTCGCCATCAGCTCGCCGCGGAAGTAGCCGGCGCGCCGGTTCGGGCTGCAGGCCAGGGTCGCGAGCGACTGGATCAGCGGCATCTTGCCGAGGTTCTTGCCGAAATTGGACTCGACGCCCCAGACCGCCGCGATCGTGTAGCGGTCCACGTGGAAGCGCGCCTCGGCCTCGGCCAGGGCGGCGGCGTGCTGGCGCATGGCGGCGCGGCCGTCCTCGACGCGCTCGTCGTCCACGAGGGCCGCCATGTAGTCCCAGATCGGCGTCTTGAACTCTGGCTGGGCCTGGGAGAGTTCGATGACCTTGTCGTCGTAGACGATGCCGGCGGTGGCGGCCTGGAAGGCGGCCGGCGAGATGCCCCTGCCCCCCGCCTCCTGGCCGAGGCCGGCGAGGCAGGAGCGGAAATCGGCCCGCGCCGCGCCGGGCAGCGCGAAGCCGCCCAGGCACAGCAGGGTCGCGGCCGTCAGGCGCAGGCGAAGCGTCATCGGGAAAGAACTCCGTGGACCGGGATCCAAGCACCCGAATAGGGCAGGATGAGGGTTAACGAAGTCCTGCCGGCCGCGCGCGGCCCCGTGGCGCGCCTCAGGCCCAGGGGCGGTCCGCCAGCGCCCGCTCGTAGGCCTCGATCGCGGGCGCCTTCTCGAGGGTGAGGCCGATCTCGTCGAGCCCGTTCAGCAGCGTGTGCTTGCGGGCGGGATCGATGTCGAAGTGGAGCACCCCGCCGTCCGGCCCGCGGATCTCCTGCCGCTCCAGGTCCACGGTCAGGGTCGCGTTGGCGCCGCGCTCCGCGTCGTCGAACAGCTTCTCCAGGTCCTCGGGCGCCACGGTGATCAGCAGGATGCCGTTCTTGGCGCTGTTGTTGAAGAAGATGTCGGCGAAGCTGGTCGAGACGATGCAGCGTATGCCGAAATCCGCGAGCGCCCACGGGGCGTGCTCGCGCGAGGAGCCGCAGCCGAAATTATCGCCCACCACCAGGATCTTGGCGTTGCGATAGGCGGGCTGGTTGAGAACGAAGTCCGGGTTCTCCGAGCCGTCGTCCCGGTAGCGCATCTCCGAGAACAGGCCCTTGCCGAGGCCGGTGCGCTTGATGGTCTTGAGATACTGCTTGGGGATGATGCGGTCGGTGTCGACGTTGACGATCCGCAGCGGCGCCGCGACGCCTTCGAGAACGGTGAACTTTTCCATGATGCGAGCTTTCCGGCGGCCCCGGGGGCGGCCCATCGGGCGCTTGTAGCAAGCCGGCGGGGCGCCGCAAAGGCCGCGCCCGCGCGGCTGCGGGCACCGGCGTCCCGCGAATGGCGGATGCCGCGCGGCCGCGCTTCGGCCAAACCGGGGCGAGGGCGCGGCCCGGTCCCCGGCGCGGCACCGACGGCCGTGCCTCGCCGGGGCGTGATCCCCCGTTGCGGCTTGTCATCATAGGAATATATGCTCAAGCTGAGCAGAGCAGGCGCGGAACCGGATCGTGATGACAGATGTTCGCGACGATCGTCTGGCTGACGCGATCGATCTGTTCTACGAGGCGGCGCTGAACCCGGAGCGCTGGCCGGCGGTGCTGGAGGCCTACGGGCGCGCCGTCGGCGCGGACGGCGCCGTGATGCTGCCCGGGCCGGCGGCGCCGCTCGCGGCCTCGGTGTCGGAGGACATGGCCGAGGTAGTGGAGGCGGGGGTCCGGGACGGCTGGCTCGCCGAGAACCCGCGGATCGCGCGCGGCATCCAGGCCCTGAAGGATCCGCGCGGCGTGATCACCGAGTCCCAGATCTTCACGCCGCGGGAACTCGACCACATCCCGTTCAACGCGGATTACGTGGGACGCCACGGCTACCGCTGGTTCGCGGGCCTCTACATGGTGGCGGAGGGGGAGCGCAGCGTCATCCTGTCGGCGGAGCGCCGCCGCGAGCGCGAGATGTTCTCGCACCGGGAGATCGCGCAGATCCGGCGGGCGGTGCCGCACCTGCAGCGGGCCGGGCAGATCGCCCTGCGGATCGCCGAGGCGCGGGCCGGCGCCGCGCTCGACGCCTTCGAGACCCTCCGCTGCGGCGGCCTGCTGCTCGACGCGAGCGGCACGGTGCTGCGGATGAACGCCCACGCCGAGCGGCAGCTCGGCCGCGGCATCGCCGTCGTGAAGGGGGCGCTGCTCGCCCAGGATCGGGCGGCGAACGCCGCCCTCGGCCGCCTGATCGCGAGCGCGATCCGCGCCGGCCGGCCGCACGAGGGGGCGGCCGAGGGGCCGGTGGCGGTGCCGCGGCCCGAGGGCCCGCCCCTGATCCTGCACGCGGCCCCGCTCGCCGGGGCGGCGCAGGACCTGTTCCAGCGCGCCCGCGCGGTGATCCTGGTGGTCGATTCCGCGGCGGGCGGGCGCCCGGGCGAGGCCCTGCTGCGGCAGGCCTTCGGGCTCACGGCCGCGGAGGCGCGCCTCGCCCGCGACCTCGCCGAGGGGGGCGAACTCGCGGCGGTCGCGGCGGCGCACGGCATCACGATCGCCACCGCGCGCTCGCAGCTCAAGGCCGTCTTCGCCAAGACACGCACCCACCGCCAGCCGGAACTCGTCGCGCTGCTGGGGCGGATGCGGCTGTGATCCGGGATCCACTTGATCGAAGCGGATCCCGGATCACGCGCCTGCGCGGCGTCTGAGCGCAGACGACATCCGCCGTCCCGAAGGGATCAAGCGGATCGGGTATGATCCGACATCCGACGGATTGCGTCGCCATGCGGATGCCGGCGTCGCTCACGCGCCGCGCGGGCGACGCGCCGCGGAGCGCGGGACCGATGGCAGCCCCTCGACCGCGCGTCAGGCGCCCGCGCGATGGCGGGCCGCGTCCAGGCTGAGCGGCCCCGGCCCGGCGAAGACGAGGTAGAGGAAGACGAAGCAGTAGAGGATGGCCGCGTCGCCGCCGTTGAGGGTCGGGAAGAAGCTGCGCGGCGCGTGCCCGATGAAGTAGGCGAAGGCCATCTCGCCCGACAGGATGAAGGCGACCGGCCGGGTGAGGAGGCCGAGGGCGAGGTGCGCGCCGCCCACGAGTTCGAGGATGCCGGCGATCCCGGGAAGGGTGGTCAGGCCGGGCGGGTTCGGGTGGGGCGGGAAGCCCAGCACCTTCTGGGTGCCGTGGGCCATGAAGATCAGCGCCGCCATGATGCGCAGGACGCTGAGCATGACGGGGGCGTAGCGGTCGAGGGTGGCGCGCATCGCGAACTCCGGCGGGCCCTCCGGAGGAGGCCGGGGGCAACGACGCCCTTAGCCCGGCGGCGACGAGACGCTCAAGCCCGACGCCCCGGCCCGGGCGCGCCCGGGCCGGGTTCGCGCCTCAGCGCGAGCCGGAGAGTTCCAGCACGTCGTCGAAGGTGCGCAGGCCCGCCTTCTGGGCGTTCACCAGCACCGCCATGTTGCCGGGCGCGTGCTGGTTGCGCCACATCTTGGTATGGGCGTGCGGGATCTTGTCCCACGGGAACAGCTCGCTCATGCACGGATCCACCCGCCGGTCGATCACGAACTGGTTCGCGGCCGCCGCCTGCTTGAGGTGCGCGAAGTGCGAGCCCTGGATCCGCTTCTGGCGCATCCAGACGTAGCGCGCGTCGAAGGTGATGTTGAAGCCGGTCGTCCCGGCGCAGAACACCACCATGCCGCCGCGCTTCACCACCAGCGACGACACCGGGAACGTCGCCTCGCCCGGATGCTCGAACACGATGTCGACGTCGTTGCCCTTGCCGGTGATGTCCCAGATCGCCTTGCCGAACTTGCGCGCCTCCTTCAGCCACTCCGTGTACTCGGCAGAGTTGACCTTCGGGAGCTGACCCCAGCACTTAAAGTCCTTGCGGTTGATCACCCCCTTCGCGCCGAGGCTCATGACGTAGTCGCGCTTCGACTCGTCCGAGATCACCGCGATCGCGTTGGCCCCCGAGGCCGCGCAGAGCTGCACCCCGAACACGCCGAGCCCGCCCGAGGCGCCCCAGATCAGCACGTTCTGGCCGGGCCTCACCGTGTGCGGCGCGTGGCCGAACAGCATCCGGTAGGCGGTCGCGAGGGTGAGCGTGTAGCAGGCGCTCTCCTCCCAGGTCAGGTGCTGGGGCCGCCGCATCAGCTGGCGCGACTGCACCCGGCAGAACTGCCCGAAGGAGCCGTCCGGGGTCTCGTAGCCCCAGATCCGCTGCGACGGCGAGAACATCGGGTCGCCGCCATTGCACTCCTCGTCGTCCCCGTCGTCCTGGTTGCAGTGGACGATGACCTCGTCGCCGACCTTCCAGCGCTTCACCTTGGCGCCGACCGCCCAGACGATGCCGGACGCGTCCGAGCCGGCCACGTGGAAGGGGGCCTTGTGGACGTCGAAGGGCGAGATCGGCTCGCCGAGGCCCGCCCAGACGCCGTTGTAGTTGACGCCCGCGGCCATCACGAGGACCAGCACCTCGTCGTCGCCGATGGTCCAGGTCGGGACGACCTCGACCTGCATGGAATCCTCGGGCGGGCCGTGCCGCTCCCGGCGGATCGCCCAGGCGTACATCCTGGACGGCACATGGCCGAGCGGCGGGATCTCGCCGATCTCGTAGAGGTCCTTCAGCTGCCCCGATCCCCCGGGGATCGGCCGCACCGCAGCGCCCGCACCCATTGCGGACCCTCCCTTCAGATATTGCACTGCACCGATCCTAGCGACGATCAGGACGGGGTCAAATAGACCAAAAGCAGGGCAGACGGACGCCGAAAACGCAGGCAATCCGCTTCCCGCGCCGGCGCCGCGCGGGCGGTCGGCGCACCGCTTGCTTGCGCTGACGCGCGGTCGGGCCCGTGCGGCCGGCGCGAGCGACGCGCGCGGGGGCGTGACGGCCCCCCGCGGGCTTGTCTACGATGCGGCGCCCCGGACGGGGCTCGGACGGAAGCGAGGGGCGAGGGCGCCATGGGCGAACAGGCGACGAGGACGGCGCAGCGCGACAAGCCGTGGATCATCCGCACCTATGCGGGCCACTCGACCGCGGCGGATTCGAACGCGCTCTACCGGAAGAACCTCGCCAAGGGGCAGACCGGCCTGTCGGTGGCCTTCGACCTGCCGACCCAGACCGGCTACGACCCCGACCACGAACTCGCCCGCGGCGAGGTCGGCAAGGTCGGCGTCTCGATCGCGCATCTCGGCGACATGCGGACCCTGTTCCGCGACATCCCGCTCGCCCAGATGAACACGTCGATGACCATCAACGCGACGGCGCCCTGGCTGCTCGCGCTCTACCTCGCGGTCGCGGAGGAGCAGGGTGCGCCGATCGCGGCCCTGCAGGGCACGACGCAGAACGACATCATCAAGGAGTACCTCTCGCGCGGCACCTACGTGTTCCCGCCGGCCCCGAGCCTTCGGCTCACCAAGGACGTGATCCTGTTCACGACCAAGCACGTGCCGAAGTGGAACCCGATGAACGTCTGCTCCTACCACCTGCAGGAGGCGGGCGCGACGCCGGTCCAGGAACTCTCCTACGCGCTGGCCATCGCCATCGCGGTGCTCGACACCGTGCGGGCGGATCCGGATTTCGACGAGGCGAGCTTCGAGGAGGTGGTCGGGCGCATCTCGTTCTTCGTGAATGCGGGCCTGCGCTTCATCACCGAGATCTGCAAGATGCGGGCGTTCAGCGATCTCTGGGACGAGATCACCCGCGACCGCTACGGCATCAAGGACCCGAAGAAGCGGATCTTCCGCTACGGCGTGCAGGTCAACTCCCTCGGCCTCACCGAGCAGCAGCCGGAGAACAACGTCCACCGGATCCTGATCGAGATGCTGGCGGTGACGCTCTCGAAGCGCGCCCGCGCCCGCGCCGTGCAGCTGCCGGCCTGGAACGAGGCGCTCGGCCTGCCGCGGCCCTGGGACCAGCAATGGTCGATGCGCATGCAGCAGATCCTCGCCTACGAGACCGACCTGCTCGAATTCGACGACATCTTCGACGGCTCGCGGGTGATCGACGCCAAGGTCGAGGAGCTGAAGGCCCGGACCCGGGCCGAGCTGGAGCGGATCGGGGCGCTCGGCGGCGCGGTTGCGGCGGTGGAGACCGGCGCCCTGAAGCGGGCGCTGGTCGAGTCGAACGCGCAGCGCATCGCCGCCATCGAGCGCGGCGAGCAGGTCGTGGTCGGCGTCAACCGCTTCGAGACCGGCGAGCCCTCGCCGCTCACCGCCGGGGACGGGGCGATCTTCACGGTCTCCGAGACGGTCGAGATGGAGGCGCAGGGCCGCATCCGCGCCTGGCGGGCGGAGCGCGACGCGCAGGCGGTGGCGCGCGCCCTCGACGAGCTCGACGCGGCGGCCCGCTCGGGCGCCAACATCATGCCGGTCTCGATCGCCTGCGCCAAGGCGGGGGTGACGACGGGCGAGTGGGGCGCGCGCCTGCGCGCGGTCTTCGGGGAGTACCGGGCGCCCACCGGCGTCACGCCCGAGACCGTGACCTCGGGGGCGGCCGAGGAGGCGCGCCTGCTCATCGCCGATCTCGGCGAGCGGCTCGGCGAGACCCCCAAGCTGGTGGTCGGCAAGCCGGGCCTCGACGGCCACTCGAACGGGGCCGAGCAGATCGCGCTGCGCGCCCGCGACGTCGGCTTCGACGTCAGCTACGACGGCATCCGCCAGACCCCGGACGAGATCGTCGCCAAGGCCCGCGAGCGCGGCGCCCACGTCATCGGCCTGTCGATCCTCTCCGGCTCGCACGTGCCGCTGGTGCGCGAGGTGAAGGCGCGGCTGCGCCGCGAGGGGCTCGACCACGTCCCGGTCGTGGTGGGCGGCATCATCTCGCCGGAGGACGAGCTCGTCCTCAAGAACATGGGCGTGGCGGCGGTCTACACGCCGAAGGACTACGCCATCGACGCGATCATGGTCGGCCTCGCCAAGGTGGTCGAGCGCGCCCTCGCGGCGCGCGAGGCGCAGGGCCCGGTGCCGAACCGCGAGCAGGTGTTCTGATCCCGGCGGTCATGTCCCACGACCGCCGGTTCCGTTCTCGGATCGTCGTCAAGCCTTCGGCGTGGTGGCGGCGATCCGAGATGGTCAACGGCCCGACGCGCCGGCATCCCGGGGCGTCGGGATCAGGCCGCCTCGCCGGCGCGCTCTTTCCCTCGACCCGGCATCCCGCGTAGATCACCGGGATGCCGCTGCCCGCCCCCGTCACCGCCCTGCTCGTCGCCGCGCCCGGCGCGGCCGCCCTGATCCTGGCCCTGCGCCCGCTCCTGCGACGCTACGCCCTGGCGCGGCCGAATGCCCGCTCGAGCCACCGGGTGCCGACGCCGCAGGGCGGCGGCGTCGCGGTCATCGGGGCGGCGCTCCTGGTCGGGGCGGCCCTCTGGCCGCTGCCCGTCGGGCGCGAGGCCGCCTGCCTCGCCGCGGCGACGCTCGGACTCGCCCTGGTCGGGGCCGTGGACGACCTGCGCCCGCTGCCGGCGCTGCCGCGCCTCGCGCTCCAGGCCCTCGCGGTCGGAGCGCTGCTGGCGGCGACCCCCGTCCGGCTCTGGCCGGGGATCCCGGCCGGGCTCGAATGGGGCCTCTCGCTCCTCGCCGGGCTCTGGTTCGTCAACCTCGTGAACTTCATGGACGGGCTCGACTGGATGACCGTCGCGGAGGCGGTGCCGCTGCTCGCCGCGCTCCTCGCCTTCGGCGCCTGCGGAGTCCTGCCGCCGGAGGCCACCCTCGTCGCCGGCGCACTCCTCGGCGGGGTGCTCGGCTTCGCGCCGTTCAACCGGCCGGTGGCGCGGCTCTTCCTCGGCGACGTCGGCTCGCTGCCCCTCGGCCTCGTGATGGCGTGGCTGCTCTACCGGCTCGCCGCCGAGGGCGGCCTCGCCGCCGCGATCCTGCTGCCGCTCTACTTCCTCGCCGACGCGACCCTGACGCTGCTGCGGCGCCTGCGGCGCGGCGAGCCGGTCTGGCAGGCCCACCGCACGCATTTCTACCAGCGCGCCACGACGAACGGCTACGGCGTGCCGGAGGTGGTGGGGACCGTCTTCGGCCTCAACCTCGCCCTCGCGGGTCTCGCCGGGGCGACGCTGGCCTGGCCCTCCTGGCCGGCCGCCCTCTCGGCGCTGGCGGTCGCGGGCGGCCTCGTCGCCCTCGTGCTGCGCGCCTTCGCGACCCCGCGCGCCATCCCGGTGACCCCATGATCCCGGTGACCCATGAATTCTCGGTGACCCCATGACGGCTGCCCCGCTCATCGCGCTCACGGGCGCCACCGGCTTCATCGGCCGCCACCTCCTGCGCGACCTCACCGGCCGCGGCTACAGGGTCCGGGTGCTGCTGCGCCGGCCGGTCGCGCTGCCGCCCGGGGCGAGCGGGGCCGTGGTCGGGGACCTCGCCCGGCCGCAGAACATGGCGGCGGCGCTCGCGGGCGTCGACGCGGTGGTGCACTCGGCCGGCCTCGCCCACGCCATGTCGGGGGCGCCGGAGGACGATTACCGGACCTTCAACACCGAGGCGACGCGCGGCCTCGCCCAGGCCGCCGCCAAGGCGCGGGTGCGCCGCTTCGTGTTCCTGTCCTCGATCCGGGCGCAGTGCGGCCCCTCGGCGCCCGGGATCCTCACCGAGGCGGATGCGGCGGCCCCCACCGACGCCTACGGCCGCTCCAAGCTCGCCGCCGAGGAGGCCCTCGCCGCGGTCGAGATCGACTTCGCGGCCCTGCGCCCGGTCCTGGTCTACGGACCCGGGGTGAAGGGGAACATGGCCGCGCTCCTCGCCCTGGCGGCGCGGCCCGTCCCGCTGCCCCTCGGCGGCCTGCGCGGACGCCGCTCCCTGGTCTCGGTCGAGACGCTCGCGGACGCGGTCGAGGCGGTGCTGCGCGCCCCCGGTTCCCTGCGGCGGCCGCTCATCGTGGCCGAGCCGGACCCGCTCACCGTGCCGGAGATGCTGGCCGCGCTCAGGGCCGGGTTCGGCCGCCCGCCCGGGCTCATGCCGGTGCCGGCGCCGCTCGTCGCGGCGGCCCTGCGGCTCGCGGGCCGCGGCGAACTCGGCGAACGCCTCGCGGGCTCGCTCGTCGCCCGGGCGGAGGCGCTCGCCGGCCTCGGCTGGACGGCGCCGCGCGGCAGCCGGGAGGGCCTCACCGCGCTCGCCCGCGCGGTCGCGGGCGGGGAGGCGGCTCACACCACATCCGGTTGAGCGCTTCGCCCTCTCCGATTTCGGCAAAGCGGATGTCGGCGTCGCTCAGGCGCCGCGCTCAGGCGCCGCGCAGGCGCGTGATCCGGGATCCGCCTCGGTCAAGCGGATCCCGGATCACTCCTCGTCCGCCTCCTCCTCGTTCTGACGGATGCCGTAGCGCTGCTCCAGGCTGACCGGGGAGCGGGCGGGCCCGCGCTCCCCGCCCGCGTCGGGGTGGGGCCGCATCGGCCGAGTCGGCCGGTCGCTCTGGTCGCGGCCGATGCGCGGGATCAGGTGCACGATGTCGACGAAGTCGTCCGCCTGCCGGCGCAGGTCGTCCGACACCATCGGCGGCTGCGTCTGGATGGTCGAGACCACGGTCACGCGCACGCCCCGCCGCTGCATCGCGGCGACCAGGGGCTTGAAGTCGCCGTCGCCCGAGAACAGTACCATGTGGTCGATGTAGGGACTGAGCTCCAGGGCATCGATCGTCAGCTCGATGTCCATGTTGCCCTTGATCTTGCGCCGCCCGGTCGAATCGGTGAATTCCTTAGCCGGCTTCGTCACGACACGGTAACCGTTGTAGTCGAGCCAGTCGATCAGCGGCCGGATCGACGAGTATTCTTGATCTTCAATCAAAGCGGTATAGTAGAATGCCCGAATAAGATTCTCGCGGGACCGAAAGTCTGCGAGAAGCTTTCGATAGTCGATGTCGAAGCCGAGCGCCTTGGTGGTCGCGTAAACATTAGCGCCGTCGATGAAGAGGGCGCTGCGCTGATATGTCATTTGTTATTCCTGACCGCGCGGCGGGGCCGGCGGAAATGGCGGCGACGTCCGTGGATTCGGCGCGACATCGACAGATCGGATGATCGCGAAAACATCCGCCGCGTAGGGCGCGCCGGCCCGCGGCCTGCAATAGCGTTGAGGTAAGGAGTAGGGCCGCTCCGTGTCAAGCTGAGCTTGACGCGCGTCCAGTCAGCCCGGCGTCGTGGCGCGGCTGCCCGGCTTCACGGCCGGGATGGCGGCGAGGTCGGGCGGGAGTTGGTCGGCAGGATAGTTCGGGATGTCGAGGGTGGCGAGGGCGACGAGGGGGGCGCCGAGATCGGCGCGCCCGCCGGAGCGGTCGATCAGGCAGGCCGCGCCCACGACCTCGCCGGGCTGGTCCCTCAGCGCCGCGAGGCATTCCCGCGAGGACAGGCCGGTGGTGACGATGTCCTCGACCATGACGGCGCGGCTGCCGGCCGGGATGCTGAAGCCCCGCCGCAGCTGGAACGGCCCGCCCGGGTCGCGCTCGACGAAGATCGCCCGGGCGCCGAGGGCGCGGGCGGTCTCGTAGCCCGGCACGATTCCGCCGATCGCCGGGGAGACCACGAGGTCGACCGCGCCGTAGCGGTCGCGGATCACGGACGCGAGCCCGGCGCAGACCCGCGCGGTGCGCACGGGATCGCTGAAGATCGCCATCTTCTGCAGGAACACGGCGCTGTGGAGGCCCGACGAGAGGATGAAGTGGCCCTCGAGCAGGGCGCCGGCGGCGCGGAATTCCTCGAGCAGGTCGTCGGGCGTCATCGAGCGGGGTCCTCCGGTTCCGGGGCTTGTGGCAGGGGCGCGTTCGCGGTGCAACCGGGTCAGCCGTTGACCCGCTCGACCTTGCTGACCACGCGCTTGGCCCTCAGCTCGGAGATGATCGCGTTGAGGTGCTTGAGGTCCCAGACCGAGAGGTCGATCAGCACGTCAGTGAAGTCCTGGCTGCGCCGCTTCATCGAGATGTTGTCGATGTTGCCGTCGTGGTCGGCGATGACCTGGGCGATCTGCGCGAAGCTGCCGGGCTCGTTGATCGACTGGAGGGCGATGCGGGCCGGGAAGCGCTGGTGGGTGCCGCCGTCCACGTCCCAGCGCACGTCGAGCCAGCGGTCCGGCTCGTTGTCGAAATCGGCGAGCGCCGGGGACTGGATCGGGTAGATCGTCACCCCCTCGCCGGCGGTGAGGATGCCGACGATGCGGTCGCCCGGCACCGCGCCGCCCTCGGGCGCGAAGCGCACCGGCAGGTCGCGGTCGAGGCCGCGGATCGGGATCGCGTCCTCGCCGCCCTTGCCGGGCCAGGTCAGGCGCACGGTCTGGTCCTTGTCGAGGGAGAGGCGGCCGGCGCCGTTGACGTGGGGCCTCGGCGCGCTCGGGGCGGGCTGGCTGCGGCGCTCGTCCTTGTAGTCGGGATAGACCGCCTTCACGACGTCGCCCGAGAACATCTCGCCGCGTCCCACCGCCGCGAAGACGTCCTCGGCGGAGGTGCGGGCGAGGCGGGGGAGGGCGCCGCGCAGCTTCTCGTCGGAGAAATTCTTGCCCGCCCGCTCGAAGGCGCGGTCGAGGATCTGCCGCCCGAGCCCGGCATATTGCCGCCGCACCGCCGAGCGCGTCGCCCGCCGGATCGCCGCCCGGGCCTTGCCGGTCACGACGAGGGATTCCCAGGCCGCCGGCGGGGTCTGGCCGTCCGCCCGCACGATCTCGACCTCGTCGCCGTTCTGCAACTCGGTGAGGAGCGGAGCGATGCGGCCGTTGATCTTGGCGCCGACCGCGGCGTTGCCGAGCTCGGTGTGGACCGCGTAGGCGAAGTCGATCGGGGTCGCCCCGCGCGGCAGCGCGATCAGCCGGCCCTTCGGGGTGAAGCAGAAGACCTGGTCCTGGAAGAGCTCGAGCTTGGTGTGCTCCAGGAACTCCTCCGGGCTGTCGCCCTCGGCGAGGAGCTCGATGGTGCGGCGCAGCCACTGGTAGGCGCCGCTCTCGGTGGCGAGGTGGGGCGAGCCGTCCTTGTAGAGCGCGTGCGCGGCGATGCCGTACTCCGCCACCTCCTCCATCTCGGCGGTGCGGATCTGCAGCTCGACGCGCTGGCTCTTCGGCCCGATCACCGTGGTGTGGATCGAGCGGTAATCGTTCTGCTTCGGGGTCGAGATGTAGTCCTTGTAGCGGCCCGGCACCATCGGCCAGGTCGTGTGCACGACCCCGAGCGCCCGGTAGCAGGTATCGACCGAATCGACGATGACCCGGAAGCCGAAGATGTCGGACAATTGCTCGAAGGCGACTGACTTGCGCTCCATCTTGCTCCAGATGGAGTAGGGGCGCTTCTGCCGGCCCTTGACCTTGGCGACGATGCCCTTGGCGGCGAGCCTCTGGACGAGATCGCGCTCGATGCTCTCGACGAGGCGCTCGGACTTGGCGGTCAGGTCGTCGAGCCGGCGGCTGATCGTGGCGTAGACATCCGGCTTGAGGTTGCGGAAGGAGAGGTCCTCCAGCTCCTCGCGCAGCTCCTGCATGCCCATCCGGCTCGCCAGCGGCGCGTAGATGTCGAGCGTCTCCTGGGCGATGCGGACGCGCTTCTCCGGCGGCATGTGCTGCAGGGTGCGCATGTTGTGCAGCCGGTCGGCCAGCTTGACGAGCAGCACGCGCACGTCCGCCGCGATGGCGAGCAGCAGCTTGCGGAAGTTCTCGCCCTGGGCCGCCTGCTTGGAGACGAGGTCGAGGCGCTTGATCTTGGTCAGGCCGTCGACGAGCGTGCCGATCTCGGGCGAGAAGGTGCGGTTGATCTCCTCCAGGGTGGCGGCCGTGTCCTCCACCGTGTCGTGCAGCACGGCGGCCACGATGGTGGCGTCGTCGACCCGCAGGTCCGTCAGGATCGCCGCCACTTCGAGCGGGTGGGCGAAGAACAGGTCGCCCGAGGCGCGCATCTGCGAGCCGTGCGCCCGCATCGCGTAAACGTAGGCCCGGTTGAGCATCGCCTCGTCGGCGGCGGGGTTGTAGGCCTTCACCCGCTCGACGAGTTCGTACTGGCGCATCATCCGCCGGTGGTCTCCTGACGCCCTGCCGCCCGACGCGGGCGGCGCGCCGTCGCACGAAGGCGGCCGCGCGGGCCTTGGCGACGAGGCTTGAGGGGATGTCCGACTATCGGGGGGAATCGCGCCCCGCGCCAGATCCTTCTCGTCGCAAGGGGGCGCGGCGGCCCTGCCCGGAACGCAGAAACCCGGCGCGAGGGCCGGGTTCCGCGGGTCCGTCCGGGATCGGAAGGGTCAGTCGCCCTCGTCCTCGGTCTCGGTCGGGGGCGCGAGGTTCTCGAGGCCCCGCAGCAGGTCCTCCTCGCTCATCCGGTCGAACTGGATGTCGTTGTCGTCGCCCGAGGCGGCCTGGGGCGCCACCGCGGCGGCGGCGGGCGAGCTCGACAGGAGCGGCACCGCCTCCGGCTCCGGCTCGTCGACCTCGACGTATTTCTGGAGCGAGTGGATCAGCTGCTCCTTGAGGTCGTCCGGCGTGATGGTCTCGTCGGCGATCTCGCGCAGGGCCACGACCGGGTTCTTGTCGCGGTCGCGGTCGACCGTGAGGGGCGCGCCGGACGAGAGCAGCCGGGCCCGATGGCCGGCGAGCAGGACGAGCTCGAACCGGTTCTCGACCTTGTCGATGCAATCTTCAACGGTGACGCGAGCCATGCGCGGCTCCTTCCTTCAGGCGAACGGCGGATCGGGGATGGGTCTCTCTACACGAGATGCCAATTTGCAACAAGCACCGGCCGCGGGGCGACGGGTGCGGGCCGGGCGCCCAAGGGGCCCAGGGCTCACGGGCTTCAGGGCGTCACGGGCGCCCGGCGGCAGCAGCCCACGTAATCGCCGTGGACCCAGCCCGTCTCGCCGCCGCGCAGGCGCACGTTGAGCCAGGCGCCCTGGCGCCCGAGCACCGTGAAGAGCGCGTCGGGGCCGAGCTTCATCAGGCGCACGCCCTCGCTGGCGCTCGGGCGGCTGCGCAGGGCGAGCCAGTTGTCGCCGGACGGGTCGAGCCGGATCGGGTGGCTGAACAGGCCGACCCGCATCTCGCGCGGCGGCTCCGGGGCGGGGGCCGGGAGGGCGACCCGCGGCGGGGCCGGCCCCGCGCTCGGGACCGGCGCCGGGAGGGGCGGGGGCGGCGCCGGCAGCGGGACCGGGGCGGGAGCCGGCCGCGGCGGCTCGGCCGGGGCCGGATCGCTCCCCGAGAGGCTGAGGAAGCGGGCGCCGCGGACCTCGTTGTAATAGGCCGGCACCTGCTTGTGCGGCACGGTCTCGGCGAGCCGCACCACCTCGTCCCGGACGGTCTCGCCGAGATCGATCAGGTTGACGCCCGGCCGCCGGATCTGCGCGACGAAGACCCGCGTGAAGACCGAGTTCGGGCTCGGATCCGACCCCGGCAGCCGGTCGAGGGCCTGCTGGCCGGCGCCCGCCGCGTAGAGGGAGAAGACGCCCTCCGCCGGCTCCGTCCGGACGAGGCCGCGGGTGAGGCCGACGCTGCGGGTCCCGCTGCGCGGGAAGGGGTTGTCCCGGCAGGCGTCGATCACCATCACGACCACCCGCGCGCCGCGCTCGCGCAGGGCCGCGCTCAGATCCGCCTCGGCGAGCGCGCGGTTGCGGGCGAGCAGCTCCTGGCCGGGCTCGATCGCCGGGATGTCGGAGGGGATCAGGTAGTTCGTGCCCTGGAGCGCGATGCCGTGACCGGCGAAGTAGAACAGGGCGGTGTCGCCGGGCTGGACCTGGTCGGCGAAGACCGAGAAGCGGCGCAGGAAAGTCTCCTGCGTCACCCCGGCGGTGAGCAGCGTGACCCGGAACCCGATCGATTCGAGGGCCGCCCCCACCGCCCTGGCATCGGCGACCGGACGCTCCAGGGCGGCGCCCGGCCCGAGATTCGGGTAGGTGTCGACCCCGACCACGAAGGCGAGCCGATCGGCCGCCGCGGCCTCCGAGCCGAGGAGCGCGCAGACCCACAGGACCAGCCAGACCCCGATCCGCCGCACAGATCCCTCCGGGTGACGCGATGCGCGCATCCCGGATTCCCTGCATTCGAACGTGGCGCGGCGCAAGCGCTGCGCAGGCCGGGCTCGCTGCGAATCGGGCTCGCGCCGGCCGCTCACTCCGCGAAGGACACGGCCGACATGCCCTCGTCGAACTCGAAAGTGCCCGAGAAGCCGCAACCGTCGGGCACGAGGCGCTTGCCCGACGTGTCGAGTTGGACGGAGCAGACCTGGCGATCCCGATACGCGTCGTCGATCAGGACGGCCCGCCGGCCGCGGTCCAATCTCCAGCGCGCGGCCCAATCCCATCCGTCGTCACCGTCCACCGTAATACCGTGCAATCGTCCGCGCGATCTGAAACACATCGTTAGTATGTTGACGAAGCGAGCCTTCGCGGGCAGGGACTGCTTGGTCCAACATTTCTTGAGATCTGATTTCAGCACGGTGTCGGAGGCATGGCCTTCCCATGGGAGAGCGAGGGAAAGGAGCGATAAGACGGAGGCGGCGCGCGTCGATTGCTCGGAGTGGCCTCGGGAGGGCGGCTTTCGCAGGGGAAGCGGGCCGAATCCGCACGGGGATTGGGGCGATTGCGTGATGGCGGGCCGACCGCAGACTCCCTCATCGGCAACCCGCTCGCGCGCGTCGGAGGGCGGCCGCGTGCGGATAAGGAGCCCGTTCGCCCGATCTTCGAGGTATCGTCCCGCGGGACCGCGAGTCCGGCAGGGAGAGCGACATGGCCGACACCGAGGACACCACGAACGGGCTTGCGCGCGGGGAGCTCACCGTGCGCACGATCGCGATGCCGGCCGACACCAACGCCAACGGGGACATCTTCGGCGGCTGGGTGATGTCGCAGATGGACCAGGCGGGGGGCATCGCCGGGGTCGAGCGGGCGCAGGGCCGCGTCGTCACCGTGGCGGTCGAGGCGATGAGCTTCATCCGGCCGGTGCGGGTCGGGGACGTGCTCTGCGTCTACACCCGCGTCGCCCATGTCGGCCGCACCTCGATGCGGATCCAGATCGAGGCCTGGGCCCGGCGCTTCCGCACGCAGCTGCGCGAGAAGGTGACGGAGGCGACCTTCACCTTCGTGGCGATCGACGACGAGGGGCGGCCGCGCCCGGTGCCGCCTGCGGCCAAGGCAGAGCGGCCATGACGCGGCGGTAGGGGACCTTTCAATGTTCCGCGCATTGATAGGGTCCGCCGCAGCACGCGGCTCCCGGAGCCGGGCATGTTCGAAATGTGGGTTGAGTCAATGCTCCTGGCCGTCGAGGCCCAGGGGGTGATCGCGCAGCGCCTCGTGAAGCTCGCGGCCTGCGACGCCGAGGCGGTGGCGGAATCGCACCAGATGGTGAGCGAGAAGGTGAGCGCCCTGATCGAGGCCACCGGCACGCTGCTGACCGGCGGCGGCATGGGGGCCGTGGTGGCGCGCTACCGCGAGCACGTCGCCGCCAACGCCCTGCGCCTCGCGCCGCCCGCGGAGTGAGCGACCCGACCTTCGCCTGCCAGGCCTGCGGCGCCTGCTGCGCCTACTCGGCCGAGTGGCCGCGCTTCTCGACCGAGGACGACGCGGCGCTGGCGGCGATCCCGGCCGCGTACGTGGACGACCCGGCCGGGCGCATGCGCTGCCTCGGCGACCGCTGCAGCGCCCTGGAGGGCCGGGTCGGCGTCGCGGTGCGCTGCCGCGTCTACGCGGTGCGCCCGGAGGTCTGCCGCACCTGCGAGCCGGGCGACCCGGAATGCCTGCTCGCCCGCCGCCGGCACGGCCTGCCGGTGCCGGCGGACCCGGCCTCCTGATCCGGGATCCGCTTGATCGAAGCGGATCCCGGATCACGGGCCTGCGCGGCGCCTGAGCGCGGCGCCTGAGCGACGCCGACATCCGCATGGCCGAAATCGGAGATGGCGAAGCCATCAACCGGAGGTCGGATGAGACCGGCGCCGCGGCGTCCTGAGGGCTTGTGCCGGGCGCGGCGCGGCGGCACATCCCCCGGATGATCGATCATCCGACCCGGGACGTCGGTTTCGGGGTCTACCTGCACTGGCCGTTCTGCGCGGCGAAGTGCCCGTACTGCGACTTCAACAGCCATGTCCGCCACGCGCCCCCCGACGAGGCGGCGTGGCGGGCGGCCTTCGCGCGCGAGATCGCCCACGCGGCCGCGCTGGCGCCCGGCCGCACGGTGACGAGCGTCTTCCTCGGGGGCGGCACGCCCTCGCTGATGCAGCCGGCGACCGTGGGGGCGCTCCTCGACGCGGTGGCGGCGGCCTGGACCGTGGCGCCCGGGGCCGAGATCACGCTCGAGGCCAACCCGACCAGCGTCGAGGCGGACCGCTTCCGCGGCTACCGGCTCGCCGGGGTCAACCGGGTCTCGCTCGGGGTGCAGGCGCTGGACGACGGGGCGCTCAGGCGGCTCGGGCGCCTGCACAGCGCGGCCGAGGCGCTCGCGGCGGTCGAGACCGCGTCGCGCCACTTCGCGCGCTTCTCCTTCGACCTGATCTACGCCCGGCCGGACCAGACGCCCGCCGCCTGGGCGGCGGAGCTGCGGCAGGCGATCGCGCGCGCGGCCGAGCACCTCTCGCTGTACCAGCTCACCATCGAGGAGGGGACGCCCTTCCACGGGCTCGCGGCCGCGGGCCGGCTCGTGCCGCCCGACGAGGACACGGCCCGGGCCCTGTTCGACGTGACGCAGGAGGTCTGCGGCGCGGCGGGGCTGCCGGCCTACGAGATCTCGAACCACGCCCGGCCCGGCGCCGAATCCCGCCACAACCTGCTCTACTGGCGCTACGGCGAATATGCGGGGATCGGTCCCGGCGCCCACGGCCGCCTCGTCCTGCCGGGGGGCCGCACCGGCACGGTGACGGAGCGGGCCCCTGAGGCGTGGCTCGCCCGGGTCGCGCGGGAGGGCCACGGCATCGTGCGGACCGAGGCGCTGACGCAAGCCGAGGAGGGGGACGAGTTCCTGGTGATGGGGCTGCGCCTCGCCGAGGGCATCGACCCGGCGCGGTTCGCGCGGCTGGCCGGCCGCCCCCTCGACCGGCGGCGGCTCGACGGGCTCCTCGCCGAGGATCTGGTGCGGGTGACGCAGGCGGGCCGGATCGCCGCCACCCCGAAGGGGGCCCCGGTCCTCAACGCCGTGGTGGCGGAACTGGCGGCGTGAGCGCGGGCGGCGGGACGGCCGCCGGTCGAGGGCGCGGGAGAGCGGTGCCGGGAGAACCTTGCCGCGCTCAGGTCCCGGACGGCCCGAGCGCCCGCGGCGCCGGGCTCACCACCGCGCTCGACCCGCCGCGGATCTCGAACACGGCGAGGGCCCGCTCGCTCGGCCCCTCGGCCTTGAAGCGGAAGGTGCCGTCGGTCCCCGCGAAGCCCGAGGGATTGGTGAGCGTCGTCTCGGCGAAGCGCTGCGACCCGTATTGCCGGTTCAGCGCCGCCGCGAGCGACACCGCATCGTAGGCCAGGGAAGCGACCCGGACCGGCTCGCCGCCGAACCGCGTCCGGTAGCGCTGGGCGAAATTCGCGTAGCCGCCGGGCTCCACCGCCGCGAACCAGCCGCCCTGCAGGGCCGGGATGGCGAAGACCCGCGGATCGTTCCAGATCGCGGTGCCCACCGGCTTCACCCGGGCCGGGTTGAAGCCCGCGCGGGTGAGGGCGCCGGCCGTGGCGGTCAGGCCCTCGGGCGTGTCGGGCAGGAACAGCACGTCCGCCTGCGCTCCCGGCCCGGTGACGAGCGGGGCGATTCGCGCCACCGCGGCGGCCGGGTTGCCGGCCGGGAAGCGCTCCAGCGCCACCACCCGGCCGCCCTTGCGGGCCACCGCCTCGCGGAACTGCGCCTCCACCACGTTGCCGTAGGTGGTCTCGGGGATCAGCGCCGCGAAGGAGCGCCGGCCCGCACCCGTCACCTCCTCGACCACCCGGTCGACCTCGGGCTGCGGCAGGAAGCTCAGCAGGTAGACCCCGCGCCCGGCGACGCTCACGTCGGTCGAGAAGGCCACCACCGGCTTGCCGGCCGCCCGCACCGCCCCGGCCGCGGCCTGGACGCTCCCGGCGAAGAGCGGGCCGATCACGATCTCGGCGCCCTCCGCCAGGGCCGACGCGGCGGCGTCGCGGGCCCCGTCGGGCGTGCCGCGGTCGTCCTTGACCAGGACCTTCAGGTCGGGATTCTGGAATTCCGCCACGGCGAGTTCCGCGGCGTTGCGCATCGCGGCGCCCGCCGCCGCGCCGGGCCCCGTGAGGGGCAGGATCAGCGCCACCGTGACGCTGCCCTGGCCGATCGCGGAGGCGTCGGGCGTGCCGGGGGCGGGCGCCGCCGGGGCGGTCGCCTCCGCGCCGGGCCGGGTCGCCACGACCGGGCTCACGCCGCTCCCGCCGCAGGCCGACAGGCCGAGGGCCAGCACCGCGCAGGCCGCGCGCCATCCAGGCCATCCCACGCGCAACGCCGCCATCACCCCGCTCCCCCGCTGCGGCCGCCCCGACGCCCGACGGATCACGCCCCGCTGCATAAAGTCTCCTCAGGAAAAGTAAACGGCAGGTCGCCGCGCCGCACTCCCCCTTCCGTCGGGGAAAAGCTTATGGTCTTCCGCGCCGCAATCATGCGACAACCGCGCCATGACCGATGACGCCACGACCGATCAGGCCACGACCGATCAGGCCATGTCCGATCCCGCGAAGTCCGATCCCGCCGCGACCGATGACGCCATGAGCGACCGCGCCGACGAGTCCGCCCGCCGCCCCGCCGCGCCCGGGCGCGGACCGGCCGTGTTCACCGCTTTCGGCCTCGCCGCCGAGGCCGAATCCCTCGCCCCGGGCCTGCACGTCGTCGCCACCCCGATCGGCAACCTGAAGGACGTGACCTTCCGGGCCCTCGCCACGCTCGCGGCGGCGCACGCGGTCCTGGCCGAGGACACCCGCGTCACCCGCACGCTGCTGGCGCATTACGGCATCACCACCCCGCTCCTGTCCTATCACGAGCATTCGGGCGAGAGCGTCCGCGAGCGGATGATCGCCCGCATGAAGGCCGGCGAGGCGCTGGCCCTGGTCTCGGACGCGGGCACGCCCCTCGTCTCCGACCCGGGCTTCAAGCTCGTCCAGGCGGCGATCGCCGAGGGGATCACGGTGACGCCGGTGCCCGGCCCCTCCGCGGCCCTCACCGCCCTGATGGCGGCGGGCCTGCCGACCGACCGCTTCTTCTTCGAGGGCTTCCTGCCCCAGAAGGCCGGAGCCCGGCGCACCCGCCTCGCGGCCCTGGCGGAGGTGCCCGGGACCCTCGTGCTGTTCGAATCCCCCCACCGCCTGCCCGAGATGCTGGCCGACGCGGCCGAGATCCTCGGGGGCGGGCGGGCGGCCGCGGTCGCGCGGGAACTCACCAAGCTGTTCGAGACCGTGCGCCGGGGCGAACTCGGCGGGCTCGCGGCGGAGTTCGCCGCCTCCGGCCCGCCGAAGGGCGAGGTGGTGGTCGTGATCGGGGCGGCGGTCGAGTCGGCGCCCGGGCCCGAGGCCGACGCCGACCTCGACGCGCGGCTCTCCGCCGCGCTCGCCCGCCACTCGATCAAGGACGCGGCCGCCCTCGTCGCCGACGAGACCGGCCTCAGGCGCCGGGACGTCTACGCCCGGGCGCTGGCGCTGGCCCGGCGCGGCGATGACCAGGGCTGAGGCCGGCCCGGCGCGGCGGGCGGCGCAGCGCCGCCGCGCGACCTACCTGCGCGGGCACGGGGCGGAGCGGCTCGCCCTCCTGGCCCTTCTCGTCAAGGGCTACCGGCCGCTCGCCCGGCGCTACAGCGCGGCGGGGGGCGAGATCGACCTCGTGGTGCGGCGGGGCGCGGTCGTCGCCTTCGTGGAGGTGAAGGCGCGGCCGACCCTCGACGAGGCCGCCGCCGCCATCGACGCGCGCAAGCGCCGCGCCTTCTCGCGGGCGGCGCGCGCCTGGATGGCCCGGAACCCGTGGAGCGCCGGGCTCACCCTGCGGGCGGACGCCGTCTTCGTCGCGCCGCGGCGCTGGCCGCGTCACCTCGTCTCGGCCTTCGCGTTGGAAATGTCCTGACGGCGGTTGGCAAGTGCGAAGCCGGCGTTCATCTTCCGTGCAGCGCAGCATGGGTAGCGTATGCTGCAGGAAGCAGCCGGAAGGGGGCGCCATGCGGAGTGGATTCGGCTGCGAGGCCTGCGGCAGCCCGGCCGTGCGATTTCCCGCCGTGCTGCACGAGGACGCGCCGGTGCAGTGCGACCGCTGCGGCTGCACGCTGATGGCCTGGGGCGCGTTCAAGCGCCGCGTCGAGGCGGAGGCGAACCGGGTCGCGCGCGCGCAGGAGCCGGAGCCGCGCCTCAGCCCGGATGGCCCTGGATCGCCTGGATCAGGGTGCGCTTGAGGTCCTGCTGGCTGAAGGGCTTCTGCACGACCGGGCGGTCGCGGAACGGCTCGCGGATCCCCGCGCCGCCGTAGCCCGTCGAGAAGACGAGGGGCAGGCCGCGCCGCACCACCGCCTCGGCCACCGGATAGATCGGCTCCCCCGCCACGTTGACGTCCAGGATCGCGACCGCGAAGCTCTCCTTCTCGGCCATCTCCAGGGCCGTGCTCAGCCGAGCGGCCGGACCGACGATGTCGCAGCCGAAGTCCAGGAGCATGTCCTCCAGGAGCATGGAAATCGCCGCCTCGTCCTCGACCACGAGGACGCGGGCGCCGTTCAGGATCTGGTCGCTTGTATCCGTGCTCACGCCGGAGGCTCTTTCCTCAACACCTCGGACCGAGGTCACGCTGTCACCCTGGACTTGTCGCACTCACCGTGAGCCGCCAGGGCGACGGATCGGCGCGCCCGCGCTCGCCGCGGAACCGCACCCTCGCCGGGCGGGAGGGCGGTTGAGGCGTCGCCCGGAACGCGCACCATGTCAAGCGCGGGGCCGCGCGGCGGCCGGCCTGTGCGCCGAGGGAGGGCAGGGATGAAAACGCCCGCGAAATCGTCCGCCGCGCGGCCGCGCCCGGGCCCGAACCGCCGCCTCCTCCTGCTCGGGCTCGGCGGCGCCCTCGCGGGCGGCCGGGCCTCCGCCGACGGGGAGGCCGTGACGGTCGCCTCGAAGGGCGATGCCGAGGGGACGCTGCTCGGCCAGATCATCGCCCAGACCCTGCGCGGCCTCGGGATCCCGGTGGTGGCGCGCCTGCAGCTCGGCCCGACCCGGATCGTCCGGACGGCGATCACGGCCGGCGAGATCGACGCCTATCCGGAATATACCGGCAACGCCGCCTTCTTCTCGGGCACCGAGACCGATCCGGCCTGGAAATCGGCCGCGACCGCGATCGCGGCAGCGCGACGCTTCGACGCCCCGCACGGCCTCGTCTGGCTCACCCCGGCGCGGGCGAACAATTCGTGGCAGATCGCCGTGCGGGGCGACCTCGCCCGCCGCGAGCGGCTGTCCGGCATGGCGGATTTCGCCGGGGCGGTGCGGCGCGGGCTGATCGAGCTCGCGGCCTCCGCCGAGTTCGTCGAGAGCCCGGCGGCGCTCGCCGCCTACGAGAAGGCCTACGGCTTCGTCCTGCCGCGCGAGCGCATCATCACCCTGCCGGGCGGCGACACCTCCGTCACCCTGCGGGCCGCCGCCCAGGGCATCAGCGGCGTGAATGCCGGCATGGTCTACGGCACCGATGGGGCGATCGCCGCCCTCGACGTGGTGGTCATGGAGGATCCCCTGGGCGCCCAGATCGTCTACGAGCCGGCGCCGGTCTTCCGCGCCCCGGTGCTCGCCCGCCACCCGGCGATCGCCCCGGCCCTCGACGGGATCTTCTCCCGGCTCGACCTGCCGACCCTGCGGCGGCTCAACGGGGCGATCACCGTCGAGGGCGGGACGCCGGAGGCGGTGGCCCGCCGCTATCTGGCGGAGGGCTGAGGGCGTGGGCGGGCCCGTGCGCGCCCGGCACGGCCGCCAGGATCACGGCCAGGATCACGGCCAGGATCACGGCCAGGATCACGGCCAGGACGACGACATGCGCCTTCCCCAGCAGGTCCCGCAGAGAGGCGTCGTCCGGCGGAGCCGCCCGGTCGGTCTCGGGCCCGCCGAAGGCCGTGCCGAACCGCGCCGCGAGGGCGCGCCGGGCGGCGAGGCCGGGCGGGGCGAGGCGCTCGGTCGTCGGCCCCGCGCGGGCTGCGTCGCACGGGCGGCCGGTCCGGGCGATGCCGGGCGCCCGCGCCGCGGACCCGCCCCGTGAGCGCCGTCCCGCTCCCCGGGGCGCGGCGCGTCCTGCCGCTCGCGGCGGCCGCCCTGGCCCTCGCCGCGCTGCTCGGCCTGCCGCTCCTGACCCTCGCGCCGAACCGCCTGGTCCCCGGCACGCCGGTCGGCACCGGCTGGACCGGCCCCGCCGCCGGGTTCCTCGCCCTGGCGGCGGCGGCGCTGCTCGCGGGCCGGGGGCGCGGCCCGGCGGCGCTGGCCCTCGCGGCGGGGCTGGCGGCCCTGGCGGTGCTCGCTCTCGGCCTCGGCGCGGCCGCGGCCGGTCACCTCGCCGGCCGCCCCCCCGCCGCCCGCGCCTCCCTGGCCTCGGGTGCCTGGATCGCCGCCGCAGCGATCGGGCTGCTGGCGGTGGAGGCCGCGCGCGCCCTCGGGATCCGGGCCGCCGGCCTCGCCGTCGCGGCGCTCGCGCTGCTCGGGACGGTGCTCGCGCTCCGGGCCGGGCTCCTCGACGGGGTCTCGCTGGTGGTCGAGGGCCGCGCGCGCGCCGGGACCCTGAGGGCCGCCCTCGGCGAGCACCTCGCCCTCTCGGCCGGCGCCCTCGCCCTCGGCGGCGGCGCCAGCGTGCCGCTCGCCCTGCTGCGGCTGCGGGGCGGGGCGGGCGCCCGCCTGATCGACGCGGTCCTCAACGGCGTGCAGGTCGTGCCCGCCCTCGCGCTCTTCGCCGCCCTGGTCTCGCTCCTCTCGGGCCTGCTCGCCCTGCTCCCATCCCTGCGCGGCCTCGGGCTCGCGGCGATCGGGCCGACGCCGGCCATCCTCGGCACCGCCGCCTACCTCGCCCTCCCGCTGGTGCGCAGCCTCGCCGAGGGCTTGGCCTCGCCCGATCCGGAGGTGATCGAGACCGCCCGGGCGCTCGGCCTGCGGCCGGTCCAGATCCTCGCCCGGGTGCGGCTGCCCCTCGGCGCCCCGATCCTGCTCGGGGGCCTGCGCGTCGCGGCCGTGCAGGCGATCGGCCTCACCACCCTCGGCGGCCTGGTCGGGGCGGGCGGGCTCGGCGCGGTGGTGTTCGACGGCATGGCGCAATTCGCCCCCGACCTGATCCTGCTCGGGGCGGCGCCGGTGGTCGCGCTGTCGCTCGCGGCGGATCGCGCGCTCGCGGCCCTGCGCCCCGCCCGGGGAGCCTCCGCGTGAGCCGGCTGGTCTCCGCCCTCGGGAGCGCGGCGGTGGGTCTCGCCCTCGCGGCCGCGGCGCATCCCGCCGCCGCCGCCGCGATCGCCCGCGCGGTCGGGCTCGGGACCGGGGCGCCGGTTCCCCTCGATCGCCTGCTCTGGCTCGCGCAGCGCCACCTCCTCCTCGCCCTCGGCGGCTTCGCGCTCGCGGGCGGCCTCGGCCTCGGCCTCGGCATCCTGGCGGTCCGCAGCCGCGACGCGCGCCTGCGCGGCGCCATCGACGCGCTCGCCGCCGCCGCCCAGGCGGTGCCGCCGGTGGTGGTGATCGGCCTCGCCCTGCCGATCCTGGGCTTCGGCGCGCCGCCGACGCTCCTGGCCCTGGCGGCCTACGGGCTGATGCCGGTAATGCGCGCCACCATCGACGCCCTCGCCACGGTCCCGGCGGAGGTGCGGGACGCCGCCCTCGCCGTGGGGCTCACCCCCGCGCAGCTGTTCCGGCAGGTCGACCTGCCGCTCGCGGCCGGGCCGATCCTGGCCGCCCTGCGGGTCGTGATGGTGGTCGCGGTCGCGACCGCGGCGGTGGGCGCGCTCGCGGGCGCGCCGACCCTCGGCACCCCGATCGTGGTCGGGCTCCAGAACCAGAACGGCCTCGCGCTGCTGCAGGGCGCCGCGGCCGCGGCGGCGCTCGCCTTCCTGGCGGACGCGGCCATGCTCGCGGCCGAGGCGCTGCTTCGGCCGGTCCCGCCGCGCTGAGGGCGGGGAACCGTCCCGGGGAGCGCGGCGCCCGCCGGGCCGTCGCCGGTCCTCGGTTCGGACGCGCCGCCCGCGGACCGGGATCGCCCGATCGGTGCGCGCGGGAGCCGCGACCTTGGGTTCCCGCGGCGCGCCGCCCGGGCCGCGAGTCGCGCCGGCACGGGAAGCGCTGGGTCAGGAGGGCCGCGGCCATCTCCTTCCTCTCGGCCGCCGGCGCCCCTGCGACCCGACAAGACGCGCCGAGGTCAGCCCGTCATCGCCATCCATTCCTCCGCCGGCCGGGAAAACCAGCCCAATATTTCGGGATATATAGTCTCACGACGGTCCGGTCGCGACCCGATGGCATAATTTAACCTGCCCTAACCGCTAAGAAAGCGGCGCCTGCCGGGGCGGTTCGGTTTTCTGCCACGATTCAAAATTGCATTGTCGAGATGAGAAATGCGCTGGTTATCGAAATGGCACTCCATCTTTCGCATGTTGTTCTCGCACCATTCTACGCCACCCAGATCCTGACGGGGGCGAAGTCGTTCCGGACCAATCCGGTGCTCGGCAGCGTCCGCCTGAACCGGCGCGGCCTGCATGTCTGGCGGGTGCGGCTCGCCGCGGCGATGACCGCGCGGCGCCGCGCGGCGCTCGCGCCGCTGGTGACGGAGGAGGATCGGCGCCAGCTCGCCGCACAGGGCTACATCGAGGTGCGGGATTTCCTGGCGCCCGATCACTTCGCGGATCTCGTGCGCGAGGTCACCTCGCTCCCGCTGCCGGCCAAGCAGTTCCGCGAGGGGAACGCGGTGACCCGGCGGGTGCCCCTGACGCCCGCCACCCTGCGCGGCCTGCCCGCCTGCCGCCGCCTCCTCGCCATGCCGGCCTTCCAGGGCCGGCTCCGCTACGTCGCGAGCTTCGACGCCGAGCCCGAGGTCTACATCCAGACGATCTTCTCGCGGCTCGACGGGTCGGCCGACCCGCAGGGCGATCTGCACATGGACACGTTCCACCCGACCATGAAGGCGTGGCTGTTCCTGCACGACGTGCCGGCGGACGAGGGCCCCTTCACGTATGTGCGCGGCTCGGCGACGCGCTCCCGGCGGCGCCTCGCCTGGGAGCGGCGCCGGAGCATCGACGCCTGCGATCCCGCCGCGGGAGGCGGCGGCGCCTTCCGGATCCGGCCCGACGAACTCCCCCGCCTCGGCCTGGCGGAGCCGGTCCGATTCGCGGTCCCGGGCAACACCCTGGTGGTCGGCGACACCTGCGGCTTCCACGCCCGCGGCGCCGCCGCGCGGCCGAGCCTGCGCGTCGAGATCTACGCCGCCAGCCGCCGCAATCCCTTCCTGCCCTTCGTCGGGCTCGATCCCTGGGCGCTGCCCGGCCTCAGGGGCCGCAAGATCGCGCTGTTCTGGGGCCTGCTCGCCCTCGCGGAGCGGCTCGGCCTCGGGCGCAGCCAATGGCGGCCGGCGGGACGCGTGCGCGCGGGGGATCCCGTCCGGGAGGAGGCACGCTGAGCCGCCCGCGCCAGCGCGGCCTCCCCGCGCATTCCACCGAGATCGGGCGCTCGTCGCAGCGAAAAATCCCTCCAAGTGATTGTTCTGAAACAACTTCCCGGCTCGATGCCGAGCGGGGCTTTATCGGATGCTTGTAGAATTGTAAGCTTGGCGGACGAATGCGACGAAAGACCGAATATACATGTTGCTGTACAGTCACTGTTCGGTGTCTCGCGGTCGGCACTTGGCCTGACGCGGTCCGATGCGCCGCGCCATCATCCATATCGGGACGCCGCGGACCGGCAGTTCGTCGCTGCAGACCGTGCTGTTCCGCCACCGCGCCGCGCTGCGCGAGGCCGGGATCCTCTATCCCGACCTGACGCCGCGCGCGGCGCCGCTGCCGCATCTCAGCCACCAGCACCTGGGGGCGGCGCTCGCGGGACGCCGGCCGCTCGGCGAGCGCCGGGAGCTCCTCGACGCGCTCGCCTCGCGCCTCGCGGCGAGCCGGGCCGAGGCGGTGGTGATCTCCTACGAGGGCCTGTGCCTGTTCCCGTCCTGGCACCCGGCGCCCGGGCTGCTCTGCGACCTGCTGCGCCGCCACGGCTACGAGCCCGAGATCCTGCTCACGGTCCGCGCGCAAGCCGCCTATCTCCAGTCGCAGCATCTCTGGCGCCTGCAATTCCTGGCGGAGCGGCGCCCCTTCGCGGCCGCCTTCGCGGCGGATCTCGGGCACCGCCGCTACGATTACCTCTACGGGCTCGACGGCTGGGCGCGGGCCGCGCGGGGACGCGTCAGCGTGGTGCCTTACCGGGACCGGCGCGCGGACGCGCCGCTGATCGTGCGCGTCGCGGCGGAACTCGGCCTCGCGGACCGTCTCCTGCCGCTCATGAGCGCGGACGACCTCGCCTGCCGCGCCAACCGCAGCCTCGACCCGGTCTCGGCGGAGGTGGCGCGGCGGCTCGCCGCCTCCGGGATCGCGCGACGCGGCGAGCAGGCCCGCGCCGTGACGGCGCGGATCGAGGCGCTCGCGGCCGAGCGGGGCCTCGGCGGCGCCTTCCAGGCCCTCGACGCCGGCATGCTGGAGCGGGCGGCGGCCCATTACCGGGCGACGAACGAGCTGCTGGCGCGGCGGGTCTGGGCCACCGGCTGGGACGACCGGATCGAGGCGCCGCATATCCTGCCGGCCACCGAACTCGCCGGCCGCCCCCTCGACCGCGCGACCGAGGGCGAGGTCGAGGCGATCCGGCGCCTCGTCATCGCCGAGCTCGGCCTCGGGACCGGGGGGCGGCTCGCCCGCGCCCTCGCCCGGGCCGGGGAGGAGGTGGCGATCTCCGTCCGCCGGCTGCCGATCCTGGCGCCGCGCTGACCCGAGCGCTACTCGCCGATCTCCACGGTGGCGCCCCTCGCCACGTGGAGGGCGAGGTCGCGGGCGTCCCAGTTGGTCAGCCGGATGCAGCCGTGCGACTCGGACTTGCCGATCTTCTCCGGCTCGGGCGTGCCGTGGATGCCGTAGGACTCGGCCGAGAGCTCGATCCAGACCAGGCCGACCGGGTTGTTGGGGCCGGGCTTGATCGTGAACTTGCGCGTCGCCTCGACGCCCTTGAAGGCGTATTTCGGGTCGTACGTGTAGGTCGGGTTTAAGGTCACGCCCTCAACCTTGAAGCGGCCCTCCGGGGCAGGCTTCTCCTCGCTGCCGACCGAGGCCGGGTAGACGGCGAGGAGCGCGCCGTCGCCCCCGTAGGCGCGCACCTGCAGCGCCTCCTTGCCGACCACGATGCGGGCGACCTTCGGCTCCTCGGGCAGGCCCTTGCCGGGCCGGTCCGTGGCGAGCGGCGGCACCGCCGCGACCGTCACCACCGTCCCGGCGCGGCCCAGGTCCTTGTCCGGGTTGAGGGCGTCGAACAGCGCCCGGCTCATGTGGAAGCGCTCGGCCAGCATCTCGGCGGGCCCGGTATAGGACAGGGCCTTGAGCTCGGCCTGGTCCTCCATCTTGGCGGGGATCTCCTCCGCGTAGGGTCCCTCCGCATCGGCCTTGGTCAGCGCGTAATCGGTGAGCACCGGATCCTGGCTCGACCCCGCCAGCGCCTCCCAGAGCCGGCCGTCGAGGTGCCCGCTGGCCGGCATTCCCTTCGCCTCGGCGAAGGCCTTGAGGGCCCCGCGCAGGTTGTCGCCGTCGCGCCCGTCGATGGCGCCCGGGGAGAACCGCGCCCGGTCGAGAAGCACCTGCGCCTTGATCAGGACCGGATCGGGCCGCTTGCCCGCGGGCTTGCGGTGGGCGCCGGCCTCGAAGCGCGCCCCGTTGACCGCGTCGCGGTCGAGGGCGGGCGCGGCCGCCGCCGCACCGAGCACCAGGACATTCGCCACGCACACCGCCAGCACCCGTCGCATCGCCTCACGCCTCCGCTCCTGCGTGGGCCACAAACGGCACCGGGGCCCGGCCGTTCCCTGCTCACTGGCAGAGGCGATGGCCGGCATTCCGCTCGCGCTCGTCGAGGTGCAGGTGGTTGCCGTGCTCGGCATCCGAGCCCGGCCCGAGGACGGTGCGGAAGAAGGCGCAGGCGCGGGCCCGCACCGCCGCCTGGAACCGGCCCTCCGGCGTGCCCTCGGCCTGCGTCCCGATGCCGATCGGCTCGCGTCCCTCGAAGGTGAAGCCCATCACGTCGATCGCGTTGGCGAAGGCGTGCTCGCTGAGCTTGGCGTCCGGATCGTGGTTCTGGCCGCGGCACTCGTAGGAGGTCGAGATGCGCAGCGACCTCGGCGGGCGGCCGAGGTCGCGCTCGGCCAGGACCCGCACCTCGGTGCTCCAGCGCGCCAGCGCCTCCGCGGCCCGGCAGGTGAGCGTGGCGGGCGGCGAGAGCTGGATCCCGTCCGGCAGCTCGACGACGCGCAGGGGCTTCGGGGCGCCGCAGAGCCCGTCCGCCAGTGCCGGCAGCGGCTCGGCCCGGGCGCCGAGGCGCTCCAGCCGGCTCAGGCAGGCGGTGTCGTCCGGCACCGCGGGTGCCGCCGGCCCGGCCGGCAGGTCGGCGGGGCGCTCCGGCGGCAGGGGAGCCGCCTCGGCGGCGGGCGGGGCGGGAGCCGGAGCCGTGGCGGGACTTGAGGTCGTGGCAGGATTTGGGGCCGTGGCGGGATGGGGCGCCGGCGCGGGCAGGTCCGGCCGCGGCGGCGGCAGGGGCGGGGCGTCGCGCGCCTGGGCGAGGGCCGGCGCGGCGGCGAGGAGCGCGAGGAGGAGCGCAGGGCGGCGGGTCACGATCTCTCCCGGATCGAGCCGGAGCCCACCGGGCGCCGGCCGGCACTCAACGGCCACGCCGTTCCCCCGTTCCGCGCTCCGGCGCGGCCTCGCGCGCTTGCGCCGGACCCGCCACCCTCTATCGTCGGCCGCGACTCGATTCCGCAAAGGACGCACGCGCATGGCTGGCACCCCGGCGACCCCTCCCGGCAACCCGCTCCTGGACCCGGTCTGGACGACGCCCCACGGAGTGCCGCCCTTCGAGCGGATCGAACCCGCCCATTACGAACCCGCCTTCGCCGGGGCGCTCGCGGCGCACGAGGCCGAGATCGCCGCCATCGCCGGGAGCGCGGAGCCGGCGAGCTTCGCCAACACGGTCGCGGCGCTCGAGCGCTCGGGCCAGGCGCTCAAGCGCGTCGGCGGCGTGTTCTTCAACCTCGCCGGCAGCCACACCAATCCGGACCTGCAGGCGGTGGAGCGGGTCATGGCGCCGCGCCTCGCCCGGCACCACAGCGCGCTCTTCCTCAACGGGGCGCTCTGGGCCCGGGTGAGGGCGGTCGACGGGGCGGACCTGTCGGAGGAGGAGGCCCGCGTCCTCGACCGCTACCGCACGCTCTTCCGCCGGGCCGGGGCCGATCTCGACCCCGCCGCCAAGGAGCGCATGGCCGCGATCGCGGCGCGGCTCGCCGAACTCGCGACCCGCTTCTCGCAGAACCTGCTCGCCGACGAGAGCGGCTTCGTGCTGCCGCTCGAGACCGAGGAGGACCTCGCCGGGCTGCCGCCCTTCCTGCGGGCCGCCGCCGCCCGGGCCGCGGCGGAGCGGGGAAAGGGCGGCCACGTCATCACCCTGGCCCGCTCGCTGATCGAGCCGTTCCTGGTCTTCTCGACCCGACGCGACCTGCGCGAGCGCGCCTACACGGCCTGGATCCGGCGCGGCGAGAACGGGGGCGAGACGGACAACCGGGCGATCATCGCCGAGACCCTGCAGCTGCGCGCCGAGCGGGCGCGGCTCCTCGGCTACCCGAACTTCGCCGCGTTCAAGCTCGCCGACACGATGGCGGAGACGCCCGAGGCGGCGCTGGCGCTGCTGCGCGACGTCTGGGCGCCCGCCCGCGCGCGGGCCGCGGCGGAGCGCGGCCGGCTGCAGGGGCTGATCCGCGACGAGGGCGGCAACTTCGCCCTGGCGCCCTGGGACTGGCGCCACTACGCGGAGAAGCTCCGGCGGGCCGAGCACGACCTCGACGAGGGCGAGATCAAGCCGTACCTGCCCCTCGACGGGGTGATCGCGGCCTGTTTCGACACCGCCTCGCGCCTGTTCGGCCTGCGCTTCGCGGAACTGGCCGAGGTCCCGCGCTACCACCCCGACGTCCGGGCCTGGGAGGTGCGCGACCGCGACGGCTCGGTCGTCGGCCTGTTCCTCGGCGACTACTTCGCGCGGCCGAGCAAGCGCTCCGGCGCCTGGATGAGCGCCTTCCGCTCGCAGGAGCGGCTCACCGGCGAGGTCACCCCGATCATCGTCAACGTGATGAACTTCGCCAAGGGCGCCGAGGGCGAGCCCGCGCTCCTGTCCTTCGACGATGCCCGCACGCTGTTCCACGAATTCGGCCACGCCCTGCACGGTCTGCTCTCGAGCGTCACCTACCCGCTCCTCGCCGGCACGGCGGTGGCGGGCGACTTCGTGGAACTGCCCTCGCAGCTCTACGAGCATTGGCTGGAGCAACCGCAGGTGTTGCGGGCTCATGCCCGCCACTACCGCACCGGCGAGCCGATGCCCGAGGCCCTGCTGCAGCGGCTCCTCGCCGCCCGCACCTTCAACCAGGGCTTCGCCACCGTCGAGTACGCCGCCTCGGCGATCGTCGACCTCGACCTGCACCTGTCGGAGGCGGCCGAGGCGGGACTCGATGTCGGGTCCTTCGAGGCCGAGACCCTGACCCGGATCGGGATGCCGGCCGAGATCAGCATGCGCCACCGCTCGCCGCACTTCGCCCACATCTTCGCGGGCGGCTACGCGGCGGGCTACTATTCCTACCTGTGGTCCGAGGTGCTGGACGCGGACGCCTTCGACGCCTTCCGCGAGGCCGGCGACATCTTCGACCCCGAGACCGCGCAGCGCCTGCGCACCTTCGTGTACGGGGCCGGAAACCTGCGCGACGCGCGCCGCGCCTACATGGCCTTCCGGGGCAGGTTGCCGAGCATCGACCCGCTCCTGCGCAAGCGCGGGCTCGCCGCCTGAGGACCGCACCCCGGCGCGGGGCGACCCCGCGCCGCTCCGCAGCCCCTGAGGCGCTAACCATTCGGTAAAGAAGTATCGTTAACCAAAAGCTTCCAGGACGGCGAGGAAGCTTTTCGTCATGAGCGACGGCAAGGATCAGGCCGGGGACGCGCCCGGCACGAAGGCGGCCTCCGCGGAGGGGCGTCTCAAGGACGTGGCGGCGCGCGCCCGGGCGGCCCTTCCGCGGCTGCGGCGCCCGCGCGTCAAGCTCGGCCTGCCGGTCGCGGCGCTGATCGGCGGCCTCTGCGTCGGGGCCTTCGGCGGCGGCGCCGCGGTGGCGCTGATGGGGAAGGGCGCGCGGGCGGAGCGCGCGGCGGTCGGCCTCGCCGAGTGGAAGAAGTTGGCGACGCGCCTCGACGCGCAGGCCGCGGAATCCGCCCGCCTCGCCGGCGACCTCAAGCTCGTGAAGGAGCGCTCCGGCGCCGCGCAGGCGGCCGCCGAGGCCGCGCGGAGCGAGGCGGCGGCGCAGTTCGGGCAGATGGCCGAGCGGCTGGAGCGGATCGGCAAGGTCGGGAGCGACGCGGCGGCCAAGCTCGCCGGCCTCTCCGACCGGATCGAGCATCTCGACCGCGAGCAGCAGGCCCGCGTGGCGGCCCTCGGCGAGCGGCTCGACCGCCAGCGCGCGGCGGCGCCGGCCCCGGTGGCGGTCGCGCCCGCGCCGGCCCCGAAGCTCGCGAGCGCCGAGCCGACCCTGACCGGGAGCCTGCCGGACAAGCCCGCGGCCAAGCCCGCCGCGCCGGCCGCGCCCAGCGCCACGACCGCGCCCGCGATGGTGGACAGCTGGGTGCTGCGCGACGTCTACGACGGCGTGGCGATGATCGAGAACCGCAACCGGCGCCTGATCGAGGTGGGCCCGGGCGACACGGTGCCGGGCGTCGGGCGCGTCGAGGCGATCGAGCGCCGGGGCAAGGCCTGGGTCGTGGTGACCAGCCGGGGCCTGATCACGCCGCAGATCTGGTGAGGGTCAGGCCGCCTCGTCCGACTTGTCGGCCGGCTTCGCGGGGTCGGCCAAGCCCTCGCGCACGCGGCGTCGGCCGCGGGCCTTGGCTTGGCCGCGCAGGGCCTTGGTCGGGTGCAGGATCTCGGCGAGGCGGGCGAGGGCCTCTGTGTCGTCGAGATGGCGGGCGTCGAAATCGGGCATAGCGGTCCCCCGGGCGCGGAGCCCGTGGCTGGTGGGGTACGCGTACGCATACAGGATACTGAGAAACACGGAGCGAGCTGAACAGTTCCGCCCGCGTCGTGGCTCCATGCAAAAAGTTTTGCAGCTCCCCCGCAAGTCCCGAGGACTTGGGCGGTTCGGCTTTCGCAAGAAGTAGTGAACGGTCGCCGCGATGGATGTGCGGCAGCGCACGCAGATCTCCCCGCTGCGCTGCGGGACGTCGGCGCCCGGCGCGCGAAGCATCGCGCGCTGGTTGCTGCCGGCCGACCACGCGACGGCCGCGGGATGACCGGCTCAGGGGATCACAGGTTGCGGGTCGCCCGGCGGCCGGCCCGATGCGGCGAAGCAGGCCGCCCCGGCCTCGCGAAGGGCTCCGGCGCCCCGCGCGCTCCCGCAGGGACGAATCGGGTCCGCCGCCGGGCTCGCCAGCGCCGCGCGGCGATCGTGCGGCCCCGTCGCGCCGGGGCCGCGACGCTCAGTTGCGGGTGATGCGCGCCGATTGCGCCATCCGGATCAGTTCGCGGGCGGTCAGTCCGCGACGCTCCTGCTCGCCCTCGGCCGGAGGCCCGGCCAGGGCCGGCGCGGGCGGCGCCCCCGCCCGCGCTCCGGGCTGCGGCTCCCGGGAGAGCCGGACGCGCCACACCCTCGCCAAAGCCAGCATGCTCAACCCCCCGCTGCAAATCACCCGGTAAGCTTAACAACGTTTTGCCGGGCAGGGTATTCTTGAAGCGCCCGCGCACCGCCCTACCGGCCGGCATGAACCGCGGCGATGGGCGCAACGTGCGTGCGCATCAGGCGGACGAAAGCTCGGCTCACGCGGTGTCCTCGCGCAGGAGCTCGGTATTGATCGCGAAGGCCGCCATGGCGCCCTCCGCGGCGGCCACGATCGCGAACTGCACCCGGCGCGAGGCGTCGCCCGCCACGTAGAGGCCCGGGACGTTCGACTGCTCGTAGTCGCGCGTCGGCACGGTGCCCTTCGGGGTGAGGTCGCAGCCGAGCCGCGCGACGAGGGGCGAGGGAACGCACTCGGCGGGAGTGAAGAACATGGCGCCGCAGGGCAGGGCGGCGCCGTCCCGGAAGCGGATGCGGGCGAGGCGCCCGTCCTCGCCCTCGACGCGGGCGACCGGGCGCTCGTCGAGGCGGATGCCCTGGCGCGCGAGCCGCGCGCGGTCCTCCCCGGACAGGTGCTCCGCCGGCCCGTCGCTGCACAGGGTCAGGTCCCGGGTCCAGGCGGTGAGTTCCAGGGCGAGGCCCTTGCCGCAGCCGCCGCGTCCGTAGACCGCCACCGGCGCGTCGCGGTTCTCGTAGCCGTCGCAATAGGGGCAGTGGTGCACGCCGCGCCCCCAGAAGTCGCGGAATCCCTCGACGGGCGGCAATTCGGTGGCGAGCCCGGTGGCGAGGACGAGGCGGCGGGCGGCCTCGCGCCGGCCATCCGCCAGAACCACGGTGAAGCCCTCCTCGTCGCGCCGCGCGTCGGCCACGTCGGCGTCGCGGACCTCGACGGTCGGGTAGCGGGAGAGTTCGGCCCGGCCCTGGTCGCGCAGGGCGCCCGGGGGGCAGCCGTCATGGCCGAGATAGCCGTTCATGCGCGGCGTCACGGCGTTGCGGGGGTGCCCGGCGTCGAGGAGCAGCACGGTGCGGCGGCAGCGGCCGAGCACCAGGGCCGCGCTCAGACCCGCGGGCCCGCCGCCCACGATGATGACGTCGTACATGGAACCATCCGCCGCTGCCGCCCCTCTCGGGTACAGACGCGGCCGGGGGCGGAGGGTTCACGGCGGGCACGAAAAAGGGCGCTCGCGCGCCCCCTCCCGTGCCGGTCCGGCGGTGTTCGCCCTCAGGCGGCGGCGGTCTTGACCGCGATGCCCTTCTCGGAGAGCAGCTGCTGCAGCTCGCCCGACTGGAACATCTCGCGGGTGATGTCGCAGCCGCCGACGAACTCGCCCTTCACGTAGACCTGCGGGATGGTCGGCCAGTTCGAGTAGGCCTTGATGCCCTCGCGGATCTCCATGTCCTCCAGCACGTTCACGCCCTTGTAGGGCACGCCGAGGTAGTTGAGGATCTGCGCGACCTGGCCGGAGAACCCGCACATCGGGAATTGCGGCGTGCCCTTCATGAACACGACAACGTCCTGGGACTTGATCTCGCTCTCGATGCGGCTGTTGATGTCGGTCATGATGTCCTCTCGGTGAGGGCGGTGCGGCGCGCCCGCCGGCAGCTGATGCGGTGCCCTAATCCTGGGGGACGCCCGTGGTGAGCGCAAGCGCGTGAAGCACGCCGCCCATGCGACCCTGCAATGCACCATAGACCATCTGATGCTGCTGCACCCGCGACTTGCCCTTGAAGGCGGCCGACACGACGGTGGCGGCGTAGTGGTCGCCGTCGCCGGCGAGGTCGCGGATCTCGACCGTCGCGTCCGGGAGGGCCTCCCGGATCATCGTCTCGATCTCGCGGGCGTCCATGGGCATCGAAGCGTTCTCCGTCTCCGCCGGGATCCGGCCCTCGGGATCAGGCGCCGGGCCCGGCCATGTAGGTCGGCAGCCACGCCTCGTTGACGGCGCGCAGCTCCTCCACGGATATGATCTCGTCGCCCGGCAGGGTCAATGAATCGGCGCCGGTGACGCCGATGACGGCGGCGTCGATCCCCTGCGCGGCGGCGCTGTAGAGCAGGTCGGGCACCGTCTCGGGCTCGACCGCGAGCAGGTAGCGGCCCTGATCCTCGCCGAACAGGTAGGCGTGGGCCGGGATCGGCAGCGGGCATTCGGGCAGTGCCGCGCCGATCCGGCCGGCCATCGCCATCTCGGCGAGCGCCACCGCGAGGCCGCCATCCGAGAGGTCGTGGACGGTGTCGACGAGGCCCGAGGCGATCAGCCCGCGCACGAACTCGCCGTTCCTCCGCTCGGCGGCGAGGTCGACCGGGGGCGGCGCGCCTTCCTCGCGCCCGCAGATCTCGGCGAGGTAGAGGGACTGGCCGAGCCAGCCCTGGCTGCGCCCGATCAGCACCAGCGCGTCGCCCTCGCGCTTGAGGGCGAGGGTGGCGATCCGGCGCACGTCGTCGACGACGCCGACGCCGCCGATCGTCGGGGTCGGCAGGATGCCGACGCCGTTGGTCTCGTTGTAGAGGGAGACGTTGCCGGACACGACCGGGAAGTCGAGGGCGCGGCAGGCCTCGCCGATGCCCTGGATGCAGCCGACGAACTGGCCCATCACCTCGGGCTTCTCGGGATTGCCGAAATTGAGGTTGTCGGTGACGGCGAGCGGCCGGCCGCCCACCGCCGAGATGTTCCGGTAGGCCTCGGCCACCGCCTGGCGGCCGCCCTCGACCGGGTCGGCCTCGCAGTAGCGCGGCGTCACGTCGGTGGTGAGCGCGAGGCCCTTCGGCCCGTCCTCGACCCGCACCACGGCGGCGTCGCCGCCCGGCTTCTGGACCGTGTTGCCGAGGATGTAGTGGTCGTACTGCTCCCAGACCCAGCGCTTCGAGGCGAGGTCGGGCGAGCCCATCAGCCTCCGCAGGGCTTCGCCGTGCGTCACCGGGGCCGGGACGTCCTCGGCCCTGAGGACCGGGTGGTGCATGTTCGTGCGGTGCGGCCGGTCGTAGAGCGGGGCCTCGTCGCCGAGCTCCTTGATCGGCAGGTCGGCGACCGTCTCGCCGCCGTGCTTGATGACGAAGCGCAGCGTGTCGGTGGTGTGGCCGATGATCGCGAAGTCGAGGCCCCACTTCACGAAGATCGCCTTGGCCTCCTCCTCCATGCCGGGCTTGAGCACCATGAGCATGCGCTCCTGGCTCTCGGAGAGCATCATCTCGTAGGCAGTCATGCCCGCCTCGCGGGTCGGCACCGCGTCGAGGTCGAGTTCGACCCCGAGATTGCCCTTGGCGCCCATCTCGACCGCCGAGCAGGTCAGGCCGGCCGCGCCCATGTCCTGGATCGCGATCACGGCGCCGGAGGCCATCAGCTCCAGGCAGGCCTCGAGCAGCAGCTTCTCCGCGAAGGGATCGCCGACCTGCACGGTCGGGCGCTTCTCCTCGGAGGATTCGTCGAAGGCGGCCGAGGCCATGGTGGCGCCGTGGATGCCGTCGCGGCCGGTCTTGGAGCCGAGATAGACGATCGGGTTCCCGACCCCGGTGGCGGCCGCGTAGAAGATCGCGTCGGCGCGGGCGAGGCCGACCGCCATGGCGTTGACCAGGATGTTGCCGTCGTAGCGCCGGTGGAAGCCGACCGACCCGCCGACGGTCGGCACGCCGAAGGAATTGCCGTAGCCGCCGATGCCGGCGACGACGCCCGAGACGAGGTGGCGGGTGCGCGGATGGTCGGGGGAGCCGAAGCGCAGGGCGTTCAGCGCCGCGATCGGCCGGGCGCCCATGGTGAACACGTCGCGCAGGATGCCGCCGACCCCGGTCGCCGCGCCCTGGTAGGGCTCGATGAAGCTCGGGTGGTTGTGGCTCTCCATCTTGAACACGCAGGCGCGCCCGTCGCCGATGTCGATGACGCCGGCATTCTCGCCCGGCCCCTGGATCACCCAGGGCGCCTTGGTCGGCAGCGTGCGCAGGTGGATGCGGGAGGACTTGTAGGAGCAGTGCTCGTTCCACATCGCCGAGACGATGCCGAGTTCGGTGATCGTCGGCTCGCGGCCGATCAGCTCCTTGAAGCGGGCGTATTCCTCGTCGGTGAGGCCGTGCTGGCGCACGAGGTCGGGCGTGATGGCGATGTCGTTGCGGATCATGCGGCACCCTCTGCGGCGGCCTCGCGGTCGAGGCCCAGCGCATACGGCAGCCGGGGGAGGGAGGGCAATGGGCGCGGACCCGCGAGGGCGCATCGGCCCGCGCATTTGCCAGCCTGGCGGCGAGGGTTTCCCCGGTCGGAGAGGGAGGCGACCGTGCCGGGAGCGGAGCAACGGCCTTGCCGCCGAGGCGCCTCGGCGGAATGCTCCGGGCGGGCGCCTCAGCCGGCGCGCTTGGCGGCGTCGGCGAGGAAATCCGCGATCGTCGCGACGAAGGCCTCGCCGTAGGCCTCGCGCTTGCGCTCGCCGACGCCGTGGACCGAGCGCAGGGCCCAGAGGTCGACCGGCTTCGCGCGGGCCATCTCGACCAGGGTGCGGTCGGGGAAGATCATGTAGGCGGCGACGCCCTCCTGGCGGGCCAGGGTGGCGCGCAGGCCGCGCAGGTGCTGGAACAGGGCCTCGTCCTCGGACGAGAGGCCGAGCGTGTCGTCGCGCTCCGCCCCGCGGGCCCGGCGCTCCTTGGGGGCCTTCGGCTCGGGGTCCGGGCGCAGCTGCACGGGCTCGCGCCCGAACAGGATCGCCTCGCCCTTCTCGGTCATGGCGAGGCCGCCATAGCCGTCCTGGTTCTCGGCGACGGCGCCGGCCGCGAAGAGCTGGCGCAGGATCGAGCGCCACGCCGCGACCGGCTTGTCGGCCCCGACGCCGAAGGTCTTGAGCTTGGTGTGGCCGTTGCGCCGGATCTGGTCGGTCTCCTTGCCGTGGACGAGGTCGCAGACATAGGCGGCGCCGAAGCGCTGGCCGGTGCGCACGATCGCCGAGAGCACCTTCTGGGCCGCCACGGTGCCGTCGACCAGCGCCACGCCGCCCCGGCAGAGGTCGCAGCGCCCGCACGGGGCGCTCGCCTCGCCGAAATAGGCGAGGAGCGACTGGCGGCGGCAGGTGGCGCCCTCGCAGAGCGCGATCATCGCGTCGAGCTTGCGGCGCTCGACCCGGCGGCGCTCGTCCGGGATGTCCTTCTCCTCGATCTGGCGGCGGCGCAGGGCCATGTCGTCGAGGCCGTAGAGGGTGAGCGTGTCGGCCGGCAGCCCGTCGCGGCCGGCGCGGCCGATCTCCTGGTAGTAGCCCTCGACGTTCGAGGGCATGTCGGCGTGGCAGACGAAGCGCACGTCCGGCTTGTTGATGCCCATGCCGAAGGCGACGGTCGCCACCATGACCATGCCGTCCTCCTGCAGGAAGGCGTCCTGGTTGCGCATCCGCGTGCCCTGGTCGAGGCCCGCATGGTAGGGCAGGGCGTTGACGCCCTCCTCCTGCAGCATCTGGGCGAGCTGCTCGGTGCGCTTGCGCGACGAGCAGTAGACGATGCCGCTCTCCGACCGGCGGGTGCGCAGGAAGCGGCTGATCTGGCGGGTCGGGTGCTCCTTGGGGGCGAAGGTGAGCCGGATGTTCGGCCGGTCGAAGGAGTGGACGAAGATCTCGGGCCTGCGCCCGGCCGGGAAGAGCCGCTCGGTGATGTCGGCCCGCGTCGCCGTGTCGGCGGTGGCGGTGAGCGCCACCATCTGGACGCCGCCCAGGGCCTCGCGGGCGCGGGCGAGCTCCCGGTATTCCGGCCGGAAGTCGTGGCCCCATTGCGAGACGCAATGCGCCTCGTCGACGGCGAGGCGCCGCACGCCCGCGCCCTGCAGCGCCTCGATCAGCCCCTCCATCAGCAGGCGCTCGGGCGAGACGAAGAGGAGGCGCAGGTCACCGGCGCGGATCTGGCGCCATGCCGCCTTGGCGCTCGCCTCGTCGACGCTCGAATTGAGGGTGGCGGCCGCGACCCCGAAGCCGCGCATCTGCTGCACCTGGTCGTGCATGAGCGCGATCAGCGGCGAGACCACCACGGTGAGGGCGCGCTCGACCAGGGCCGGGAGCTGGTAGGTCATCGACTTGCCGGAGCCGGTCGGCATCACGGCGAGCACGTCGCGCCCGTCGAGCACGGCGCCGATCACCTCCGCCTGGCCGGGCCGGAAATCCTCGTAGCCGAAGGTCGTCTGAAGGGCGGCGCGGGCCTCGTCGAGGCGTGAGGTCATCGGGTCCCTGCTTCAAGGTCGGGCGGGCGCCGCGTCCCGCCTCCGGTTCGGGGCCGTCGCGGCGATCGCGGCCGGCCCGGGTCGACACAGCTCTCCCGGCGTCCCAAAGGCAGGGTCTCGATGCCCCTGAACGACCAGGACGACGAGGTGGAGCGCCTCGCCGCGACGCTGGCGTCGATCGCGCGCGTGAGCAAGACGGATGCCGTGCGTATGGCACTCACGAACGCGCCGCAACGGCGCCAAGCGTCACGCATCGCGCGTCGGGGACGCCCCCCTTGCGCGAGCGCGCCAAACCGATCCAGGAGCGCGTCGCGCGCTATCCGGCCACCGGCTCGGCAGATGGTCTTCGCCGAACCGGCATCCCCTTCGTCGGACCATGCTCCCGCGCGTGCCGCCCGACGTGCCCCTGCCCTTCGTCGGCGACGATGTCGTGCGGACCGACATTCCCTCCGCCCGCCCCTGAGGCGGCTCAGCCGGGCCGCACCTGCCCCTCCGCCACCGCGACCACGTCGCCGCGGCTCCCGAGTTCCGCGAACAGCGCCGGATCCGCCCCGGTCATCCAGACCTGCCCCGGCAGCGCCTCCAGGGCGTCGAACAGGCCCGCGCGCCGGCGCGGGTCGAGATGGGCCGCGACCTCGTCGAGGAGGACGAGGGGCGCCAGCCCGCTCATGCCGGCGACCAGGCGGGCATGGGCGAGCACGAGGCCGATCAGCAGCGCCTTCTGCTCGCCGGTCGAGGCGGTGCCGGCCGGCACGTCCTTGGGGCCGTGGCGCACCACGAGGTCGGAGGCCTGCGGGCCGGCGAGCGTGCGGCCCGCGGCGCGGTCGCGGAAGCGGTTCTGGCGCAGCGTCGCGCGGAAGCGGTCCTCGGCGTCCACGGCCGGCCAGACCGCCACGAGGTCGTCGATGTCGCCCTCGAGCCGGACCCCCGCCCAGGGGAAGGGCGAGGCCGCGTCGCGGGTGGCGAGGATCAGCCGGTCGAGGCGCTCCACCGTCTCGCGCCGGGCGAGCGCCACGGCGATCGCCAGTTCCGCCACCTCGCGCTCGATCGCGTCGAGCCAGGGCCCGTCCTCGGGCCGCTCCTCCAGCAGCCGGTTGCGGGAGCGCAGGGCACGCTCAAGGGCGCTGACGCGGCTGCCGTGGCCGGCATCGACCGCGAGGACGAGGCGGTCGAGGAAGCGCCGCCGATCCCCCGCCGGGCCGCGGAACAGCGCGTCGAGGTCCGGGGTGAGCCAGACGACCCGCAACTGCTCCGCGAAGGCGGTGGGCGAGGGGGCGCTCGCTCCGTCGATCCGGCACTGGCGCCCGCCGCGCTCCTCGCGCCCCTGCGGCGGCTCCCAGGCGGTGCCGACGCGGTGCTCACCGTGCGGCCCCTCGACGCTGAGCGACACCGCGAAGCCGCCCGGCCCGCCCTCGCGCGCCATGGCGGCGAAATCGGCCCGGCGCAGGCCCCGGCCGGGCGCGAACAGCGAGAGCGCCTCGAGGATGTTGGTCTTGCCGGCACCGTTCTCGCCCACCAGCGCCACGAAGGGCCGGCCCACGCCGAGGTCGAGGCTGGCGTGGTTGCGGAAGTCGCGGGCGATGAGGCGCGTGACGCGGAAGGGATCGGGGGCGGCCATGGGTCCTGGGCCACCCAATCACCCGTCCCGGCGCCGGGTTGCAAGATCCCTCGCCCGCGGCCCGACGCGATCGATCGCCACGGAGCGCCGTCGCGGCCCGGCGGAGCGCGGACCCGCGCCGCCGGGCCGGGCCTGGCGGAACCCGGCGCGACCGGCGCGGGAGCGCGCCCGCCTCACACCCGCATCGGCATCAGCACGTAGAGGGCCGGCGCCCCCTCCTTGTCCTGGATCAGGGTCGGGGAGCCCGGATCGGCGAGCTTGAACAGGGCGCTGTCGCCGTCGAGCTGCGCCGTGATGTCGAGCAGGTAGCGGGCGTTGAAGCCGATATCGAGGGGCGCGGCCTCGTAATCGACGTCGAGTTCCTCGGTGGCGCTGCCGGAATCCGGGTTGTTCACCGAGAGCGACAGCCGCCCGCCGCCGACCGCGAGCTTCACCGCGCGCCCGCGCTCCGAGGAGATGGTCGAGACGCGGTCGACCGCCTTGGCGAATTGCTCGCGCTCGACGGTGAGGAGCTTGTCGTTCCCGGTCGGGATCACGCGCTGGTAATCCGGGAAGGTGCCGTCGATCAGCTTCGAGATCAGCGTCACCCCGCTGGAGAAGGTGAAGCGGACCTTGGCGGGCGAGAGTTCCACCCCGACGCTGTCGCCGCCATCCTCCACGAGCTTCTGGATCTCGGCCACGGCCTTGCGCGGCACGATGATGCCCGGCATGCCGCGGCTGCCCTCGGGGGCGGGCATCTCGACCCGCGCGAGCCGGTGCCCGTCCGTCGCGACGGCGCGCAGGCGCAAGCCCGCCTCCGTCTCGATCGTGTGGAAGAAGATCCCGTTCAGGTAGTAGCGCGTCTCCTCGGTCGAGATCGCGAACTGCGTCTTGTCGATCAGCTTCTTCAGCTCGGCGGCCTGGAGCTGGAAGCGGTGGGGCAGTTCGCCCGCGGCGAGGTCGGGGAAATCCGCCTCCGGCAGGGCGCCCAGCATGAAGCGCGAGCGGCCCGAGCGGATCTGCATCTGGCCGGTCTCGCCCGTCGTCTCCAGGGAGACCTGGACGCCGTCGGGCAGCTTGCGCACGATGTCGTAGATCACGTGGGCCGGCACCGTGGTGGCGCCGCCATCCACCACGTCGGCCGGGATCGTCTCCGTGACCTCGATGTCGAGGTCGGTCGCCCTCAGCTGCAGGCCGTCGGCGCTGGAGCGCAGCAGCACGTTCGACAGGATCGGGATCGTGTTGCGCCGCTCGACGACGCGGTGCACGTGGCCGAGCGACCGTAGGAGGGCCGCGCGCTCGACTGTGACTCTCATGGGGGTGGTCCGCCGTCTCACACTCTCGCGGCCCGCAAGGGCCGGCACCGCATCGCTTCCCGTGCCCCGCACGGGGTCGAAACTTTGGCGAAGCTCCATCCCGAAGGCAAGCCGGGGCCGCCCGCGCGCGAAGGCGGGGTCCGGGGCGGGGCGCCGCGAGGGCCCCGCCGAAGCACCGCCGGCGGCGCCCGGCGGCGCGGCGTCAATCCTGCAGCATGCGCTTGAGGAGTTCGACCTCGTCGCTGAGGGCCGAATCCTCCCCGATCGCCTTCTCGATCTTGCGCACGGCGTGCAGCACGGTGGTGTGGTCGCGCCCGCCGAAGCGGCGGCCGATCTCCGGCAGGGAGCGCAGCGTCAGCACCTTGGAGAGGTACATGGCGATCTGGCGCGGCTTGACCACGGCGGCGGTGCGCCGCTCCGACAGGATGTCCGAGCGCGAGACGTTGTAGCGGCTCGCCACCAGCTTCTGGATGTCCTCGATCTTGACCCGCTTCGGCTCGCGGTTCTTGACGAGGTCGCGGATCGCGGTCTCGGCCGTCTCCAGCGTCACCGGGGCGCCGGTGAGCGTGGCGTGGGCGAGGAGGCGGTTGACCGCCCCTTCGAGGTCGCGGCCATTCGCGGTGATCGCCTTGGCGACGTACTCGGCGACGGCGGGGCTCACCTCGAAGCCCGGATGGCTGACGCGGACCGCCTCCAGGCGCGATTGCAGGATCGTGGCCCGCAGGGCCTCGTCGAGGGTGCCGATCTCGACCACGAGTCCGCCCGCGAGGCGGGAGCGCACCCGCTCGTCGAGGCTCTCCAGCTCCGTCGGCGGACGGTCGGCGGCGGCCACGACCTGCCGGCCGGCATCGATCAGCGCGTTGAGCGTGTGGCCGAACTCGGCCTGGATCGAGCGGCCCTGGATGAACTGCACGTCGTCCAGGATGAGCACGTCGATGGCGCGCAGGCGCTCCTTGAAGGCGAGGGCGTTCTGCGTCTTCAGGGCGTTGACGAAGCCGTACATGAAGCGGTCGGCGGTGAGGTAGATCACCCGGCGCCCCGCCTCCTTGGCGGCGTGGCCGATCGCGTGCAGGAGGTGCGTCTTGCCGAGGCCGACGCCCGCGTGGAAGTAGAGCGGGTTGTAGATCGGCCCGGAGCCCTCGTGGCCCGCGACGCGCTCGGCCGCCGCGTGCGCCAGGGCGTTGGAGCGGCCGACCACGAAGGTCTGGAAGGTCAGGCGCGCGTCCAGGGGGGCGCCGCTGAGGTCGCCCTCGCCGCGCTGCGCCCGATCCGCGTCGGGCAGTTCGATCGTGGCCGGGGCCGCGGGCGCGGCGCCGGGCGTCCGGATCGGCGAGGCGGGCTTCGGCGCGGAGGCCGCCGCGCCCGGCGCCGCCCGGGCCGGGGCCATCGGGCCGCGCACCCCGACCTCGATGCCGTCGATCCCGTCCGCCTCGCTGCGGAAGGTCGCCAGGACCCGGTCGAGATAGTGGGACTCGATCCAGCTCTTGAGGAAGCGCGTGGGCACGGTCAGCCGGGCGGTGCCGCCCGCCACGTCCTGCAATTCGAGCCGCGCGAACCAGCTCGCGAAGACATCCTCGCCGAGTTCGGCCCGCAGGCGCCGCTTGACCCGCTGCCACGCCGCCGCGACGTCGCCGCCAGCGCCCCTGCCCGGATCGACCCCTTCCGCCAAGCCGCCATCCACACGCAT